>JAPPHD010000116.1 GCA_028821125.1 Gammaproteobacteria bacterium
ACCGCTAGAATCCGCTAGAATCCCGCTCCGTCACGGGACGACCGAACGCTTACCCACCGCGCGGCATCGCATCCGTCCCGGGACCGCGAATACCGTCTCGTGATTGTGATACTTGAAGTGATACCCATTCCCCAATATTGACGTTTTTTCTTTTATTTTCAAATCGTTATATAAGGGATGTGGCGGAGCGGACGGGACTCGAACCCGCGACCCCCGGCGTGACAGGCCGGTATTCTAACCAGCTGAACTACCGCTCCGTGGTGGGTGTTGCAGGGCTCGAACCTGCGACCTACGGCTTGTAAGGCCGTCGCTCTCCCAACTGAGCTAAACACCCCCGTTCAAACGAGGGAGCGTATCTTAACGGGTGACCTGCGCCAGTCAAACGGAATACACGCGCATTGCACCACCCGGATTCCGCTCCGCGACCACTCGTTTTCGCACGGTAAACGGCCTGAACGCCGGGCTGCCGCCGCAACACCTGTTGAACTCGTTATCCCCCGCGGAGCGCCAGCGCCAACCGCTATCGGCTCGCGGCGGAATGCCCGTCTACCGGACCAGATGCAAAAAATTCATGTTGAAGAATTCTTCTTGTTTTTCAACACATAGCACATCAGGCAACAGGTTACTCAATAGAGTCCCCGCCTTATCCACAACCCTATCCACCGCTTGCCCACACTTGCCCACAACCAAGGCCCCGACTTATCCACCGGCTCTTGCAAACCTTTCATTGGGCAAACGGAAAACGCCTTGGTAGGCTCATCAATACGGTCGAACGAAGCGGGCTGGCCGGCAACGGCGGGCCGAGGCGGAGTTCGAACCGAGAGGCCTCAAGCCAAGGCCGGGGTCACTCCAGGCTTGAGTGGCTCAAGGGTGGCCGGTCCCGCGCGAGCGGGATGGGTCGGAACCTCTCCGGAGGGAACGGCCCAAAGCGGGTATCCGCCTCTCTCGGAAGCGTCGGCCGCGCGATCGGGAGACGACGTAGCAAGGCGTCGTTAAACAACGGCTCGCGGAGCCAACGGTTGTGGAGGCGGCGGAGACGTCCGTCAAGCGGAAGCAACCTCGCGGTCGGGGAGCGAAGGCGGCCCCAGGGTCGACCGGAGAACCGACCGGCCGCGGACGCGGGGCGAAAGCCACGCGGGGCCGAGAAGGTTCGCCTTCAAGGCCAACCGGATCTGCAAGGGTCCAGGGAATCTTCGGATTCCGCCCGGCCTTCGGGCCAGGCGCCCGGGTCTTCGGCCCCGGGGCAAGTGGAACCAAGGGGGTTCGGGAGGACTAGCCCGGCGCCAATGGGGTCAAACCCGGCGGCACAGGACGACATCCTGAATTATGGAAACCCCGCCTTCGGGCGGGGTTTCTTATTTTCAGGGCTGCAGTTCAGGGGCTCCGATTCAGCGGCTGCAATTCAGCGGCCGCAATCAGCGATCACCCGTCAGCGGCACGAAAGCCACCGGCAGCACTTCCCGGGCGGTGTAGCTCCCATCCTCCAGCTTGGTCACCACGGTAAGTTCCTGTGCCGTGTACTGCGTGCCGACCGGCAGAACCATGCGCCCGCCCGGTTTCAGTTGCTTCAACAGGTCCGCCGGAATGTCCGGCCCCACGGCGGTGACGATGATGCCGTCGAAGGGAGCCGCCTCCGGCCAGCCGTAGTAGCCGTCTCCCGCCTTCACGGATACGTTGTCGTAACCCAGGGCCTCCAGGCGCTCGGCAGCGGACTCGGCCAGCGCCGGGATGATCTCGATGGTGTAAACCTCGTCGACCAGCACCGAGAGCACCGCGGCCTGATAACCGGAACCCGTGCCGATCTCCAGCACCCTGTGGTCCGGTTCCGGCTCCATCAGGTCTGTCATCAGCGCCACGATGAACGGTTGCGAGATGGTCTGCCCGTGGCCGATGGGCAACGGGCGGTTGGCGTATGCCGCGCGCACGCCGAACCGGTCGACGAAATCGTGCCGGGGCACCGCCCGCATGGCCTCGATCACCGCATCGCCGAGGCGTGCGCGACCCGTGTAGCCCCGGGTCTCCCGGGTATCTGTCTCGATCTGCTCGATCAGCCGAGCCTGAAGTACGTCCACTGCCGGTTCCTCGCCCTGGGCGCACGCACCACACGCAACCGCCAGGCTCGCGGCCAGCAGAACCGCGCTCCCGAACCGCCGGGGTGCGGCGCTGCCCTCACCTGCCGTGCCACAACCCACGGCGGTTTCAGGCCGATACCGGCTACGCCGGGCCACCGCACCGCAAACGGGATTGATCGAACGCCACATGCCTGGGAAGTCTACACCCCCGAAGGGCCCATCGGGTCGCGGAGCCCACGCTTCATTGGAGATCCATTCTTCCTAATTCCGGGCATTCCTGCTTTCATAAACGGACAAGGAACCAGGAGAATCCCCCATGGCGGCCGTCAAGCCATTTCGTATCGACATCGCAGAGAGCGAGCTGGAAGACCTGAGATCGCGCCTCGCCAACACCCGCTGGCCCGAGAAGGAAACGCCGGACGACTGGTCGCAGGGCATACCCCTGGCCTACGTGAAGGAGGTGGCCGACTACTGGCGTGGCGCCTACGACTGGCGGCGCGCCGAAGCCCGCATCAACGCGCACGAACAGTTCACTACGGAAATCGACGGGCTGGACATCCACTTTCTGCACATCCGTTCGCCCCACGAGCATGCCCTGCCCCTGGTGATGACCCACGGCTGGCCCGGTTCGATCGTGGAGTTCCTGAAGGTGATCGGGCCCCTCACCCGGCCGGAAGAGCACGGGGGCGACAGCGCGGACGCGTTCCATCTCGTCTGCCCCGCGTTGCCCGGCTACGGCTTCTCCGGCAAGCCCGCCGAACCCGGCTGGGGCGTCGAGAAAATCGCCGATACCTGGGCGGCGCTCATGGCGCGGCTCGGCTACGGCCGCTACGTCGCCCAGGGCGGTGACTGGGGCGCCGGGGTCACCATGCACATCGGGCCCCGGGACCCGGACCATTGCGCCGCGATCCACCTGAACATGGTCATCGCGACGCCGGATCCAGACACCATGGGCGACCTGACGCCCCAGGAAAAACTCGCGCTGGAAGGCATGGCCAGCTACCAGAAATGGGACTCGGGATACTCAAAGCAACAGAGCACCCGGCCGCAGACCCTGGGTTACGGCCTGGTCGACTCCCCGGTCGGGCAGATGGCCTGGATCCTCGAGAAGTTCTGGCGCTGGACGGACTGCGACGGGCACCCCGAGAACGCGCTTACCCGGGATGAAATGCTCGACAACGTGATGCTGTACTGGCTCACCCGCTCAGGCGCCTCATCGGCCCGCCTGTACTGGGAGAGCTTCGGCGGCGGGTTCGACGGATTCGAAATCGCCACACCGGTGGGCTGCAGCATCTTCCCGAAGGAGATTTTCCGCTGTTCGCGGCGCTGGGCTGAAAAGCGGTACCCGAACATCATCCACTGGAACGAACTGGAGAAGGGCGGGCACTTCGCCGCTTTCGAACAGCCGGAGCTGTTCGTCACGGAGGTGCGCGACTGTTTCCGCTCCGTGCGCCAATGAAAGCAACCATGGGCGAGCCGTTGTGGCGGCCATCGGCGGCGAACATCGCCGCCTCGAACATGACGCGGTTCACCCGCCAGGCCGAAGCCGCCACCGGCCGTGCGTTCGACACCTACGGCAGTCTCCACGCCTGGTCCATTGAAGACCCCGGCGCATTCTGGAGCGAGGTCTGGAAATTCACCGGCGTGCGCGCGAGCAGGCCGGCGGATGCCGCGGTGAAGGATCTGCAGCGGTTTCCCGGCGCGGCCTGGTTCGATGGGGCCAGGCTCAATTACGCGGAGAACCTCCTCCGGTACCGCGACGAACGCATCGCCCTGGTGAGCTACCTGGAAACCGGCGAACGCGGTGAAATCACCTACGCCGAGCTTTACCGGCGGAGCACGGCGCTCGCTACACGGCTCGCCGGGTTCGGCGTCGGCCCGGGCGAGGTGGTGGCGGGCTGGCTGCCCAACACCATCGAGGCCGTCGTCGCCATGCTGGCCACTACAACGCTCGGCGCGGTCTGGTCGTCCTGTTCGCCGGATTTCGGCGCGGAAGGGGCGCTCGACCGCTTCGGGCAGATCGAACCCAGGGTGCTGTTCGCCTGCGACGGCTATTTCTATGGCGGCCGGCGCATCGATGTGCGCGAGAAGGTGGAGCAGGTCGTCCGGCAGGTTCCGTCGTTGGAAAAGGTCATCCGGGTTTCGATCGTCGGCGCGGCGGACGACGCCCCGACATTCGACGAGCTGACGGAATCCCCGGCCTCATTCGCGCAGGTCGACTTCAACCATCCGCTCTACATCCTCTATTCGTCGGGCACCACAGGCAAGCCGAAGTGCATCGTGCACGGCGTCGGCGGCACGCTGCTGCAGCACCTGAAGGAACACCGGTTGCACGTGGGCCTTGCCCGCGACGACCGGCTCTTCTTCTTCACGACCTGCGGCTGGATGATGTGGAACTGGCTGGTCAGCGCATTGGCGAGCGGTTGCACCGTGGTGCTTTACGACGGCTCCCCCTTTCACCCCGGTCCGGGCGCGCTGTGGGACGTTGCGGAACGGGAAGGCGTCACCGTGCTCGGCGTCAGTGCCCGGTACATCGCCGCCATCGACAAGGCCGGATTGAAGCCCCGGACGAGCCATGACCTGTCCGCGTTGCGCGCGCTGCTTTCCACCGGCTCGACATTGACCCACGAGGGATTCCGCTACGTTTATCGCGACGTCAAGAGCGATCTGCACCTGGTGTCCATGACCGGCGGCACCGACCTCGTCTCCTGCTTCGTGCTCGGCAATCCCAACCTGCCGGTCTACGAGGGCGAACTGCAGTGCAGGGGGCTCGGCATGGCGGTGGACGTCTGGGACGACGCCGGCCGGCCGGTTCGCGGCGAAAAAGGGGAACTGGTCTGTACCGTGCCGTTCCCCTCCTGCCCCATCGGCTTCTGGCGCGATCCAGGCAATGCGAAGTTCCACGCCGCCTATTTCGACAAGTACCCCGATGTGTGGGCCCATGGCGACTTCGCGGAAATCACCGGAAACGGCGGTTTCATCCTGCACGGCCGCAGCGATGCCGTGCTCAATCCCGGGGGCGTGCGCATCGGCACCGCCGAGATTTACCGTCAGGTGGAGCGCGTCGAGGAGGTCGTCGATGCGGTTTGCGTGGGCCAGGACTGGGAGGGCGATACCCGGGTGGTGCTGTTCGTGGTGCTTCGAGCCGGTGTTTCCATGGATTCGGAGCTGGCCCGCAGGATCGCCGCCGAGATCCGCACCCACGCTTCGCCGCGCCACGTGCCCCGGAAGATCATTGCGGTAAAGGACATACCGAGAACGATGAGCGGCAAGATTGCGGAACTCGCGGTGCGTGACGTCATTCACGGGCGTCCGGTCGGGAACACTGCGGCCCTGGCCAATCCCGAAGCCCTGGACGAGTTTGCGGAGCTTGACGAACTGAAGGCCTGAAGTTGGTCAGGCTTTCATGGGACAATCTTCAACTATTTGATTTTAAAGGAAAACATATTTTAAACAATATGGGAAATTCAACACCGAGTCGGTATACGGTGCAGGCATCCGGCACGCCAAGCGGACGCGTTGTGGCGGAATTCGAGGGCGCAGGGGTGCTTTAAAGGTGCCGGATGCCTGCACCGTACACCGACTCTCATCCCACAGCCAAACAGTTCCTTCAACGTCAGCGCCCCGGCGCGCCGGGGTGGAAACTTTCATGGAAAACCTTTGTTCTCTGATTTTGACGAAAAAGTTTTCTTGCAAAACATCGTCAGTCGCGACAGCGAGTTCGCATACGGCGCTTCCCTTTCGGCGCACGGCCACGTCATCCTACCGTACGCAAGGTTATTGAACGAGCTTAACGCGCCGAAAGGGAAGCGCCGCATACGAACTCTTTGCCGAGATTCGGCGCTGTTCCTACCACGTCTGCGCAGCAGGTCAATCGTCGTCCGGGCCGGTCAATCCGTGCTTCCAGACGGAAATGCGGCCGAGCATTTCACGGCCGATCAGGTCCATCTTGCCCAGTTGTCGTAGGCGGGGCATGTTCCGCTCGATTTCCGCTTCTTCGAAGGCTGTCCGGAGGACGCCGCAGGCATCGGCGAGCGATACAAGTGCTACATCCCGGGGATCGGGTATCTGGTCTGAAGACAGCAGTTCGGAAATGCGCAGACTTGCCGACCGCATGCGCTCGCCGTCGACCGGCGGGTAGCGCCGGGAGCGGAAAAATCCGAGCACCTTTGTGTCGCGCCGCTCGACGATGCCGCGCTCCACCAGGCTTGCCAGTGCCTGTTCGCGGATGTTTGCCGCCTCTTCGCCGCTCAGCGCCTTCAGCCAGTCGACGGCTGACCGTGCCTTTCGGCTGCTCACGATGCGTTCGAGCACCTCGTCGAGCATCGGGTTGTGTGTGGGCGTTGCGTCCGTGACCGTCAACCGCTCGAGGTCCGTGTCGATACGGTTCGCGAAAGCCAGGTCCATCAGAACGGCCCCCACCAGCGCGTGGCCCAGCGCATGCCGGGTTACCGGCAGGAACTTGCCCTGTTCGTCCTCGAGCAGCAGGAGCAGGATTTCTTCGGCAAACGTCAGCATCAGAACTCGACGCCGACGGCCGTGCACAGGAACGCCATCAGCGGGGTCGCCCTGGCAAAGCGCTCCGCCACTTCCTCGGGAAAGCCCGCGCCGGCCGCCCGCTCGATGGAAAAGTCGCTGACGCCGATGAAGTCCTTGCGCTTGATGTCTTCCAGGTGGGGCAGGTCGGGCGCAAAGCCCCGGGGCGGCCGCTTCAGGCTGTTGCCCGCGAACGTGTACTCGCTCTTGAAGCGTCGCGACCGCAACACCTTGCGCCAGGCATCGGGATGCTCGGCAATGCGCTCGCGGATTGCCTTGAGGGCGGCCGGCTCGGGGTGCCACATGCCCGCGCCGAGGAAGCAGCCGGTGGTTTCTATGTGCAGGTAGTAGCCCGGCGCGTGTACGTCCCTGCCCTGCTCATGGCGGAACTGAATGCCGATGTTCGTCTTGTACGGCGTCTTGTCCCGGCTGAAGCGGGTGTCGCGGTAGACGCGCATGAGCGAGCCGCCCATGCGTTTGGGAATGGCGGTGAAGCACTCCGACACCCGCGCCAGTAACGGCCCCATGGCGCCGATGAAGGCGAGCGCCGGTTCCAGAACGTCGCTGTCGTAACGGTGCTTGTTCTCCTGGAACCAGGCGCGGTTGTTGTTGTCTTCCAGGTCCTCGAGGAACCGGACCGTGTCCGCGCCGAAACCGTTGAAACCGGAATTGCCGCTCATTGCGATACCTCTGAACCTATAGCCCGACCTATTCATGAATAAACTACTGCGGCCGTCAATAGCAGCGAAACACTTAAGCGTGCTCCCGCCGCGTGCTCAACGTGCTGTCAAGCACGGTAAGCGCGCGCTCTTACTCCGCGCACCCAGTGCTTTCACTACTCTTGCCAGCCTCGCTACGTTCATTCACGAATAGGTCGGGCTAATTCGCGGATCAGGCCGGCAAACGGGTCGAGACCGTTCCCCATCACCGCATTCCTGTCGGGGCCGGGCATGGCCCCGCCGGGCGAGTCCCGTCGGCAGGACCGGGCCCTCGATGGCATCCGGACAGGCACGGGCCTCGCATCCGGCGTGCCGTCAGGAACGCGGCATCCTAGTCGAGACACTCGATGCACGCCAGCGGCCGGGGGCGGTGCCGGCACTTGCGGACAGGGTTTTTCCAAAGCCACCCCGCTATGCTCTACTACACGTTCAGTTCGCGGACAAGGTAGCCAAGTGAGTCAGGATCGCGCCCGTTCGCGGCTTTCCGGTCGAGCCGGGGCATCACCCGGCCAGACCTCGTACCGTTTCCCGTTCAACGTCGCGGAGGTTTGAGCATGCGGGCACAACAGGTCTTCATGGAGAGCCTTCTCGCGCATGGGGTCGACAGCATCTTCGGCAACCCCGGCACCACCGAGAATTCCCTGCTCGACCGGCTGGCCGACTACCCGCAGATCGGCTACTACGTCGTGCTGCACGAAGGCGTTGCCGTGGGCGCCGCAAACTACTATGCGCAGGCCGCCGGCAGGACGCCCGTGGTCAACCTGCACGTCGCGCCCGGCCTCGGCAATGCCATCGGCATGATGTACGGGGCGCTGAAGGCGCGGGCGCCGATGCTGGTCACCGCCGGCCAGCAGGACACACGCCTGCAACTGCGGGAGCCGCTGCTCTCCCATGACCTGGTCGCCATGGCCGCGCCGGTCACCAAGTGGAGCGCCGAACCCAAGGCACCGGACGAGGTCGCGCCCATGCTGCGCCGGGCGTTCCAGATCGCCAACCGGCCGCCCGCCGGGCCCGTTTTCATGTCGCTGCCGGTCAATGTCATGGAAGGCGAAACCGGCGCAACAGACACCGCGCCGGCCAGGCTGCAGGTCGCCAGTCCGCCCGACCCCAATGGGCTTGCGAAGGCTGTCGACCTGCTGCTCGACAGCGACTCGCCCGCCATCGTGACGGGCGATGACATCGCACCGGACGGGGCGTTTTCCTCGCTCGTGGCATTCGCGGAAACCCTCGGCGCGCCGGTCTGGCAACTGGGCCTGCGCTCCCAGGTAGTCTTCCCGAGCCGTCATGCGAACTACAAGGGACGGCTTGCGCTGGATGCGGCCGGGATTCGCGACGCACTGAAGGGGCGCGATCTCGTGTTCCTGCTCGGCGGGCCCGGCTGGGAAGAACTGTGGTTCGACGGAGCGAGCCCCCTGCCGGAGGGTGTGCCGGTGGTCGAACTGCAGAACGCCTCCGAGCTTCTGGCTTTCAACGATCCCGTGGATGTCGGCATGGCCGGCGGCCTCGCCGTTTCGCTGCACAGGCTCCGGGAGGAATTGCACGCCCGCGGTGGGAACGGTCTCGCCGCGGCCGCCGCAGCCCGGAACGCGGCGCTTGCCGACGAAAAGGCTGCCGAGCTGCAGGCGGTGAACGCGCGCCTCGAGAAACTCTGGGATACGAGTCCCATGACGCCGGCCCGGGCCCTGCACGAAGTCGCGACCGCGGCGCCGGAGGATGTGGTGATCGCCGACGAGTCCATCACCGCGTCTCTGGAGGTATGGGGCCACTTCAACTTTCAGCGCCCGGGCGACTACTACGGCGGCAAGGGCGGCGGCATCGGCCAGGGGATCGCCGGCGCCATCGGCACGAAGGTCGCCCATCCCGACAGGCCGGTGCTGGCGATTTCCGGGGACGGGTCGGCGATGTACAGCATCCAGGCGCTCTGGACCGCTGCCCACCACCGTTTGCCCATTGTCTTCGTGATTCTCTCCAACCGGGAATACCGGGTGCTGAAGCACAACATGGACATCTACCGGCATCGCTACGATGCCCGCTCCAACCGCCCCTATCCGCACATGGATCTCACCGAACCGGCACTCGGCTTTGTGGAAATGGCGCGCGGCATGGGCGTCGACGGCGTTCAGGTCACCGAACCGGAACAGGTGGCTCCGGCCATCCGCAAGGGCTTTGCGTCCGGCGCGCCCTACCTCGTCGATCTCGTGATTTCCGGCAAGGTGTGACCTCCGGCACCGGGCCGCAACAGCGGGAAACAGGCTGCCGGCCGCTTCCGCGAACAGGTGCTCCGGGGATGGAATCGACGCCCGAGGGCCGCCCCGAAAGCGAAAAAAAGACCGTTTGCTTTCCCGTGCGTGACCTATATAGTACGGGGTGCACCGCAGAGACCTAGTGCTCGTTCGCGGGCACCTGGTCGACAGTGTTGTGCAAGAGGTACTCACTTTCGATTGAGGGGGAAGGAAAATGGCGACAAGAATAATTGTCGGACTGGCTGCTCTAGCGTCTATCGTTGAAGGATTGGCGCCGGGTGCGGTTCCGCAGAACCTGCTGCCGTTGGCACTTGTCATCCTCGGGCTGGTTTACGGCGCGATGGTGGTGGATGCCGAAGACGCAACAGGCTTCCTGGCCGTCACGATCGCTGTTGGCGCAGCGGCCGGAGCGGATGTCCTCGGCAACATTCCTATGATCGGCGGTTACCTGGACGCTATCCTGGATCAACAGGCCACGGCACTGTACGGCGCGGTGGGAGCGATTCTGGTTGTGCGGGTCTGGAATCGCCTTAAGAGCGAATAACGCGCTGCCATAGGCAGTTCACGGTTCGCGGGCGGGCGGCGTCCAGGCGCCGCCCGCCGTTCCTGCGTGAGAACGCAGGTCGCGTTCAACCGGTTCCGGCAAGGCGCCGCTGAACGCCCGATGTGAAAAGGCCGGGTTTCCGTAACCGTGGCCGGCTCGCTCGGAGAACAATCGATACGCTGCGGTGCGCCGGTGCCGCCAGCCAGCGGTAGTATTGACCCTTCGCACTGTCCGCGCCCCCATCACCGGGCGGCGCTAGACCCTACTACACCCGCCTCCTGAAACCGATCAACGTCGCCTTGGCTTTGTGGGGGTGGCCGAAATAGGCGAACCGCTCGCCATCTTCAGCCGCCATGGCCAGTACCGCCTCCCGGTCTCCGGCCAGATTGACGACTTCGTCGCAGACAAGGCCGGCGCCGCGGAAATGCTCGATCAGCCGTTTTCCGAGCGTATGCAGGTGCGCCGGTCGCAGGGTAACGCCGGCCAGTGCCGTGCGGCCGCACGTGGCGATGAAGGCGCGCAGGTATCGGGGCCGGGTCAGGTCGCGTTCCGAAATGTCGAGCAGCCCCTGCTCCACGATTCCCGGGCCAAGCTGAACCGCCGAGGGGTACATGCCCCTGTGAAATTCGCGGTGCCCCAGCACGCCCAGCGAGTCGGAACGCAGGCCCAGCACCCGCGTGTAACCGTACGGCTGCATCTCGCTCAGCATCTCGCCGTCGATCTGCAGCAGCCCCACCGGCGAGAGCGAACTCACATGGGAAACGAAGCCGCTGCCGACGACCACCTGAGCCTCCCGGAGCGCGTCCGCCGCCGTCACCCCGCCGGGCCGGCCGCCGATCAGAACCGGCTCCATCGCATCGATGGCCACGCGGACCAGCAGCACCGGCTCACCGCCTTGGTCGAGCAATTCAACGCCCACCCCATCGACCTTGAGTTCCGAAAACGCCCGCGCCAATGCCCGCGGCGACAACGAACCGCCATCGACCGCGCCCGCAGGCAGCAACGAAGCGCCGGCCGGGGCCCGTTGCGCCGGCGCGTCGGCAGAGGGCACATTCTCCTCGTCGTCCGCCCCCGAACAACCCGCCGCAATCGCAATCAGCAACAGGCACAGTCCGAGGCGGGACACCTGATCGAACCCGAACCGGAGAAGATTCATGCCGCTGCCTGTCGCGACTCCCCGTTACGCAAAGACACGATCACCGAGGCAGCTTCCAGCATGACGAGAACGCTGGTGCCCAGCACGATCGCCCCGATACCAACCAGCAGATAATTGCCCGCCGCAAAGAGCTGGTTCAGCGTCACCACCCCCGCCGAGAACGACATGACCAGCACGAACAGCATCGGCGCCATGGTGTACCAGGCGGGCCGCCCCAGTTTCATCAGCAGCACCGTCAGGACCAGTAGCGTCAGCCCGGCGAGAAGCTGGTTGGTCGACCCGAATAACGGCCACAGAACCAGCCCGCCGGCCCCGCTCGCCCCGCCCGCGCCGAACGCCAGCAACAGGCAGGCGCCCACCGCCAGGGCGGTGGCGAGCACACTGTTGCCGAGCACGGGAACTCCATAGATCTCGCCCCACTCCTGGATGATGTAGCGCTGCAGGCGCACCCCGGAGTCCATGGTCGTGCCGGCGAACAGCACGACCATGGTGGCGAGCATGGTCTGGGCGACCCCCACGGGCAGCCCCCAGCCAGAGCTGATCAGGTTGGCCCCGCCCTGTATGAAGCTGGCTGCCCCGGCCGAGCCGAACTCGCTGTACATCGCGTGCCACTCTTCGGTGGTGGCGGCCAGCGTCACACCCGTTACCGCAACGATGGTGATCAGCGCCAGCGACCCTTCGCCGACGGCGCCGAGATAGCCCACGAAACGCGCATCGGGCTCGCGGTCGAGCTGCTTTGAGCTGGTGCCCGAGGCGACGATGCCGTGAAACCCGGACACGGCGCCACAGGCGATGGTGACGAACAGCAGCGGAACGATCGACGGTGCGCTCTCGCCCAACCGGTCGTTGAACGCCGGCGCGGCGATGTCCGGCATCACCAGCAACACCGCCCCGTACAGCAGCGCCAACCCGAGAAAGAGCTGAACGCCGTTGATGAAGTCGCGCGGCTGCAGCAGCACCCAGACCGGCAGCATGGAGGCCACGGCCGCGTACAGGAAGAGAATGAGTATCCAGTTGGCCTGGGGCGCCAGGCCGAACATCGCCGGCAGCTCCAGCGGCATGAGATCGCCGACGTAGATGGAGACGTACAGGGCGGCCACCCCGCCGATGCACAGCGCAATGAGGTTGAACCGGCGATGCAGCAGTTGCCCGATGACCAGTGCAACCACAATGGCCGCCCAGGCCGGAAAAACGGCGCTCGGCGTGTTCACGAACGCCCGCGCGATGATCACGCCGAATACCGAGTTCACCATGAGCAGCAGCAGGAACACCACCACCATGTAAAGCTTGCGCGTGCGCGCCCCCACCACGGATTCCGACAGCACGCCGATGGAGCGCGCCTTGTGCCGGTTGCTCGCCCACAACGCCCCGAAGTCGTGCACGCCGGCGAAAAAGATCGTGCCCAGCACCACCCAGGCCACCGCCGGCGCCCAGCCCCAGTACACGGCAATCGCCGGCCCCACGATGGGCGCCGCACCCGCCACCGACGTAAAGTGATGGCCCCACAGCACGTAGCGGTTGGTGGGGACGAAGTCGACGCCGTCGCTGAACTCGTGGGCGGGGGTCACGAATTCCGGGTCGAGCCGGAAGATGCGCTCGGCAATGAACCGCGAGTAGACGAACCAGCCGAAACACATCCCGGCGATGCCGAGCAGCACGACGAACACCGAGTGCATTGACGATTCCCAAGCCCGATGACGCGGCGAGCATAGCAGGGGAAATTGATCTTGCCCAAGGGGGATGGCAGCATGGGCGCGTTCCACAAGGATCGAACGAAATGACCGCCACAAGGGTTGACTGGTACTACTTCCGCAGCGGCTGAACAAGCTGCAAGCGGGCCTCCAAGTTCCTGGAGGCGAGAAACATCGAGGTGGCCGAAACCGTACTGGCCAGCCGCAAGCTGCAGCGCGGCGACGCCGTGGCGCTGCTCGAAGCGGCTACCGCCGCCCACGTTGCCAAGGGCAGAAAGCTGCAGCAATTCACCGGCGCCGACAGGCTCTCAGACGAGGCGGTAACCGCCATGCTCGGGTCCACGGGCAACCTCCGGGCTCCCACCCTCCGTGTGGGCGGCACCCTGCTCGTTGGCTTCAACGAATCCGTCTACGCCGAGGTGTTCGACTAGCGTTCACGTGCCCCGCGTCCGGCGCCGGCGCATTCCGCCGGTTCCGCGATTGAGAGCGGGCGCAACGGCCCGTTCAGGCTGACGGGTTGCCCAGAAACACCTTGCTGCAGAACTCGGTGCGGCTGTTCACGTCGAGCTTGCCGAATACGTGCTGAACGTGACTGCGCAGCGTCGGCATCGAGATGTGCAGCGTCTCGCTGATCTTCTTGTCGGGCAAGCCCTCCAGAACCGCAGCCGCGACGTCGAGTTCCCGCCGGGTCAGGCTGTAACTGTCACACAGTGACTTGCGAATCTCGTCCACCTCGAGCGCCGGAATCCTGTGCTTGGCGAACAGGATATTGCGCATGGCATTCCTGAAGTGCGGCGCGATCATGTCCAGTATTTCCAACTCCCGCCGGTCGAAATTGGCGCGCTTGCGCGAACGCCACACCCGGAAGTCGCCGATGTTCCGGTTGCCGTTGTCGTAGACGTAGATGTTGATTCCGTAATAGAGCCCGTCCCTGGCAAGAAAGTCGTTGAAGAACTCCGTATTGATCAGGTCCTGCTGGGCCATCACTTCATTGACTGAAACCGCCCGCCGGTACGGCTGCATCCTAAACGTGATTGGGTCGTGGAACTGGTAGTACTGATCGTAGAGCTTCAGGTTCTCCGGCGACATGTTCAAGTACACCGGCCTCGCGAAGACGCCCCCGCGCTCGTCCCAGATGAAAGAGGCAAAATAGTCCGCCGACAGGAGGTCGAGCAGGTCCCGCCCCGCGCGCTCCCGGACGTCGCAGTCGTCCAGGCTGTCATTCAGGTGTTGAATGACACTCAACAGTTTGCGCCACTGCTTCTGCGTGAGATTCACGAGCCCACTGTACTCCCTCCAATCGTTCCTCGCATTCGACACGGCCTCCTGCGCATGGCGTCAGTCGGGCGTCTCAACGACAGCGGCGCCAAGCCGGCAGCCTGAGCCAGGCTTTCGACCGCTACCAGTCGCGATTGGTTCCGGCTAGAAGCGGTACGTTGCCGTCGCACCGTACATACGCGGGTCGCCATGCACCGCCACCACGCTCGAGGCGATGGTGTAAAGGTGGCTGAGGTACTCCTCGTCCGCCAGGTTCCTGCCCCACACCGCTACTTCCAGGGCATCGTCGCTGCTCGTCCAGCTCACCCGGGCATCGAAGAGGTCGAACTCGGGCTGCACCGCCCACGGCTCCAGTTCACCGCGCTGATCGTCCGTGTAGCGCCAGCTCAGGGTCACCGCCAGTTCACCGCCGTTGGCGAGCGCCTGGACGTAATCCGCATTGAGATTGAACTTGTGCTCGGGCGCCCGGATCAGGTCCTGGCCTGACTGGTCGGGGAAGGCGGTACCCGGAATGTCGGTGTCGCCGAACTCGCTGTCCTGGTAGGCGTAAAAACCGGAGAGCGTCAACCTGTCGGTTACGATCCAGGTCGCTTCCAGTTCTGCGCCGAAGATCTCGGCATCGCCCGCGTTGAATGTCTGGAAGGTCCCGAAGGCGGCGGCGGCGGTCAACGGGCCGAAAGTCTGGATCTGCAGGTCCTGGTATTCCGTGTAGAAAACCGCTGCGTTCAGCCGGAAGCTGTCGCCGAAGTCCGCCTTGACGCCCACCTCGTAGTTGAGCGCTTCCTCCTGGTCCAGGGGCTCCGTGAACTCGATGCCCTGTGGCGCCGCGGCAAAGCCGCCGCTCTTGAATCCCCAGGAGACGGCGCCGTAGATCGTGGCGTTTTCGCCGGGAAGGTATGCCAGGGCGATCTTCGGAGTGAAAGCGCTCCAATTCTCGCTCACCGAATTCGAGAACGTCTGGTTGATCACCACGAAATCGCCCGCGATGGCGTCGTTGTCGATCTCCTTCCTGTCGTAGCTGTAACGCCCGCCCAGGGTCAGTTCCCAGCCGTCGGCAAACCGCCAGTCGACCTGACCGAACCCGGCGTAGCTGGTAGTTTCGTTCACCTGGCGGTACCAGTCGGTGGCTCCGTTGTCCGCCGTGGGGGTGCAGTCGCTGGGCAGCACATCGTTGTCGAAGCACTCCGTACGGTCAGTGTTCTCGGTGAGAAACCACAGTCCCGCTATGGTGTCGACCGTCTCGCCCAGGCCAGATACCCAGCGCAGTTCCTGGGTGAACTGCTCGGTGCTGTCGAAAATGTCGTCGTTGATCTGGTTGAACAGCGGCGGTAGCGGCGAGACGGGCGTTCCCGTGGAGTCCATGTTCCAGTCCGCTTCGTTTTCCCGGTAAGCGGTAATCGAGATCAGCTCCCCGGCCGCCGGGCGCCAGTTCAACTTCATGCTGAAACCCCAGGCTTCCCGTTCCGCATAACCGTCGATGGGGCCCGCCGAGCAATCCGCGCCCCGGCCACTGCAGCGGTCCGCATAGCTGCCCGGGACGTTGGCGGCCCAGAACGCCGGGTCTCCCGGTTCGCCCGTGGCGATGGGGGTTCGTGCCATGTCCTCGATGTCCAGGCGGTTGAAGTCCGCGCTGAACAAAGCTTCGAAGCTCTCTCCGGCGTACAGCAGTTGACCGCGCAGTGCCAGCACGTCGTCGTCTTTCTGTTTCTTGTCCAGGTAGACGTTTTCCACCCAGCCGTCCCGTTTCCGGTAGCTGAACGATGCCTTCGCCGCCCAACCCTCGCCAATCGGTCCACTCAGGAGCCCCGAGACATCGTGGCGCGCGTAGTTGCCCACATTGACCCGCACCTTGCCTTCCAGCGCCTCGATGTTCGGTCGGGCCGATACGATGTTGATGGCGCCGCCGATCGTGTTCTTGCCGTACAGGGTGCCCTGCGGTCCGCGCAGTACCTCGATGCGCTCGATGTCGAACATCTCCGGATTGATGTTGGAGACCCTGCCCAGGTAGACATCGTCGACGAATACGGACACCGAGTTGTCGGTCCCCGCGCCGTCGTCGTTGGACGATGCGCCGCGCAGGGCCACGATGTTCTGCCCGGGGGAAAAGGGCGAGAACGTAAGGCCGGGAATGCGCGTTGCGATATCGGTCAGGTCGTGAATGTCGGCCTGTTCGATCGTTGTCTCGTTGAGCGCCGTGATCGCGTTCGGCACGTCCTGCAGGTTCTCCGCGCGTCTTTCCGCGGTGACGACGATCTCCTCGAGTTCCCGGGCCTGGACCGGACCGAAGAGCATCACGGCGACGGCCAACCCGGTTGCCGACGTGGCGGTACTTTTTCTGACGCCCGTGCCGATCCAGGTGCGGAGGGCCAAGCATGCGGAACCACTACTGTTCACGATATTCCCCTTGTTCATTGGTTTGTCTGTTCACGCCCGCTGCCCTGCCGTTGCAGAAGACGTTCGATTGCGGCGCCGATGGCGAGGAGGCGCCTGTCGCTGCCCTCAGGCCCGTCGATCTCGACGCCCACCGGCAGGCTCCCTTCAGGAACCGGCAGTGGAACGCTCAGCCCGGGAATGTTTGCGTTGCTGCCCGGATCCGTGTTGCGGATGTAGGTTGCGAACGCGGGTACCGAATCACCGTTCAGTTCCACCACATCAGAGGTCTCCCCGATTGGCCTCGCGGTGAGCGGCGTGGTGGGAAAGAGGATCGCCTCTACCTCGTGCTTCCCGAAGTAGTCGGCGTAAAGGCGCTGCAGTTGCGGCCGGTAGTGCTCCCTGGCCCGCCGGTATGCGAGTTCGGAAACCTCTCCGCGCAACACATCGCCCATGAGCTGCCGGACATCCGGGCTGGAGACCGAGTCGACCAGGCTTTTCAGGGAGTGACCCGGCAGGTGGGCGTCCAGGAAATCGCTCAGCAGCGACCGTGCCTCGAACAGCACGATCGGGAAGCCCGTTTCCCTGTTGAGCCGACCGATGTCGGCCAGGTCCGCATGCACCGGTTGCATGCCGGCTTCGATGAGCATGCGCAGGAGGCTCTCCACCGGCTCGCGTACTTCAGGTTGCAGATCGTCGTAGAAATAACCGCAGGGAACGCCGATCCGGAGACCGTCGAGGCCGACTTCCGGCAGCGACCCGCTCTCCCCCGCCAGGATCCGGTCAAGCAGGGCGGCGTCCCGCACGGTACGCGCCATGGGCCCGATGGTGTCCCGTGTACTGGAGATTCGCGTGATGCCGGCAGACGGATAGCGGCCCCCGGTGGGCCTGAACCCGACGATGCCGTTGAGAGCCGCCGGAATCCGGCTGCTTCCCCCGGTGTCGGTGCCGAGGCCCGCTACCGTCATGCCGGTGGCGATAGCCACTGCGGTGCCGCCGCTGCTGCCTCCGGCGATGAATTCACGGTCGTGAGCGTTCCCCACCGCCCCGAAAGCTGCATTGCCGCTGGTTATGCCGAAGGCCAGCTCGTGCATGTTCGTCTTGCCGAGCACGATGGCGCCCGCAGCCTTCAGGCGGGCTACGGCCGGCGCATCGTCCATCGGAACAAAGGACTTGAGGAGTGGCGTACCTGCGGTACTGGGCAACCCGGATACGTGGATATTGTCTTTCGCAACGACCGGAATCCCGTGCAGGGGTCCCAGGACTTCACCCCCGAGACGCAATTCGTCCAGACGTCGTGCCCGGTCAAGGGCCCCCTTGCTGTCGAGCGAAATGAAAGCGTTCAGGAAGTCCTGGCGATCGGCTGCCTCAAGCCCACGGCGAACAAGCTGCTCGCTCGACAATTCGCCCCGGGCCATTGATTGCTGCAGGTCTGCAATGGCGGGAAGCGGGGCCGAAGCGCTCTGGTAGGTTGCCTTCCAGGCGCCGGCCGACAGCAATGCTGCGCGTGCCAGTCGTTGCCCGGGAGACACGTTTCCCATGATCCGCCGTCACTTCGTTAAGGGTTTGAAAACCTTACGAATTCGGCGAACGTCGCGAATCATCAATACTGATGATATTTGATCTTGGCGCCTCGAAAGGGTCGCTTATCCAGACTGGACAGAAAAAATTAAATTTATATTTCTCTAATTAAAAAAATTTAGAATAAATATTCTAATTATTATCGTTATTAAAGGAAAAATAGCACACATATTTCCCCGAAACTCCAGTATTTTTCGATCAATCGAAATTCCTTGCGGAGCCAGTTCCATGCACCTCTTCGACAACCCGGCCTTTGACGACCATGAAGCCGTTCATCACGTCTTCGACAAGACGTCCGGATTGCGCGCCATCATCGCGATCCATTCCACCGCACTCGGCCCGGCCGCCGGAGGGTGCCGGCGCTGGCATTACGGGAGCGAGGCGGAAGCCCTGAACGATGTGCTTCGCCTGTCGAGGGGGATGAGCTACAAGAACGCGCTGGCCGGCTTGCCCTTCGGCGGCGGCAAATGCGTCGTGCTGTGCGAACCCGGCGAAACGAAGTCTGCAGAGGTCTTCCAGGCACTTGGCGCTGCCGTTGACTCCCTGGGCGGCCGGTACATAACCGGCGAGGATGTGGGTGTCTCCACCCGGGACATGGCGCAGGTGGGAACCCGGACGAAATTCGTCTCCGGGCTTCCCCACGTAAACGGCGCCGTCGGCGGCGACCCTTCTCCCTGGACGGCGCTCGGCGTCGCTCTCGGCATGGAAGCGGCCGCGCGGCGAAAGCTCGGCGCCGGCTCCCTCGAGGGGTTGAGGGTAGCCGTACAGGGTGTCGGCCACGTTGGCTTTCACCTGTGCAGGCTCCTTGCCGAGCGGGGCGCCCGCCTGGTCGTATCGGACCTGAACGCCGACAACCTCCGACGGACCGTACAGCAGTTCGGCGCCAGGGCCGTGCCACCCGAAGCCATTCTGTTTCAGGATGTCGAGATCCTGGCGCCGTGCGCCCTCGGCGCGGTGCTGAATGCCCGGACCATCCCCGGTCTGAAGTGCAGGGTCGTCGCCGGTTCCGCCAACAATCAACTGGAAACCGCCCCGGACGCGATGCGTCTTCACGAGCGGGGCATACTCTTCGCCCCCGACTACGTGATCAACAGCGGCGGGGTCATCTGCATCGCCCGGGAGTACCTCGGCGGCTGCACCCGGCAACGGCTGGCGGACGAAGTTCACCGCATCCCGCAACGGCTCACTGCAATCTTCGATGAGTCGGCGCGTACCGGACGGCCGGCGAGCGTCGTCGCCGACGAGATGGCGGAAATGGTCCTGCACTCCCGTTCCCCGGCTGATTCGTCATCATCCGTTCAAAGCGGCGGAATGCTGAATTCAGCCGCCTGAGGTGCTCGGAAGACCGGAACTGCGTCTTGTCGCGCACGCGCGACAAAACGGCGGCGCGGCTTTCACGCATTCCCATCTGTCGGCACAGCTAACCGCCTGCGCCTTTCGTTACTGAGCGCTCCACGAAAAGACGTACGTAGTAGTCCAGGCTGAAATACCGGCCGCCGCCGATGATGAGCAGGCCGAGCAGCATGGTCAGGTAGATCGCCGCGAACTCGATGCCGTTGTTGAGCTTGACGATGGCGCCCCGGCCATTCAGGTACCGGTAATCGCCATGCTCGCGCAGGATGGCTTTCGCCCTGGCGAGCCGCTTCGACGCTTCAATGGTTCGCGCATTCACGTTCTGACATTCCATAAAGCGCACGAATCGGCTCGAAGCCGCGTGTGCTTCGCTGCCGGGAATGCAGACGGCCGCCGGGCGGGACGGAGCGATCGCCGCCCAGCCATTGTCCAGGTGCACCGACCAGGCCGCCACGAACATCGTCACCGCCAAGGGTATGGCGACGACCCGGGTTGCAAGGCCGAACAGCAGCAGAATGCCGCCGAGGAACTCGGTCCAGGATGCGAGAAACCAGGAAAACTCCGCTGGCAGCACGTTGAACGGAAACGGGAACGAATCGAGAACGTGGACAAACCAGTTCGTACCCGTGAGTTTCTCCCAACCCGAAGCGATGAGAACGGGTCCGAGAATGAGCCGAATCAGAAGCGAAGCGACACCGTCCAGGTGCCGGAGTCCCGCCAGGGCGCGGTCATGGGCGCGTCCGATCGCCGTCAAGTGCGCTTTCAGCATCTGATCTCCCTCTCTGACAAGCCTGACTGCGCCCGGCACCGGGATCTACCCGCCGGGGTCCGCCTCCGCACCGCCGATCGCCCGGACCATCGCCCGCTCCCAACCGTCCTGCTGCGACCGCAATACCTCCGCCGCAGCCGCGCAGCGCCACTGATCCCAATCGAGGCCGCTGTCTCGGGCCGCCGCCCAGATGCATCCCTCGAGCCAGGACCGCGTCACATCCTTGGCTTCCTCGGGCGTCAGGAACGACGCAAGGCGCCTGCCGAGCCGCACTCCGGCCGCCTCGGCGGTTTCCGTCGCAACCAGCGCCTCGATCTTCTCGGCAAGTTCAGCCAGTTCCGACGGCGTCTGCTCGTGCGCGCGAACGTTGACCGAGAACCAGCCGGCGCCATCGCGCTCGATTTTCGCGGCGACCACGCCACCGCCCGCCTGACCCTTGCGGCGCACGAATACCACCTCCCGCCGGCTGTCGTCGCCGTCCCCCTCGAACAGCAGGTTGTAGAGGCTTCCCGCCGGCACGCCCGGCTGCAGGTTTCTCGCGCGCCTCCTGGCGGACTGACGTTGCGTCTTGTCCACGCACGCATCCGCCAGGCGGTCCGCCGAGCGGCCCGTGAACTGGTGCATCACCGGGCGCACCAGCCGCTCGATCCAGCGCTCGCCCAGCAGCGCCGTGGCCGTGCGCACCCCCCGCGACACCGTGCCGCGATGGCAGCCGAGCTGTGCGGCCAGCGCCGACTGGTTCTTGAATACCCCGGCATCCAGCATGACTTTCCACTGCGCGGCGTTCTCCAGCGGCGAAACGCCTTCCGTCCACTCGTTCTCGCCGTGCATGAGCGCCGCACACTGTGCATCCGTGAAAGACGCCTCGCGCACTTCCGCGCGCCAGCGCAAACCGGCGCGCCGGCATGCTTCCAGGCGACGCACGCCAAATATGACTTCCACCGTGTGGGTGTCACCCTCCGGCAGGCGCCTGGCGAGCCCCAGTTGCTGCTGCCCGTCCCGGGCAATGGAGGATGCCAGCGCATTCAGCGAGGCGTCGTCCATGCCTGACCGGGTGCGGTTGTGATACCGCCACGGTCGCGCTTCAGTCGAATCGAACGTCTCCACGCTCACCGTTTCCACGGTCCCGCCCCGCGTCTCTTCCATGCTGTCGTCTGCCATCGTCATGCCCTCGTTTTCCCTGCCGTTCGTTTCTCGCACTGCATCTGCAGCCATGGGATAAATCCGCCCGCTGCCAGGCGCCGCTTGAAAGAAAATTGATTGGACCGTCGCGCGGATAATCGGTTCCACGCCAAGGCGTGTCAACTGGCCTCGTTCCAGTTCGGTCAGGGTTTGAAGCAGCCGAGGGTACAGACGACTCAGGCGGAGCAGATGCTACTCATGTGCCGTTCTCCCGCCGTTCAGTCACCCGCAACAATAGTGCCCGCCGGGTTTCCCGCAAGCCGTTCCCGGGCTTCCGTCACCATCGCGCCGATCAACTCCGCGCAGGTCGGCAGGTCGTCGATCAGCCCGGCCACCTGTCCGCTGGGCAGCACACCCTCGTCCGGCCGGCCGTGCACCATGGAATCCTGGATAATCATGGGTGAATTGGCGGCCAGCAGCGTCTGGCCGAACGACAGTTCCGACTGCCTCGCCATGGCCCAGGAGGACTTCAGCATCTCTGCGAGGCTCGCGCCGGTCTGCCGCTTGAAACGCCAGCCGCTGTTGAGGGCAATCAGCAGCAGGCGCAGGCGCGAAGCCCGCTCCAGGGACTCGAGCCGCCGGTTCAGGATCATGCGCTGCGGCAGGCCGTCGAGCCTGGTGGAAACCTTGATGCGGGTCACCTCGGCTTCGAGGTAACGGGCTTTGGTGGCTGCCGGCGTCGGACTCTCGGCGGTGAGCAGAAAGCGCGTGCCCATGGCGATGCCGTCGGCGCCGAAGGTGAGCGCCGCCGCGAGCCCGCGCCCGTCCCTGAAGCCGCCGCAGGCCACGACCGGCACGCCGAGGCCCATGTCGAGGACCTGCGCGAGCAAAAGCCAGGTCGGCGTTTCGCCGGTGTGCCCGCCGCCTTCGCCACCCTGGCAGACCAGAACATCCGCCCCCAACGCCACCGCCTTTTTCGCGTGTTTCGCCGCACCGATGGTCGGAACGCAGAGGATGCCCGCCTGTTTCACCTTGTCGATGAGGCTGGCGGAGGGCGCCCGGCCATAGGAAATCGCCGCCACCCCCTGTTCGATACAGGCATCGACAATGCGGTCCACGCCCGGCTGGAACGAGTGCACGTTTACACCGAACGGCGCGGCAGTCCTGCGCTTGATCTCCTTGAGAGCCGAAGCGCACTCCTCGGGCGTCATCACCGCGGCCGCCAGAAAACCCATGGCCCCTGCGGATACCGACGCGACGACCAGATCGGGCGTCGCAACCCATCCCATGGCGGTCTGAATGATGGGCACCCGGGACCCCAGCGCTTGCGTCAAGGGCGTTTGGAGCCTGGCCGTCACCGGGCGCCCTTACTCGGCCCTGCGGCCGGGAGGATTGCCCTTGAACACGGTCGCCCTGAGGTTGTGCGGGTCGAGCCGGTCCAGTACGCCGAGTTGCCGGGCCGTCGGCGCCGCCGTTTCGCCCAGGCCCCCGGTCTGTTCGAGCGCAAAGCCCGTGTTGTCCTGCACTTCCTCGAAAGTGACGCCCGGATGCAGGCTGATGACGCGGATCGCATTGCCGGCGCCCTGGAAGTCCATCACGGCGAGGTTGGAGACGATGCGCCGGAGATCCAGAAATTCGGGTTTCCTGCCGCCTGGCCAGCGCGCCGGGTTGTATCCGGCCCCCGCCACCATGTCGACTTCGCCGGCAACGAAGGTGCGCCTGTCGTGGCTCGGTACGAACATGGAGTTCGCATTGTTGACGGTGTTGCCCGGGTAGCCGCGCACCCCGAGCAACGCGGCTTTCGGCCGCGCGTAGTCGCCGATCACCGAGATGTTCATCTGGCCGTACCGGTCCACCTGTACCGGCGTGACCATCGCATGGCGCATGCCCCGGTAAATAATGTCGAAGACCCGCTCGTAGGTCATGAGCCCTTCGATCTTCGGCCGATAGTCGCCGCGCGGGCCCACCGGCACGGGTTCGCTGACCAGGTAAGCCTCCCCCTCCGTCATCATCAGGCCAGGCGCAAAGGTGGACTTGGCCAGCGAAGCGGCCAGCCGGGGTACAAGGCCGATACTGGTGACCATGGTCTCGCCTTCGCCGCGGAACGCTTCCGCGGCGGCGCAGACGCACAGTTCCGCCAGCGAACAGGCCATCAGAAAACCGGCAGCGGCAAGGCTTCGATCCGGGCCGCTCCACCGACCGCCTCCACATAGCCTTCAAGGTCCAGGCCGTCCACGTATTGGGCCCGGTAGCCCGGCCAACCGCCTTTCGCCGCGGCGCTGTAGTGGCGCAGGTGGTCGACATCGATGCCATAGGCCGGCGCACAGGACGTCGGGTGCGCACCGTGCCTGGCGAGCGCCACCCCATGCACCAGGTTGCGCTCGATGGGCATCTGCAGCGCTGTCAGCGGATCGTCGAATGCATCCGTCGGCACGACTTCCTCCGTGGTTAGAAAGGCCTTGCCGGCGGCGCGGCAGAACCACTCGTCGAAGAAGGGGTCCGGGCCGCTGATGCGCGAATTGCCCAGAGTGTCCGCCTGGTTGACATGACAGATCGCCACATCCACCGGCAGCGCGGGCACGGCCACCAGTTCCTCATCGCCATAGGGGGACTTGACCGTTTTGATTTCGGGGTTGGTGGTCAGTACATCCGAGCCGAACCCGACGCGCGTGGGCAGGAAGGGAAGACGCGCCGCCGCCGCCTTCAGCCCGAGCTGGAACATGCCCTCGTCGAGCTCCATCACCTCGAAGGCCCCCGCCTGGCGCGCGGCGCGGAAATGCGCTTCAAGAGGCACCAGGTCCATGGAAACGAAGCCGAAAACCAGCTTCCGGACCTTGCCGGCCGCTGCGAGCATGCCCACATCCGGACCGCCGAAACTCAGGAGCGTGAGATCGGTTGCCGGTGTCTGAAGAAGTTCCCGCACGAAGGCCATGGGCTTGCGGCGCCCGCCCCAGCCGCCGATGCCGAGCGTCATGCCGCTTTCGATCCCGGTGGCGATGTCGCGGATGCTGCAGGTCTTGTCAATCACCCGGGGCTTACTCCGGAAAGCTGTAGGCATGGCCCCAGAGGTCGCCTACGGTGCTCCTGGTGGGCACGAAATCGTCCCAGTCGTACTGCCTGCCGTCGTAGCCGACTTCCACCGGGATGCCGCCGGGGGCGAGAAAATAGAACGAGACCATACCGTCGTTGACGTGGCGCCCAAGCGTCGCCGTCAGGGGCAAGCCCGCCGCATTCACCCGGTCCAGACAGGCCCCCACGGCATCGAGGGTGGTCATCTCCACCATGAGGTGCACAACGCCCGACGGGGCCGGCCCGTTGAAGAGCCCCAGGCTGTGGTGACGGGGGCTCCTCGCATGCAGGAAGTGAATGCACATCTCCGGCGCACCGTCGGCCGGAGGCGGTAACGTCAACTCATCGCTCATGCCCAAACCGAACACCTGCCGGTAGAATGCACTGGTGAGGGCATGTTCGGCGGCCGGCAGCACCAGGTGACCGAGGCCCAGGTCGTCCGCCACGAACTCAACCCCGCCGATCGGCGACCGGAACACCGAATCCGCACTCCGGCGGCCATGGAACACCTCGAAGACATTGCCCGACGTATCCGCGCCCCGGGCAAAAGCGTCCACGGCGCGCTCGGCACACTCGACCGGCGACCCGGTCTCGAGGCTCACGCCATGCTCCGCGAGAGCGGCGGTCAGTCCCGGATAATCGGCGCCGGAGCACTCCCAGCCGGCACAGATGAAGCGATCCTGCTCCGCTTGCTCCACAATGAAGCGCACCGGCGCCGAGTCCATGCGCAGGTGAAACGAGCCGCCGGCCCGCGGCCGTGCGCGGAACCCCAGGATCTCTTCCCCGACACTCGCCCATTCGGCGGGCTCGCACATACCGATGCGCACATAGCCCAGGGAGGCGATCCTGTTTCCTGCCGTCATCGTTGCCCGGCCTGTTCGGCCGCCCGGTCCTTGAGCTTGCCGAGATCCAGGGTCACGTCGACGATCATTTGCTCCTGACCGCCGACCATGCGGCGCCTGCCCGGTTCAACCGGTATTTCACGCGTGTCGAGCCCGTAGTCTGCCGCTTCCCGCATCGATCGGTGCAACGCGCCCGCGATCTTGCCGAACCGTACTTCCGCAATCATCAGCCGTTGGCCAGAAAGTCGAGGCAGGCGGCGTTGAAGAACCGGGTGTGCTCCACCATCACCCAGTGTCCGCACTGCGCGATTTCGATGTGACGGGCCGGTTTGCAGGCGCGGGTGATCTTGAAGCCGCCGCTGGCGGGCAACATCTCGTCGTCGGCGCCCCAGAAACTCAGCACCGGACATCGAATCTCCGACAGTTCGGCTTCCATGTTCGGGATGATCATGCGGGAGAGTACTTCGGGCGGCTGCTGCTGAAGAATCGCCCAGCGCTCGTCCACCAGTGCATCGGTGACATGCACCGGATCGTACACCAGGGTTTCGAGGACACGGCGCAATCCGTCCCGGTCCAGCGCCCCGTCGACGAAGTTGCTGATCATTTTCGCCATGGCGGGCATGGCCAGGTAGGTCTCCAGCTCTTCGATGCCGCCCGGCGCCATCAGGATCAGCCCGGTTACCCGGTCCGGGTGGTCCAGCGCCGCCCGGATGCTGATTGCGCCACCCAGCGAGTTGCCGATGAGCGCAAAGTTCGGGATTGCCAGTGCATCGAGCAGCCCGACAAGATGCTCGCTGAAGAACGCGGTGGTGTAGTCACGGTCGGTGGGCTTGGATGAATACCCGAAACCGGGCAGGTCCGGAACGATGACCCGGTACCCGGCCGTAGCGAACGCATCGACATTCTTCCTGAAATTGCTGTGGCCGCTGGCGCCCGGGCCGCTGCCATGCACAAACACGACCGCATCTCCATCGGGGCGTCCATGGCTTCGATAGTGGATGCTCAAATCGCCGACAGACACCGTCTCTCCGCGCGGGGGGCCCTCGAACCCGGCAGCCACGGCCTCAAGCCCTTCCCGTCGGCGCAATACCGCGGGATTCATGCCGGTAGCCATGTATCCGCAAGCGCGGAGCAGGCGAGTGAAGCCGTGCTCCATGCGGTTCGTGTCGGAGCCAATCCGTCTGGTATATACTCAACTCTTTGAAAAATAATGACATTTTTGACTATCGGTCCGGCACAAAGGTGGGGCTAGACGAAGAAATCGCCGTTTTCCGCGCCGAGCGTCATGCCGCCCAGGTTCCGGGCGAAGGGCGTCGGGTTGTTGGCGACGTGGGCACGGGCGATGTGGATGTCGCGCCAGATATCCTGGATGCCGGCGCCGTCAAACACGCTCTTGCCGCCGGCCACCTCGAACAGCCGGTCCACCGCGGCGCCCATGCGGTCGATGACGATGCTCGCCTGGTAGCGGTAGCGCACCCGGTCGATCATGGGAATGGGCTCACCGGCGTTCACCAGTTCCATCATGCGGTCGAAGTTGCGGAACATGACGGTCTCGACTTCATCGATGTCGTTGATCGCCTCGGCAACCCGCCGGGTGATGTCCGGATCGCCCTGCAGCTTGGTGGGGTCGGTGCTGGAAGCTGCCGCGTTGCCGGTGAACAGGTCGACGGCGTGCCGCGCCGCGCCGATCGCCGGCGTGGACACGACCCGGATGAAGACCTGTGCCCAGGGAATGCCGTACATCGGGTTGTCCTGGGAATGCACGCAGTTGAACCCGTCCATCTGGCGATGGGTGCGGTGCCCGGGCACGAACACCGGCTCGTCGATCACGATGTCGTTGGAGCCGGTGGCCTGCAGGCCGTAGACGAACCAGGTGTCCTCGATCCGATAGTCGGGGCGCGGCACCAGGAAGGTGCGGTAACCGTCCCCCGGCACGATGGCGCCGAGCAGCACCCACGTACAGTGCGCCGAACCGGAACTCCAGCCCCAGCGGCCGCTCAGCCGGAAGCCGCCGTCACACGGCTCCGCCCGTCCGCCCACCGGGTTGTAGGAACTCGAGATCAGGGTATCCGGATCGTCCGCATAGACATCGGACTGCGCCTGCTCGTCCATGAGCGCGAGCTGATAGGCATGCACCGCAATGATTCCGGCGATCCAGGCCGAACTCATATCCTGTTCGGCGATCTTCAGCAGCGCTGCGAAAAACTCCTGGGGCGTGGCCTCGAGCCCTCCCCAGCGCTTCGGAAGAACAGCGCGCATGAAGCCGGCGTCCTTGAGCGCGCGGACGACATCCTCGCCGACCTGCCGCCGTGCCCGCCCCGCCGCGGCGCGGTCGGCGATGAGCCCGGAAACGGCCGCGACTTCCTCTACGAGGTTCCACGAAGACGGGGGCGCTGTTGCCTGAGCCGGTGCCTCGGCCATGGAATCCTACCTTCGCTCGATCAGCCTGCAATATTCCACAGGACCAACGCTAATTCTACCATTTTGCGTAATTCTGAAACGAGATTTAACGAATTGTGATAGGAATTGGCCAGAAAAATATCCCTATACGCGATTTACGCCAGAAATGGCTTCATAACTCGCCGCAGCGAAGTCGGCGACGCAAAGGTTCGCGCGCTTCCGAAATCTTCCAGCCTACGAACGCGCTTGCAAACGGTGGAGGATGACGTGTTGTTGTTCTTCTTGCGTACATCGTCAATTAGGATACTTTGAGAATTCCGGAATCTTCTGGTTCGACATGGCCCCTTCGCGAAACCTCGAGGACCGCATCGACCGGCTCGAATCCATCGAGGAAATCCGGCAACTCGTCGCCAAGTACGCGCTGTCGCTGGACATGCGCGACCTGGACGCCCACGTCAACCTGTTCGCCTCCGACATCCGGGTCAGCCGCGACAAGGTCGGGCGCCCGCACCTCAAGCGCTGGCTCGACGACACGCTGCGGTTGCAGTTCACCGGCACCTCCCACCACACCGGCAATCACATCATCGAGTTCGACGACGCGGATCACGCTCACGGCGTCCTCTACTCGAAGAACGAGCACGAGACCGGCACGGAATGGGTGATCATGCAGATGCTTTACTGGGACAACTACCAACGCATCGACGGACGCTGGTACTTCCGCCGCCGGCTGCCCTGCTACTGGTACGCCACCGACCTGAACAGGCCGCCGTTGGGCGGGAACAAGATGCGCTGGCCGGGCCGCGAGCCCTATGACGGCGCGTTTCACGAGCTCTTCCCGTCCTGGGAAGCCTTCTGGAAGACACCCCCGGACGAGGACGAGCCGCAGGTTTCCGCGCCCGCCCCCCTGGAGGAGTTCCTGGCCACGATGCGCGCCGGCGCGCCCGACCCGCGTATCCGGATTCGTTGATGCCCACCGTCCACGTAACGGATCGGGACGGCAACGCCCACCGGCTTCATGCCGCCGAGGGCAGCGTCCTCATGGAGGTGCTGCGCGACGGGGATATGGGCATCGAAGCCATCTGCGGCGGCCAGTGCGCCTGCGCCACCTGCCACTGCCTGATCGACCCGGACTGGTTCGGGAAAACCGGCGCGCGGGGCGGAGATGAGGAGGACCTGGTTTCCTGCCTGGACGCCTACGATGCCGGCCGCTCCCGGCTGACCTGCCAGCTTCGGGTATCCGCCGAACTTGACGGCCTGTCGCTGACGGTGGCGCCCGAGGAATAGGGGCGCCGGCGCGCAACCCGGTTTGTGGTCGGCCGCGAAACGCTTACGGCAAAAACGTCAAGGCCGGAATCCGCCGGCATTATCTTGATCGCAAGGAAAATGGGATGATGCAGCGATCCGATGCAACCCGCCCGGGAGCCCGCGAGTGAGCGCCGAAATCATCCGCAAGATTCCCATCGTCGACCTGATGATGGGCATCCCCGTCAGCGAGACGAACGAGGAGTGGTACGCAAGCTTCCTGCCGCTGCTGAAGGACCGCGAGAGCATCGAGCAGTTCAGTATGCCGGTACAGTACATGTTCCGCGACGTGCCGGTGCTCGAGAAGACCGAAGACTACGTCGCCTTCCTGGTCGGGGAAATGGACCGCTACGGAATCGACATCGCGCTGGTCGGGTATTTCGAGGGGTCGGAAGCAGCCGAGAGCGCCAGGTCCCGCTACCCGGAGCGCTTCGCCTTCGATTTTCCGGTGGACCCCAATCACGGCATGGAGGCGGTCCGGGCAATCCGCCGGGCCCATGACGGGTTCGGCATCCACTCGGTGTCCGTCTTTCCCTGCGGCTGCAATCCGCCCGTGCCCATCGACGACCGCCGCATGTGGCTGATCTACGGCGCCTGCTGCGACCTGGACCTGCCGATTCTCGTCAACGTGGGCGTACCCGGGCCGCGCCTCCCAATGGCCCCGCAACGCGTCGAACTCGTTGACGAGGTCTGTTACCACTTCCCGGACCTGAAGTTCGTCATGCGCCACGGCGGCGAACCCTGGGTGGAACTGGCCGTGAAGTTCATGCTGAAATGGCCGAATCTCCACTACTCCACCTCGGCGTTCGCACCGAAGTACTACCCCGACGCCATCGTCGACTACGCGAACACCCGGGGGGCCGACAGGATCATGTACGCCGGCTACTATCCCCAGGGACTGAGCCTCGAACGCATTTTCAGGGAGCTGCCAGAGGTGCCGTTCCGCAACGAGTCCGTTTGGCGCAAGTTCCTCTGCGACAACGCTCGCCGCGTTTTCAAGCTGCCGCCGCCGGACGCCCGGGGCGCCGCAACTTCATGACGGGAGCTGTCATGCGAGTCGAGAACCCGGCGCCCCGGAACGATGACGTTTAAGGAACACTACTGAATCTCGGGAAAGAGTTCGTATGCGGCGCTTCCATTTCGGCGCGTTAAGCTCGTCCGATAACCTTAAATGCGGCAGGATGGTGGGGCCGTGCGCCGAAATGGAAGCGCCGTATGCGAACTCGTTGTATCGGAGTCAAAACAATCATGAGCGAAGCCGTAGACATCAGGGACACCCGCACCCCGCCCGTGTTGGTATGGGACCAACTCAAGAAGCTGGACAAGGCCGCCCTGGCCCGCTGGCGGCTCGAGCCCGTGGTCAACGGCCGCAGCGCCGAGGAGCGGAACATTACCGTGCCGATGCCGTTCGGCTGGTTCGTCATGTGCTACAGCGACGAACTGGGGGTGGGTGAAGTAAAACCCCTGCACTACTTCGAGCGCGAACTGGTGGCCTGGCGCGGCGAAGACGGCGAGGCGCGGGTACTCGATGCCTATTGCCCGCACCTCGGCGCCCACATGGGCTACGGCGGCAAGGTCAACGGGAACCATATTCAGTGCCCCCTGCACTCCTGGCAGTGGAACGGGCACGGCGCCGCAGTCGGCATCCCCTACTCGAAAACCATACCCCCGGCGATGAAAAGGCCCTGCCGCGAACGCGCCTACCCCGTGCGCGAGGCGAACGGTTTCGTGTGGGCCTGGTATCACCCGGAGAACGAGGCGCCGAGCTACGAGGTCGCCGAGTTCGAGGAGGTCGGCCACCCGGACTGGACCGGCTACGAGAAGCACGAATGGATCGTGCACGGCCCCATGCAGACCATCGCGGAGAACGGCGCCGACAGCGCCCATTTCAAGTACATCCACGGCGTTGCGGACTATCCCGACTACGACATCCGTTTCGAGGGGCACCGCCGCACCGCCGAAGTGCGCGTAAAGATGGGAACGCCCAGGGGCACCGTCGACGGGAAGATCGCCTACGGGGTTGACGGCAGCGGCCAACCCTGGACGCGCTTTACCGGCATGTGCGAGACCCTGCTGGTCACGGGCGTCACGCCGGTCGCCCGGGACATCACCCACCTGCGCTTCGCGTTCACCCAGCTCAAGGCCGACCGGGACGGCCCGAGGGGCGGGCTGGCACGGGCGGTGATCAAGGACATCTGCAAGCAACTCGACCAGGACAAGGTGGTGTGGGACCGGCAGAAATACATCGAGGCGCCGCCGCTGTGCGCGGGCGACGGCCCCATCAACGACTTTCGCAACTTCTTCCGCCAGTTCTACGCGGGCCCGGAGTGGGAGAAGTACCGCGGCGGAATCAGGCGCAGCGTCAGCCGCTGACCGGCAGCCGCGCGCCGGGAGGACAACCGGCCGAGCGTTCGCGCGACACGGTCGTCTCCGTCCGATTTCCATCCGATTTGAGAAAGCCGCGCCCCCGCTGCTCATCCGCTTTTGAGCAACGGCACGTGGGGCGCTGCGGATTCGGGCAGCACGCCGGTAATCCTGGGGTCGTCGGCCACCTCGATCTGCCTGTGGAAGGGCACGAACCCGGTTCTGATGTAGAAATCCAGCGCGCCGGGATGGTCGAAGGTGCAGGTATGCACCCACAGCCTCCGGATGGGGCGGGACCAGGCGATGTCGAGTGCCCGATTCATCAGCCAGCGGCCGGCGCCAAGGCCGATCATGTGTGGCATCAGCCCGAAGAAAGCCAGCTCGCACTGCCCTTCGGTACCGAAGTCGAGTTCGAGGAGGCCCGCGTCCCCTCGCTCCTGCCCTTCCTTGAACACGTATAGCTCGCGAGCCGGTTCCGCGAGCACACGCCGAAGTTCGTCGTCGCTCAGCTCAAGGCGCGAGAACCAGAGCCAGTCCTCTCCAACGCGCCGGAACAGGGTTCGGTAGGAGTCCGGGTCGATGGAGTCAACCTTCTTGAGCGCCCAGGTTGCCTCGGCATGGCCGCCCCGCGGTTGCGGCCGCTTGAACATCTGCAGCGACGTGACGATGGAAGCCACTTTGCAATCCGGAACATCGGTATAGCCATCGGAAATACTCATTCGACCCTCTTCCTTGGAACAGATCTGGAACAGATCTGGAACAAACGCCGGCACCGGGCAGCGAGTTCGCATGCGGGGCTTGCCTGAAGGTACCAGATTAAGGAAGTCCAGGCGGGGGACCGTTGTGGTCAACTCGGTCCGGGCAATCCATATGCGGAAATTTTCATAATATTTTCGCGGATAGTGGTATATTTTCGCGCTCAAACTATCGAAAAGCGCAGTTTTCAGGGTTTTAGGGAACGTTTCTTGTCACAACCCGAATCGCCATGAACGCGCCCGGCATGGACAACCCGTTGCTGACCACCGATCTCCTGGTGGTGGGCTCCGGCGCCGGCGCGCTGACGGCCGCAGTGACAGCGGCAGATCTCGGCCTGGACACCCTGGTGATCGAAAAGGGAAACCTCTGGGGCGGCACCTCCGCCACATCCGGCGGCACGCTCTGGATTCCCTGCACGCGCCACATGGCCGAAGCCGGTGTTGAAGATTCGCCGGAGGAGGCCTTCGCCTACCTGCGCGCCCTGGTTGATGAGGAGGTGCCGGAGTCGAAACTGCGCGCCTACATCGCCAGCGCCAGCAAGATGCTGCACTTCCTGGAAGACCGCTGCGGAGCCCGGTTCCGTTCCGTCAAGTATGCCGACTATCACATGGACCTCCCGGGCGCCCGGGAGCACCGGTCCCACGAACCCTTTCCGTTTTACGCGGGCCGCCTCGGGCCCGACTACGCCACCCTGCAACCGATGCATCCCGGCGCCCAGGCATTCGGCCGCGTGAACTGGACCATCGTCGAGGCCCGGCCCATGATCACGAAGCGCCCGGGCTGGGCCTGGAACACCTTCAAGGTCATGGCCCGGTACTACCTCGACCTGCCCCAGCGCTACCGCACCGCCCGGGACCGGCGCCTGACCGCCGGCAATGCCCTGCTGGGCCAGTTGCGCATGGCGCTGAACGATCGGAACGTGCCGCTGATGCTGGGAGTTGCGCTCGAGGAACTGGTCGCCGAATCGGGGCGCGTAACCGGCGCCCTGGTGAATCAGTCGGGCCAGCGCCGCCACATCAAGGCCCGGCGCGGCGTCGTCCTCGCGGCCGGGGGCTTCGAGCGGAACCAGGCCATGCGCGAAGCGAACCTCACGACCGACGGGGTCACCTCCGCACAGTGGAGCGGCTCCCAGGGCAACAATACCGGCGATGCCATCTCCGCTGCGGAGCGCATCGGCGCGCGCCTTGAGTTCATGGACTGCGCCTGGTGGGCGCCGGCCTTCCGGCTCCCGGACGAGGATCGCGCCCGGCCCATGTTCGTCGAGCGATCGCTGCCCGGCTCCATGATCGTCAACCGGCAGGGCCGGCGGTACATGAACGAGGCTGCCTCCTACCACGTGGCCGGCGGCGAGATGATGCGCCTGCACTCGGATGCGTGCTCCACCATACCGTCGTGGTTCCTGTTCGATGCGCGCTACCGCGCCGAGTACGCCGTGGGGCCACTGCTGCCCGGCCCGCCCGCCATGGACAAGGCGGTCAGGCAGGGCATGCGCGATGTCATGAAGCGCGGCCGGACGGTCGAGGAACTGGCCGAAGCAATTGAAGTGCCGGCCGCCGTGCTTGAGGAAACCTTCGCGCGCTTCAACGATTTCGCCGCCAGGGGCGAAGACCCCGACTTCCAGCGCGGCGTGAACGGCTACGACCGCTACTACGGCGATCCGCGCAGCGAACCGAACCCGTGCCTGGCGCCGCTCGAGAAGCCCCCCTTCTACGCGGTGAAGATTTTCCCCGGCGACATCGGCACCAAGGGCGGCGTGCTCACCGACGAGAACGGCCGCGCGCTCGACACCGACAACCAGCCGATCCGGGGCCTGTACGCCGTCGGCAACAGCAGCGCGTCGGTCATGGGGCGCACCTATCCGGGGGCCGGCACGACACTGGGCCCGGCAATGACTTTCGGATACCTCGCCGCACATCACCTGGCGCAGCAACAGCCATAGGACACCTCATGGAAACGAAGTCTTCCCCCTACGCTCTGACCGGTAAAGTCGCTTTGGTCACGGGCGCCGCCCGGGGCATTGGCCGGGCCATCGCGCAAGCCTTCGTCGCGGCGGACGTGGCGCACGTGGTGTGCGCGGACATCCTGGAAGATACCCTGGCCGAGATCGAGCAGACCCCGCAACTCAGCACCACGGTGCTCGACGTCACCGACCGGGACCAGTGGCGAAGCGTTGTCGACGCAACCCTGGAGTCGCAGGGCCGTATCGACATACTGGTCAACAACGCGGGGATTCTGGCCTACGGTACCGTGGCGGAAACCGACCCCGACGAGTTCCGGCGCTTGCTCGAAGTGAACGTGATCGGCGTTCTGCACGGCATGCAGGCGGTGATTGGGCACATGAAAGCCCGCGGACGAGGCTCGATCGTCAATACCTCCTCCGCCTCGGGCATTCTGCCGAACAATTTCGTCGGCGCCTACAGCGCCAGCAAGTTCGCCGTCCGGGGATTGAGCCGTTCGGCCGCGATGGAACTCGGGCTGCACGGCATCAGGGTCAACTCGCTCCATCCCGGCGGCGTGAATACGCAAATGACCAACCCGATGGGTCAAACCAGGGAGGAAGTCGACAAGGGCTACGCGTTTGCGTCATTGCAACGGGCGGCCAGCACCGAGGAAATCGCCCACGGCGTGACCTACCTGGCCTCCGATGCCGCTTCCTACTGCAGCGGCACCGAACTGGTGATCGACGGCGGCATGACCACCGGCATGTACTTCCGCGGACTGCCCGGCTCGCCGGAGAATCCCTGAGCAACGGCGCTCGGGGTCTATCGCGCCACGTGCTCCGCTGCGCGCAAGCCGGAAAAGACGCAGTCGGCGACGGACAGGCCGCTCATGTACAGATGGGAAGGTATGCCCACAGCGGTTCGCCCGGCGGCGTACAGCCCCGGCACCCCGGCGCCCTCCTCGTTCACCACCTGGCCGGTCGCCTCGTTCACCCTGAGCCCGCCCATGGTGAGCACCGTGCAGGGCAGCAGTTTCGCACCCAGGGATACATCGATGACATGCAGGGGAAATCCGAGTTTGTGCACGTCTTCCGGAGGTTTGCCGAACGGGTCCGCTTCCAGGCCGTCAGCAGCCCGGCCGGTCTGGGCGAGCGTCTTCGCGAGTACCTCCGGATCGAACCCGATCGCACCGCACAGGCTTGCCAGGTCCCGGTACTTTCTTTTGCCGAACACCATGTTGATCGCGGCGAGTTGCCATTGAAAAGGCAGCACTTTGGAGGGCCGGATCTGCCGCCAGGCGTTGCTGACGAGGTGGTTGTCGAGCAGCAGCCAGCCGCGGCCTCCGGCCCCGGCGACCATCGCATCGCCGATGGTCGCGCCATAGCAGCATTCGTTGACGAAGCGCCGGCCCTGCCCGTCGACCACGATGCCCTGCGACCAGGCCAGCGGCGGGTTGATGAACCGCCAGGCCGTGGCGCGGTCCATATGGGCGACCGCTCCGCCCGCCGTCTGGCCAAGGCGGATGCCGGAGCCGTCATCGCCCGGTGTGCCCAGGGGAACACCTTCAGAGAACGCCGGGCAATGGTGATCGACCATGGGCCGGTTGAATACGAATCCGCCGGCGGACAGGCACAGGCCACGCGTGGCGCGATAGCGCAGGGTCACCCGGCTGGTTGCCTCGATCTCCGCCGCCCGGGCGAAGTACTTCCCCGCCCGCGCGTGTGCCGAGCGGGCGCCGGGAAGGAAGAACGGATACATCGCCACCAGCCGGTTGCCCTTGCGCAGGCAATCCGCGTGCTCGCGGCGGGCTTCGCTGCCATGCGGAAGCTGCCGTGCTTCCACACCCAGAACCGCACCCGATTCATCGACGATCAGCCGATGCGCTTCCGTCTTCGTCTCGAGTGAAACGCCGAGTTCCAGGCAACGCGCCTTGAGTGGGTCGTAGATGCTGCCGCCGAGGTCCACGGCGCTGCGGCCTTTCCGGACAACCCCACGGTGACCGCGTGCCGCCGGCACAGCATGCCTGGTGTATTCGGGGAGCAGCGAGTTGTCGGAGTGGTACAGGAAGTAATCGACGTTGGGGTAAGAGGTCTTCTCCTTCCAGACCGGCCCGCCAAAGCGCACGCCGTGGCTCATCAGCCAGTCCAGGTCCGCTGCGCTTGCCTCGCAGAACCGCATGAGGGTCTCGTCGCTGACGACGCCGCCCGTCTCCAGCTTGAGATAGGCGAACATGTTCTCCGGCGAGTCCTCCTCGCCCAGCGCCTTCTGCACCGACGTGCCGCCGCCGGCATAGAGCACACCGCCGCTTGCCAGGGTGGCGCCGCCGCCTTCGGCCTTGTCCAGGGCAATTACCGAAATGCCGAGTTCAGCGCAGCGCAGCGCGGTGGTGGCCCCCGCTCCGCCGAAGCCGACGACCAGCACATCCGCCTGCCGGTGCCAATCGACCGATGCGGGCCCGGCGACCACCATCGGTTCGCCCACCGCGGAATGCCAGTTGTCATCTCCCGGACGCATTCATCCACTGTCCGCAACTATCGAAATTCGTATTCTCGCTACGGATTTTTGCGCTTTTGGAAAGCGTATCAGCCATTCTGTTGCAATATGCGCTTTAAGTCATTAGGTTTTACCGCATCCCGAACCTGCATGGCCCCGCTTCGGAATCGAACGATCATGGCAGCATCCGTCGCACTGGTGACCGGCGCCACCCGCGGCGCCGGCAAGGGCATCGCCCTGGGGCTGGCGAGCCGGGGAATGACCGTCTACGTCACCGGGCGCTCGAAAAGCGAGGCAAGCGCGACCCTCAAGGGCGAGGTGCTGCGCGGCACGCTCGACGAGACCGTGGCCGCCATCGAGGCCGCGGGCGGCAAAGGCATCGGCATCCGGTGCGATCACTCCGACGACGACGCGACCCGTGCAGCTTTTGCGCAGATCGAATCCGAGCAGAACCGGCTGGACATTCTGATCAACAACGCCGCCCACATTCACGACAGCCTGATCGACCCCGGCGGCTTCTGGGAGAAACCCCTGGAACTCGCCGGAATTCTGGACGTCGGCCTGCGCTCGGCCTATGTCGCAAGCTACTACGCGGCCCCCATCATGGTCCGCCAGGGTTCGGGGCTCATCACCTTCACCTCCTCGTTCGGCGGTGTCTGCTACATGCACGGCCCGGCCTACGGGGCACAGAAGGCGGGCTATGACAAATTCGCCGCGGACATGGCGGTGGACCTGGAAAACACCGGCGTGGCCGCGGTTTCCCTGTGGCTCGGCCCGCTCCTCACCGAGCGCACCGAGGTGGTGCTGCGCCATCGGGGCGAGCAGTACGACGAGTTCATGGCCATGGCCGAAACGCCGCAGTTCAACGGGCGAGTCATCCATGCCCTGGCCAACGATCCGAAGCTCGGAGAAAAGTCCGGGCAGACCCTGGTAACCGCTGAACTGGCGCTCGAATACGGCCTCACGGACGAGGGTGGCAAGCAGCCACCCTCCTACCGTGAACACCTCGGTGAGCCGCGCACCCCCCACCCCGCGCGGGTGATCTGAATTGCTGATTGGCGGAGTTCTCGGTCAAGGCTGTCTCATGAGTCAGGTTTCGACACATTCGCCGCAATCCCGTCGGGGGCGGGCTTTGCCGCCGTCCATCTCGAAGGGCGCATGAGCGACGCATCGAAAGGAAAGATCGATCCGTTCGCTCCCTGGGTCCTGCGCGGCCTGGAAATGCGCAATCGCTTCATAAAGGCGGCGACCTATGAAGGCCATTGCCCTGGAGGACGGCCGGACCGCGAAGGGCTCGCCGCTTTCCACGAAGCCTTCGCAAGGGGCGGCGCCGGGCTCTGCACCATGTCCTACGGGTCGGTGGAACCGGGTGGCCGCACCTTCGACAACCAGATGTGCCTTCAGGACGACATCCTGGACGATCTCAGGTACGTCACCGGAAAGATCCACGCCCACGGCGCCAAGGCCGCCATCCAGCTCGCGCACTGCGGCGGCATGTCGAAGTGGCGCGGCTGGGTCGGGCGCCGCGCACGCGGGCCGAGCGGCGGTTTCAACAGCCTGGGCGCATTTGTCGGCACCCCATTGACGAGGGCATTCAAGGCCCACGAACTCGGCCGACTGGCCGATGACTACAAGTCCGCGGCGGTTCGCGCCGTGCAGGCCGGGTTCGACGCCTTGGAACTGCACATGGGCCACGGTTACCTCCTGAGCCAGTTCCTGTGCCCGGCCATCAACAAGCGCAAGGACGAGTACGGCGGCAGCCGGGAGAATCGCGCGCGGTTTCCGCTGGAAGTGCTGCGGGCCGTGCGCGAAGGCGTGGGCGGGACGGTGCCGATTCTCGTGAAACTGAACCTCCGCGACGGATTCCGCGGCGGCGTCGAAATTGAGGACAGCGTCGCCTTCGCCCGGCAACTCGAGGCGAACCACGCCGACGCCCTGGTGCTGAGCGGCGGGTTCACTTCCCGGAACGCCATGTACCTGTTTCGCGGCCCCACCTTCGTGGAGGAACTCATCAAGGCGCAGCGCCGCAAGATCGACAAGCTGGTATACAGCATGGCGCGGCCTTCCCTGCGCTCGCTACCCTTCGAGGAACTCTATTTCCTGAAGCACGCCCGCAAGGTGCGCGCCGAGGTCGGCCTGCCCCTGATCTGCGTCGGCGGCGTGCAGAGCCTCGCCTCGGTGCACCGGGCCCTGGAAGACGTCTACGACGCGGTGCAACTCGGCCGCGCCCTCATTCACGACCCCGCACTGGTAAACCACTACCGGGACGGCGCGAAGACCGAATCCGGCTGTACCGTCTGCAACCTGTGCGTTGCCGAAATGGACCGCGACGGCGTGAAATGCGTGCTGAACGACGACCTGCCCGCCCGGGTCCGGGTAGCGTGACGACGATCGAGATTCTGTGGCGCTTCCGGTTTGGCGCCACGTTGGGGTTGGAACAGTCTGTTTAATTTTGTCTCATCGGCTTGGACTTATGGAACATTCATCAATAATATGTTCCTTACTCCAATTCTGGTGGCACACACGACAAAACACGAGTCTGGAGGGACCAAATGACCGACGCCGCTCCCCAGGGGAACCCGGGCGACATACTCAACTGGCCGATGCTGAAGATCGTCTATCGCACGGATTCGGACGCCATCGCCAAACTGCTGCCGCCGGGCATCGAGCCGGGGGCCGATCCGAAGGTATTCCTTACCTTCTACAGTTTCCCCGTGCTCAACGAACCGGAACTCGGGCTGGTGATGACCGCGGCCGCGGATTTCGACGGCATCCAGGGCGAATACGCGCTCGGCTACGCCATCGATCAGGAAGCCGCCGTTTACGTGAGCCGCGAGCACTGGGGGCAGCCGAAATATCTCGCCGACATCCGCTATTTCCGCATGATGAACCACGTGGAGGCGGCGGTGCGGCACGCGGGTCACACCTTCGCCGAGTTCAGCGGCGACATATCGGGCACCGATGAGGCCGGGGAGGAGTTCGAGACCAACGAATGGTGGATCAAGGTCGCCCGCAGCGTGACCATGGCCCCGAACAGCTACGATTACCCGCCCCACGTGGTGCGGGTGTACGCCAAGTACCGGACGGCGTTCCGCCAGAGCCTGTCGGGGGAACTCGTTCTGAGGGACGCTCCCTTCGACCCCCTGGCCCAGCGACTGCCCATGCGCGAGCAGGTCGATGCCTATCTCTGGACGCCGGAGTTCCTTGCCCGGGAAATCACCCTGGCCGGCGAGTTGGACGCGGAAGGCTTCTGGCCCTACGCCAACACCATCGGCGGCACGCGGTTCCCAGTGGAGGCGTAGGGGAGCGGTGACGCTGGCGTAGCGCGAAAACGGCCGTCGGGAGTGAACGTGACCCAACCTACAACGTCGATCCGCGAACAAGAGGTGCACCAGTGCAGGATTTCACCGGCAAGCTTGCCGTCATAACCGGCGGCGCCAGCGGCGTCGGCCGCTCGCTGGCGTTCGCGCTGGGTGCGGAAGGGGCGCGCGTGCTGATCGCGGACGTGGACGAACGGGGGCTCGAAAACACGAAGGCGGATCTCGTCGACAAGGGCGTTGACGCACACAGCCAGCGGTGCGACGTGAGCCGGCAACAAAGCCTCGATGCGCTGGCCGCCACCGCGTTCGACGACCTCGGCGGCGCGCACCTGGTGTTCGCCAACGCCGGTATCTCCGCCGGTGAGGCGGGCAACCTCTGGGAGTACTCGTCCCAGGACTGGCAGTGGACCTTCAACGTCAATTTCTGGGGTGTCATCCACAGCATCAACGCCTTCATGCCGCGGCTCGTGGCACAGGGGGAAGAAGCGCACCTGGCCATTACCGGTTCGGGCAACGGGGCCTTCATCGTCTATCCCGACCAGCCGGTGTACACCGCCACCAAGGCCGCCATTCAGGCCGTGACCGAGGCGCTGCATATCCAGACCAGGAACCAGGACAGCCCGGTAAAGATCCACGCGCTGTTCCCGGGGCCCCACATCGTGGACACGGGCATCTTCAACTCCGACCGGGTGCGCCCGTCCGAGTTCGAGAAGCCCGAAGGTTCGCCGGAGACGGGCATCAACTCGGCCGAAGACCTGCGCAAGCTCATGGAGTTCATGGGCCAGAAACTGGTCACCACCCATCCTGACGAAGTCGCGCAGACCGCGATTCGCGGAATCCGCGACGGCCAATTCTGGATTGCGCCGCTCAACCCCGGCATAAAGGATATGGTTCGGGCACGCTTCGACTCGATTCTCGAGCGGAGCGAGCTGCCAATCCCTACACTCGGATAACCCACACTCGGATAAAAGGAGAGAAATCCCATGGGTGTTGGACTCGATCTGCCCATCCCCTTCGGATGGTTCGCCGTCGCCTACAGCAAGGAACTGATTCCGGGCGGCGTTACCCCGACGTTTCTTTTCAACCAGCACCAGGTGCTGTTCCGCACCGAAAGCGGCCAGGCCAGGATGCTCGAGGCATTCTGCCCGCACCTCGGGGCGCACCTGGGGCACGGCGGCAGGGTCGTGGGCGAGCGGATCGCCTGCCCGTTCCACGGCTGGCAACTCGATGGCGACGGGGCGGTCAAGGAAGTTCCCTATGCCGATGCCATGCCGCGCCGCGTGCAGGAAGGCCGCTGCCTGTACAGCTACCCGGTGCAGGAACGCAACCAGATGATCTGGGCCTGGTACCACCCGCGGCGCATCGAACCCACCTTTGAGCTTGAGGACATTCCCGAATTCTCGGACCCCGATTGGTCGGAACTGGAAACCTACGAGTGGGAGATCGAATCCCATATCCAGGAAACCGGCGAGAACGCGGTGGACATCGCCCACTTCCCATATGTGCACCGTACGCAGAACATGCCCAAGGCCAGGATCGAACTCGACGGTTGCCGCCGCCTGACCGAGATGGTGACCATCGCGCCGGCGATCGGCGAGGACGGCACGATCGACATGTCGAAGACGGAAGACGCCTACCTGATCAGCAAGAACTGGGGGCCGGGCATGAGTTCCCAGACCTTCGACCGCGCATTCAAGACCGTCATGATGGGAACGATGACCCCCGTCACCGACAACCGCCTGATCCTGCGGTTCGCCTTCACCAAGCCCAACCAGCTCTCCGAGCAGTTCAGGGTTCTCACCGACGGCCTGATCGCGGAAATCGTCCGCCAGGTCGGCCACGACATGGTGATTTGGAAGAACAAGCTGTATCGGGACGATCCCATCCTCTGCGACGGGGACGGCCCCGTGGCAAAGTACAGGCAATGGTTCCGCCAGTTCTATGACAACGACGCCGGGGAGGCGCCGGTGCGGCTGGTGGGCTAAGCTTTCCGCCATGGCCACCACCGCTGAATACGGCCTTGGCCCGTTCACCTTCCCGCGCGGCTGGTTCATGATCGCCGACGCCGCCGAGGTGGGCGAGGCGGTCCTGCCGCTGCGTTTCTTCGGCAACGAGCTGGCGCTGTACCGCGGCGAGAGCGGCCGGCTCGTGCTGCTGGACGCCATCTGCGCGCACATGGGCACCAATATCGCGCGCAACACCACGTCGTTTGTCGTTCTCGACGGCCAGATCGAGGGCGACTCCGTCCGGTGCCCGTACCACGCCTGGCGTTACGGCCCCGACGGCAGGTGCAACGACATCCCCTATCACGACGGCCCCATCCCGGCCAGAGCCTGCCTGAAGAGCTGGCCCGTGCAGGAGCGCTACGGCTGCATCTGGATGTGGCACGACCCGGAGGGGGGCGAGCCCGACTACGACATCCCGTCGCTCCCGGAATGGGACGATCCGCAATGGGTGCACTGGGGGGTCGATCACATGGGCGAGATCGGCTCCCATCCGCAGGAAGTGATCGACAACATGGCGGACTCGCCGCACCTCGGGCCCATTCACGGCTCGACGCTGGAGTATTTCGAGAACGAGGTGCGCGACCATATCGTCATTCAGCGCCAGGGCGGCGGGCACAAGACCCTGGCCGCCAGCAACACGCTGCTGGAGACCGACACCTTCTATACGGGCCCCGCCATCCTGATTTCGCGGCTGACCGGCCTGTACGACGCGATCATGTTCATTACCAACACGCCGGTGGAAGACGGGCGGATCAGGGTCTGGCACGGCCTGATGGTCCAGAGCGAAAACCAGGTCGCCACGCAGGCGGATGTGGAACGGGCGCGCGAGTTCCAGGAGTCCAGCCGCCTGGCCTTCCTGCAGGACTTCGAGGTCTGGGAATCCAAGGCCCCGATTTTTCAGATCATGCAGATCAGGAGCGACGGGCCCTTCCACAAGATCCGCGAGTGGTACCGCCAGTTCTACAACCCGCGCGAAGAGGCCGCGGAGCGCCAGGCGAAGGTCAACGGCACCTACTACACTGACTGGCTCAAGCCCGCGCCCGAGGAGGTGGTGGCGCGGGGCCGCTACTGATGCATCTCGCCTTCAGTTCCATGAATACGCCGAACGATCCCCATCCGGCGGAACTGGCCCGTGCACTGGAAGAGCGGGGATTCGAATCGCTCTGGTACGGGGAGCACAGCCATATCCCGTGCTCCCGGCAGACGCCCTACCCGCTCGGCGGGGAACTGCCGCGGCCCTACAGGCAGATGATGGACCCGTACCTGTCGCTGATGACGGCAGCCAACGCGACGAAATCCCTGCGGCTGGGCACCGGCATCGCGCTTTTGATGGAGCGCGACCTCTTTTCCCAGGCAAAGACCATCGCCACGCTGGACCGATTGTCTGGCGGCCGCGTGCTCGTCGGCACCGGGGTGGGATGGATCCGCGAAGGCTTCGAGAACATCAGCCCGCATCCGTTCGAGAAGCGCTACGGCGTGCTGCGCGAAACCGTGGCCGCCACCCGGGCGCTGTGGACGGAAGACGAGGCCTCCTACGACGGCCGGTACGTTCGCTTCGATACCGTCTGGTGCGACCCGAAACCCTTGCAGAAAGGCGGGCCCGGAATCTTCCTGGGCGCCATGGGGCCGCTCGGCAGAAAGCACGCCGCGGCCTGGGCCGACGGCTGGTATCCGGTGGATCTCGCGCTGCCGGATGTGGCCGAGTCCATCGACAGCTTTCGCGAGGAAGTCCGGGCCGCAGGCCGCGACCCGGCAAGCGTGGAGATCAACATCCAGATCATGGATACCGGCAACCTGGACAAGCTCAAGCATTACCGCGACCTGGGCGTCGAGCGGGCCACCATCGGCATATCCAACGACCTCTGGGATAAACCCGAAGCCGTGATGCCCATGATCGACAAGTACGCGAAAGTCATTCCCCACCTGGGTTGAAACAGCACATGGCAGACTCGGTATCGTTTTCGCACAAGAGCCCGCACCCGGCGGATTCGTTCTGGAAGGTTCTCGGGGCCTTCACGGAAATCGACTGGCTGGTGGGTCCGGGCAACTACTCCGTGGGCGAACACGAGGGGCGCCCGGCGCGCATCCTGAAGATGGATACCCCGGTCGTCGAGTTTCTGCTCGGTTGTGACGACGACCGCCGTGAGTTGCGCTACGGCGTCCTCAAGAATCCGTTCGTGCCGGTGGACAATTATCGCGCGACCGTTACGGTGAAACCGGATGCCGAGGGCTGTCTGGTGGAGTTCAGCGCCACGTTCGATCTGGACGAAGTGCCGCTCGCACAGGTTAGCGAGATGCTCAATTCGGGGTACGGGATGATCGCCAGCCAGATCGACATAAGCCTCGAACAGCAGGCGGCCCCTTAGTAAGGGGTCCGAGATTGGGGGTGCGGTGCGGGCATCCGGCACGCCAGGCGGACGCGCTGTACTGGAATTCGAGGGAGCAGGGCTGCCTTAAAGGTGCTGGATGCCCGCACCGCACCCCCACTCTCTCTTCCTGGGTTCACAGTTTGTTCTCTGCGCATCAGCGCACCGGCAGGAACAGGAACGCATGGGAACATACGTGGTAACCGGCGCCGCCAGCGGCATCGGCAAGGCAATCAAACTGGGGCTGGAGTCCGACGGTCACCAGGCCATCGGCGTCGATCTGCAGGAGAGCGACATTCGCGCTGACCTGGCAGGTGAGGAGCAGCTTGCATCGGCGGTCGCCGAAATCCTGCGCCGTGCCCCGGACGGACTCGATGGCCTGGTCCCCTGCGCCGCCGCGGGCGCCGAGAATCCGCGCAAGGCGCTGATTCCCCGAGTCAACTATTTCGCCACGGTGGAACTGGTCGAGAGGCTGATGCCCGCGCTGGAGCGGCGGCAGGGGGCGGTGGTGCTGATGTGTTCCAACTCGGCAACCCTGATGGCCTATGAAGATGCCTACGTGCAGGCCCTGCTGGACGGCGAGCAGGAAAAGGCCCTGGCTTTCGCCGAGTCTCTGGAGGGTTTCCAGCTCTACGGCGGCGGCAAGTTCGCCCTGGGCCGCTGGATGCGCCGAAGAAGCACCGCCGCCGCAAAGGCGGGCGTGCGCATGAACGCGCTGGCGCCGGGATACACGGAAACCGCGATGACCGCTGCCGGCCTGAAGGATCCCCGAATCGGCCCCAGCATGCGGGAGTTCGTCACTACCATTCCCATCGGCCGCCCCGCCCAGCCGGAGGACCAGGCCAACGCGGCGCTCTTCCTGCTCTCCGACAAGGCCGCCCACATCGCCGGAGCGGTGCTCTTCGTCGACGGCGGACACGACGCCATGTTTCGCCCGGACAGCTTTTAGTGTCCTGTCCCATTTGACGCGGGTCCCATGGCGGAATAGGCTTCGCCTCCAGTTTGGCGATGATTCAAAGCGCCTGCGGTCGAGGCCCGAGAGTCTCTCGTTCAGGTGCTGCGCGGAGACGGAAACGGCCTGGACATGCTTGTTGTCTACCTGCTGATTGCCCTTGTGCTGACCGGCGCGGTGGTTGGCTCGTGCCAGTGGGCCCACTTTCGATTTCCGGGCTACCGGATCGCCGACAGCAACGGAGCCCGGATAGCCGGACGACTGCTCAATCTCGCCTTCAATCTCGCCATCGTCGCCGGCATGTTCACCGTCGCGCTGACGCAGTTCGGAGAGCATCTGATTCGCGAAGGGTCGTCTTACTGGTACGAGCCGATCGTTTTCCTGCTTGTATTCGACCTGGCCTACTACTGCCTGCACCGGACCCTGCATCGCCCCGTACTGATGCGCCTGCTGCACGGCGTCCACCACAGGATCCGCCACCCCACCGCGATGGAATCCCTGTATTCCCATCCGGTCGACACGGTGATCGCGTTCACCCTGCTGTTTGCCTGCATGGCGCTGGTGGGGCCGCTCGGCGAGACATCGTTCGTCGTCGCGTCGTTGCTCTACATGGTGATTTTCGGGCTCGGCCACGCCAACCTCGACCTGCCGTTCCGGGGCATGGCGCCCCTGAACCATTGGGCGCGACGGCACGACGCGCACCACGCGCAACGGAACGTGAACTTCGGCTCCATCACGCCGGTTTGGGACTGGATGTTCGGTACCCTGCCGGAGCCGGCCCGGAGAAGCTAGGCCACATCACTGGCAATTTCGTCTACGCCCGCCTTGTCTTCGAGGCGGATACGGGTTTTGTTACCGGGTTCCCGGCTCATGTGACTGAGCGCGCCGCGCCGGGGTTTTCAATTGGACGAGGTTACCCTGGCGGCTCGCTTCGGCCACAATAGGAACGGTCGCAGTGCCGGAAATTCGGGAAACGAGAATGCGTCGGGAGCCAAACCGTCAGCACGCGGAGACGCGCGAAATCGACGCCGTCGTGATCGGTGCGGGGTTTTCGGGACTGTGCGCGCTCCACCGTCTGCGCGACGGGCTTGGCCTCAACGTGCAGGTCTTCGAGGCCGCCGATGGCGTGGGCGGCACCTGGTACTGGAACCGTTACCCCGGCGCCCGCTGCGACTCGGAGAGCTTCTACTATTGCTATTCCTTTTCCGATGACCTGGCCCAGGAGTGGGAGTGGTCCTCCAGGTATCCGGAACAGCCCGAGATCGAACGCTATCTGAATCATGTGGCCGACCGTTTCGACCTGCGCCGGGATATCCGGCTGCAGGCACGGGTGACTCGTGCCGCATTCGACGATGCGTCGAATTGCTGGGATGTCCATACCGAACACGGCGAGCAGGTCCGCGCCCGCTTTCTGGTCTGTGCGGTGGGATGCCTCTCCGATGCGAACCTGCCCGACATTCCGGGGCGAAACAGCTTTGCGGGCGAGTCGTATCACACCGCCCGCTGGCCTCGTGACGGGGTCGGCTTCAAGGGCAAACGCGTCGGGCTGATCGGCACCGGGTCAAGCGGCATCCAGGCGACCCCGGTCATTGCCGCGGAGGCCGGGCACCTGACCGTGTTTCAGCGCACCCCCAACTTCACCGTGCCCGCCCGCAACGCGCCGTTCAACCCCGATGACCAGGCCGCAATCAAACGGGACTACGCGGCCATCTTCGATCGCACCCGCGCATCGATCGGCGGCTTCCCCTACTTCGGCATCGATCGAAGCACCCTGGACATCTCGCCCGAAGAGCGCACGAAGATCCTGGACGAATTGTGGGAAGAAGGCGGCTTCAAGTTCATCTGGGGCGGATTCAGCGACATCTTTACCGACCCGGACGCGAACGAAATCGTTTCGGAGTACATTCGCGAAAGGATTCGGGAAATCGTAGCCGACCCCGAGACCGCCGAACTGCTGTGCCCCTACGACCATCCCTACACATCGAAGCGGCCGCCCATAGACACCGATTACTACGTGACGTTCAATCGGGACAACGTGAGCCTGGTCGATGTGAAGTCAGCGCCCATCCGGGAGATCACGCCCACGGGCTTACGCACCGCGGATGCCCACTACGACCTCGACGTGCTTGTGTACGCCACCGGCTTCGACGCAATGACCGGATCGCTGCTGCGCATGGATATCCGGGGAAGCGACGGCGTACGCCTCGCCGACGCCTGGGCGCACGGCCCGCGCACCCTGCTCGGCCTGCAGGTGGCGGGCTTTCCCAACCTGTTCACCGTCACCGGTCCAGGTAGCCCGTCGGTGCTGGTCAACATGCCCACCGCCATCGAGCATCACGTGGAATGGATCGCCGACTGCATCGCGCACATGAACCGCAATGGCCAGATGCGCATCGAAGCGGCCGAGGATGCCCAGGACGCCTGGGCCGAACATGTTGCCGAGGTCGCCGAACACACGCTATGGAGCAAGGGCAACTCCTGGTACGTCGGCGCAAACATACCCGGCAAGCCCCGAATCATCCTGCCTTACACCGGTGGACAACCGCAGTACCGGGAGCGCTGCCAGGCGGTCGTCGATGCCGGTTACGAGGGATTCGAGTTCAGCGCCTGACCTGAACCGGCACGACAGGCCCCGCATTGCTGCCGAACCGCTTCGGCAAACCCCAAGAGCGCGCAATCGCGGTCGAGCCCGGAGCGCGTACCCGCACCCGCACGCCGGTGCACAAATCCCCCGGTTCGATGCGGATGCTATAGTCCTGCAAACCTTGCGGGAGGGAATTTATCATGCGCGCAGCGGCTTCTTTTGGGGTATTGGTGGCCCTTGCCTGCGGCCCGGCAAGCGCCGCCTTTTACTCCTTCACCGACGATGCCCGTTCCCAGTGGCGGGCCTCCTGCATGATCCGCCACGACAAGTTCGACTACGTGCTGCCGGGCGCCATGCGCCGCAACGACATCGACATGTGGATCGTCACCGACCGGGGCCGCGGTACCCAGCCCATGGCCAGGGACTTCGGGATCGCCTCGGTAAACGGCCAGATCATCTACGTGTTCTCCGACCGTGGCGGAGACCGCATCGAGCGCATTCAGTTGGGCGGCGAAACCGATCTGGCGGAGGAGTGCGCCGCCTACGACCGCTTCGGAGACATGGATGAGCTGCGCGCCATCGTCGAGGAGCGGGACCCGCAAACCATCGGCCTGAACTACCTCGCCATACCCTACGAAACCGAAGGCCTGCACGTCGCCGACGGGCTCACGCACACCGACTACCGGTTTCTCGAGAGCGAACTCGGCTCCACCTATGCGTCCCGCTTCGTCTCCGCCCAGCACCTCATCGCCGATTTCCACGGTGAGCGGGTGGCGGGCGAGATCATCGAGTTCTCGAAGATTGGCCATATCACCAGCCGCCTCGAAGAACGGGCCCTGTCCAACGAGGTCATCACACCGGGCATGACCACGCACAACGATGTCTCCCGCTGGCTGGAAGAGCAGACCGCGGCGCTCGGCCTGCTGCGCGGCTGGTATCCCACCACCTATACGCACCTCCCCGACGGCGGCGAGATCGGCAACACCGAGCGCGTCATACAGCGCGGCGACGTGCTGCAGATCGACTGGGGCGCCGACCGCAACAACTTCACCACCGACCTCAAGCGGTTCGCCTACGTGCTGAAAGACGGCGAGACCGAGCCGCCGCCGGGCGTGCTGAGGGCTTTCGCCGAGTCGAAGAAAGTCCGCGAGATCATCCGCAAGAACGTGAAGCCCGGACGCACCGGGCGCGAGCAGCTCGACGAACTCAAGCAGATCATCCGCGATGCCGGCTACGTCTACACGGAACTGGAGCGGGCCAGCGACGTCGAGGGCATCGAGGTGAACGTGGGCATGCATGCCGCAGGCAACATCGGCCACGACATGGCGGCCAACCTGTTCGAGATCTTTCCCGAGCGAACCAAGTACACGGTCAGGCCCGACCTGATCCTTTCCCTTGAGTTCATAGTCTTCACGCCGGCGGAGGAATGGAACGGCGTCAAGATCCCCGTGAACGTGGAGGAGAACGTGGTCGTTACGGAACGGGGCATCGAGTGGCTGTATCCCCCCCAGGAGCGGGTGCTCGTCATTCGTTAGCCCGTGCTGCGCAGACAGCGATGATCGCGCCCGCCAACCGGCGCCTCACCCGTGTGCGAAATCGGCTCATTGACTCGTTGCTGGCAGGGAATCCGGCGCGCCGGGACGAGGACGGGCAAGGAACAACGCCGAGCCTCGGGAAAGAGTTCGTATGCGGCGCTTCCCTTTCGGCGCGTTAAGCTCGTCCGA
>JAPPHD010000073.1 GCA_028821125.1 Gammaproteobacteria bacterium
CGCTAGAATCCGCTAGAATCCCGCTCCGTCACGGGACGACCGAACGCTTACTCGCTCAAAATCGCATTTCGGATCTAGGCGGCGCTTCTGGTCCATGCGCTGAAGGGCTGCGAAAAGTAGTACCGCCTCTCGACTCACGCTCAAAAATCCATTAAAATCAATAGGTTGATAGGGGTGTGCTGTTGTCGTGGAAGGAACAACGCAAAATCTCGGGAAAGAGTTCGCATACGGCGCTTCCCTTTCGGCGCGTTAAGCTCGTCCGAAAGCCTTGCGTACTGCAGGATGACAGGGCCGTGCGCCGAAAGGGAAGCGCCGTATGCGAACTCGCTGTTGAGACCGACGATGTAATGTCAAATCCTTTTCCTTTAAAATCAAATAGTTGTAAATTTTTCCATGCAAGCATCGTCTGCCACTGAATTCAGCTTCGAGACCATCTTCACCCCGGAGATTGTCGCCAACCCCTACCCTCTGTACCGCCAGCTTCGGGAAACCAGCCCCGCCCTGCCGTTGCCGGAGCACAACCTGCTGGTGCTGTCCAGCTACGAACACTGCCAGGCGGCCGTGCGCCACAGGCAGCTCGGCCACATCGAAGACCCCCGGATGACGGAGGAACAGCTCGCCCAGAGGCGCGCCAATCCGGCGATAGACCATCTGCAGCACATGATGCTCTTCCAGAATCCGCCGGACCACACTCGCCTGCGGGGGCTGGTGGTCAAGGCATTCGATGCGCGGCGCGTCGAGGCCATGCGCGCCCGCGTCACGGCGATCGCCGAGGAACTCGTGGATGCCTTCGCCGACCGCGGCCGGGGCGACCTGGTCAGCCTGTTCCTGCACCCGCTGCCGGTCATCGTGATCTGCGACATGCTGGGCATTCCCGAACGGGACCGGTCCGGTTTCGTTGGGGGCGGCCGGGTGCGCGGCCGGCTGATTGACCCGACGCCCATGACGCCGGACGAACTCGAAGAGGCCAACCGGGGCATGCTCGAAAGCCAGGCCTATTTCGAGGGCCTTTGCCAGGAAAGGCGGGTCAACCCCGCAGACGACCTGATCACCGCACTGGTGGAGAGCGAAACGGAACACGGCAAGCTCACCAAGAACGAGCTGACCGCCAACATCCAGTTGCTGTTTGCCGCCGGCCACGAGACGACGGTGAACCTGATGGGCAATGCCTTGCTGGCGCTGCACCGGAACCCGGACCAGCTCGCCCTGTTGAAAGACGACCCCGGGCTCATGCCGCAGGCGGTGGAAGAGTTCCTGCGCTACGACAGTTCCGTGCAGCTCACCGGCCGCGGGGCGCTCGCAGACACGGACGTCGCGGGCATGCCCATCGCCAGGGGCACCCAGGTCATCGCCCTGCTGGCCGCGGCCAACCGCGACCCGGCCGTGTTCGATCGGCCCGACGAACTCGACGTCACCCGCAAAGGGATCCGGCCCCTCTCGTTCGGTGGCGGCGTTCACTATTGCCTGGGTGCGCAACTCGCGCGGCTCGAAGCGGCAGAGGCGTTGAAAGTCCTCTTCCATCGCCTGCCCGGCCTGGCCCTGGACGATATCGAGAACCCGGTCTGGAAACGCACCATCACCCTGCGCGGCGTGATTGCCCTCCCTGCAACCTGGTGAGCAGGGCGCGCCGGTGCGCTGACTCGAAAATGTAAACCCCCGGATTTGGGGAAAGAGTTCGCGTGCGGGGCTTCCCTTTCGGCGCGTTAAGCTCGTCCGAAAGCCTTGCGTACGGCAGGATGATGTGGCCGTGCGCCGAAAGGGAAGCCCCGCATGCGAACTCGCTGTCAGGTGCCCACGGTCCCCAAGAAGCCCAAAAAGTGAAAATAGTATGGAATCGTTCAGCCTAACCTCTTGATGTCACTTGTGATTTTTCCAAGGGTCTCCGCGGGCCCCCGAAACCGTCTTTTTTTCTCCCTGATTTTTCGGCATTCTAGGAAGCCTCACTAGTCGGCGCTGTATGTAAATACAGTGTATTTCTCTTCGGCAGGGCGAACGCACGAACATGGAGCGCCGGCTAGTTGAGGCCAACCTCCCCGCCCCGTTTTCACGTCTTTCCAGTAGCGCTTGGTGGCCGTATTTTCTTTTTGTTTACAGGGTCTTAGGGTCCGGCAACCGGTCTGGCCAGGGAAAGGCCGCGTCGGCAACGGCGATGAAATCCGGATTCAGGAAGTTCCGCTTGTTGTAGGCGATGGGCTGTCCGTCGAGGCGCCAGACCGCGCCGCCCGCGGCGGCCAGAACGGCGTGGGCGGCGGCGATGTCCCACTCGGACGTAGGGCCCAGCCGCGGGTACAGGTCGGCGCCGCCGTCGGCGAGCATGCACAGCTTCAGCGAACTGCCCATGGCCCGCCGCTCCACACCCGGAAAGGTCCCGGCCAGGGCAGCCAGGTAACGCTCCAGCCGGTCGTTGCCGTGACTGCGGCTCGCGACAACCGTCAGGGGCCGGTCAGCGGCCATCGGACGCCCGCCGATTTGCCGGATCGTTCCGTTCTCATGGCATTCCGCCCGCCCGGAGGCGACACATCCCAGGTAGACCTGCCCCCGCACAGGCACGCCCACCAGGCCGAAACGGGGCTCTCCCTCCTCGATCAACGCGATGTTGACGGTGAACTGGCCGTTCCGGTCCACGAATTCCCGGGTTCCGTCCAGGGGGTCGACCAGCCAGTAGCGCTGCCAGCGCTGCCGCTCATCGAAGGGCGGCGGTTCCGATTCCTCCGACAGCAGGGGCGTTTCCGGGGTCAGGCTCGCCAGCGCTGCGGCGATGACATCGTGGGCGGCCAGGTCCGCCTCGGTCAGCGGCGATGCATCGGATTTTCTGCGCACCTCGAAATCCGACTCGTAGACATCGAGTATCGCCCTGCCGGCACGGCGGGTCACGTCGACCAGTGCGGCGATCAGGTCATCGGGAAGAGGTGAGAACTGTGCGGTCGTCATTGGCAACGGCGTCCGGTGAGAGAGCGGGCGAGACTATAGCAGCCGGCGCCCTGCACATTCCCGCAGTGCGTTCATGCGTTCCACAAGCCCTCACCTTCACGGCTGGATAATCGGTAACGAAGTGGTATACCTGTATGGATGATCGACTGGCGGAACATCGACACCGTCCTTCTGGACATGGACGGCACGCTGCTTGACCTCAAGTACGACAACACCCTCTGGAACCAGCTCGTGCCGGACCGGTACTGCGATGCCCGGCCGGCGGCGACGGAGAAAACCAGGCACGACCTGCTGCAGCACATGATGGACACGCGCCATACCCTGGAGTTCTATTGCCTGGACTATTGGGCGCGCTACACGGGCCTTGAAATCCTGCCGCTGCACCACGAGCTGGCGCACCTCATCCAGTACCGGCCGGGCGCCGAATCGTTTCTCGACTGGCTGGAACGCAGGCGCGTGCGCAGGATTCTCGTCACCAATGCCCACCGCGACAGCCTCTCCGTGAAGAACGCCTACTCCGGCCTGTGCAAAGCCATGCATGCCACCGTATCGTCACACGACTACGGGCACCCCAAGGAAACGGAGTCATTCTGGGTGCGGCTCGCGGAAAACCACCCTTTCGACTCCAGCCGAACACTGCTCATCGACGACAGCCAGCAGGTGCTCGACGCCGCCGACGCCTACGGCATCGAGCACCTGCTCACGGTGCGGCAGCCGGACTCCGCTCGCCCCGGCCGGGAGCACCTTGCATTTCCCGCATTCAACGATTTCGGCGAGCTGTTGCCTCACGCCTGACCGCATACCCTCTCTCGGAGTTCGAACAAGGGGGTCGACCCCAGTAGATCCTCCTCCGCGCACAGAGACGAAACCCCGGGGGAGCGAATATCGCATTGACGCGTTGCCCCGCCTCTGAAACCATGTTGCCTGCGAGAAAGGACACCGGCATGTGCGCCGTTCCCTCGATTCTGGCTGGTTCGACCGCCGGAGGGCTCTGGCATAATGGTTGAACGCAGGGGGACCGCATCAGTTAATGGCCGCTCAAATCGATAGTACATCGCGCCCCGACATCCAAACCGAACTTTCCCCTCCGAGACTTGCCGAACTGGCAGTGACTCGTGGCGAGGGCCGGTTCGCGAGCAACGGCGCCATCGTGGTCGAAACCGGCAAACGTACCGGCCGCTCCCCGAAAGACCGGTTCATCGTCGATGAACCCTCAACGTCGGATGCCATCGACTGGGGCGCCATCAACCAGCCGATTGCGCCTGCGGTTTTCGATGCACTTTGGGACCGGGTCCACCTGCACCTCGACCGCTCCGGATGTTTCGTCTCCTACCTGCACGTCGGTGCCGACCCAGAGCACTACCTGCCCGTCGAGGTGCGCACGGAGTACGCCTGGCACGCGCTTTTCGGCCAGGCGCTGTTCATCACGCCGGACCACTACAACCCGCACAACAAGGAAGTCTGGCAAGTGGCGAGCGCGCCGGATTTCGTCTGCCGCCCGGCGCGGGACGGCACGGCCAGCGACGCCACGGTAATGATCAACTTCGCGGCGCGCAGGGTTTTGCTGGCCGGCATGCGCTACGCCGGCGAACTCAAGAAATCCATGTTCAGCGTGCTGAATTTCCTGCTCCCTGAAAAGGACGTGCTGCCCATGCACTGCTCGGCGAACATGGGTGGGGAGGGCGACGTGTCGCTCTTCTTCGGCCTCTCGGGCACGGGCAAGACGACGCTTTCTGCAGACCCTGACCGCTTCCTGATCGGCGATGACGAGCATGGCTGGGGCAAGGGCACGGTCTTCAATTTCGAGGGCGGCTGCTACGCGAAATGCATCGACCTCACCCGGGAGAACGAGCCGGTGATCTACGATGCGATCGGCTTCGGCGCCATCGTCGAGAACGTCGTTATCGACCCCGATACCCGCCGCCCCGACTATTCCGACGCCTCCCTCACCGAGAACACCCGCGCCTGTTACCCCCGGTCGAACATCGAGCTCAAGGTCCCTGAAAACAGGGCCGGCGAGCCGAACAACGTGATATTCCTCACCTGCGATGTCAGCGGCGTGCTGCCGCCGGTTTCCTTGTTGGGAAAAGAGGCCGCCGCCTATCACTTTCTTTCCGGCTACACAGCCGCGGTGGGTTCGACGGTGGTGGGTTCGACGGAAGCCTATCAGGCGACGTTTTCCACCTGTTTCGGCGCCGCCTTCTTTCCCCGGCCGGCAGGGGTTTACGCAGACCTGCTCATCCGCCGGATCGAGGATTTCGGGTCCAGGGTTTTCCTGGTCAATACCGGCTGGACCGGCGGCGGATACGGTGTCGGCGAGCGCTTCAGGATACCCGTTACCCGGGCCATCATCGCCGCCGTCCAGAACGGCAGCCTGGACAACGCCGCCAAGAAGCGCCTGCGCGGTTTCAACCTGGACATACCCGAAGCGGTTCCAGGCGTCGACAGCGCCCTGCTCAACCCGCGCGATACCTGGGCGGACAAGAACGCCTACGATGCCGCCGCGCGAATCCTGATCGCGAAGTTTGCGGAAAATTTCAGCAAGTTCGACGTAGACGCCGCCATTGTCGCCGCGGGACCGTCGGTCGACTATTAGCACGTTTCTCCCTGCGGCCGGCGCGCCGGGACGGGGACGCGCAAGGAAGAACACCAAATCTCGGGAAAGAGTTCGCATGCGGCGCTTCCCTTTCGGCGCGTTAAGCTCGTC
>JAPPHD010000101.1 GCA_028821125.1 Gammaproteobacteria bacterium
CCCCGGGCGGCCCGGGGGCGGGGCATCGGGCCCCCCCTGGGGTTGTTGTCGCCCCTTATCCCTAATCCCCTGGGTTCCCTAACCGGTGCGCGTCCCCCCCACCGCAGACCCACTCTCTCCCTGGAGCCGTAAGAGGTCCATGCGTATCAGCGCACCGGATGCGGGGCGAATAGGGCCGGGGAGCCGATCCCGCAATCGGGTATGGCCGAATGTCCGCCGGATGGTAATAATGGGCAGTCGGTCCCTTGATTGCCGAGCGTCATCCCGGAAGGACGTATCTTGAACAAACCGAATTCGATCCTCGCTGCGGCGAGCCGTAGGGAAAGCCTGAGCGACAACGAGGCGCTTGCCCTTTCCGACTGCAAGGACACAGCCGCGCTGTCCGCCATCGCCGCCGAGTGGCGCGACGCCGGGTTCCGGAACGTCGTCACCTATTCGCGCAAGGTCTTCTTCCCCCTGACGCATCTCTGCCGGGATGTCTGCCACTACTGCACCTTCGCCCAGGTTCCGCGCAAGCTGAAAGCGCCTTACATGAGCCTGGACGAAGTGCTGGAAATCGCCCGCCACGGCGCCTCCCTCGGCTGCAAGGAAGCCCTGTTCACGCTGGGCGAGAAACCGGAACTGCGCTACAAGGCGGCCCGGGAGGGTCTGGAGGCGCTCGGCTTCGAGTCCACGCTGGGCTACCTGGAGCACGTCGCTGAAGCGGTGCTGAACGAAACCGGCCTCCTGCCCCACCTCAATCCCGGCAACATGACCCCGGAGGAACTGACCCGGCTGCGCAGGATCTCGCCTTCCATGGGCATCATGCTGGAATCCACCTCCGATCGCCTCTGCCGGAAGGGCATGCCGCACTACGGCTCTCCCGACAAGGTTCCGGCAGTGCGCCTGCAGACACTGGCCGACGCCGGCAAGGCACGCATTCCCTTCACCACCGGCATTCTCATCGGCATCGGCGAGACGCGGCGGGAGCGCATCGAGTCGCTCTTGGCCATTCGTGCCGTCCATGCCGAATACGGCCACATCCAGGAGATCATCGTCCAGAACTTCCGCGCCAAGCCGGAAACGAAAATGGCCCTGGCCCCGGAGCCGGACCTGGACGAACTGCTGTGGACCATCGCCATGGCTCGGCTGATCTTCGGGCCCGAAATGAGCGTTCAGGCGCCGCCCAACCTGAGCCCCGGCGTGCTGGGGCAGATCGTTGCCGCGGGCATCAACGACTGGGGCGGGGTCTCGCCGCTGACGCCGGATTTCGTCAACCCGGAAGCCCCCTGGCCGCACCTGGACGAACTCGCCCGGGAAACCGCGCTGGCCGGCAAGCATCTGCACGAGCGGCTGACGGTCTATCCCGCCTACGCCCAGGCACTGGACACCTGGGTGGCCCCGCAACTGCACCAGCCCCTGCTCGACCTGCAGGATGCCGAAGGCTTTCCGCGCACCGACGGCTGGTCCCCCGGTGAACAGGTCGACCCGCCCGAGGCTGACCTGCACGCAATACGGACGCGGCCCGGGAGTGTTTCCCCGGACCTGCAGGCGATTCTCGACAGGGCCGCCGCGGGCGAAGACCTGGCAGAGGCGGAGGTGGTGCGCCTGTTCCAGGCCCGGGGCGAGGATTTCGCCGCGGTCGCCCAGGCCGCCGATTCGCTGCGGGCGGCCACGAACGGCGATACCGTCAGCTTCGTCGTCAACCGCAACATCAACTACACGAACATCTGCTACTTCAAGTGCCAGTTCTGCGCGTTTTCCAAGGGCAAGTTGTCGGAGAACCTGCGCGGCCGGCCCTACGACCTCTCGCACGAGGAGATTCGGCGCCGCACGGAGGAAGCCTGGGCCCGGGGCGGCACCGAGGTGTGCATGCAGGGGGGCATCCATCCCGAGTACACGGGCAGCACCTATATCGAAATCCTGAAAGCGGTAAAGGCGGCGGTGCCCGACATGCACGTGCACGCCTTCTCGCCCCTGGAAGTCTGGCAGGGCGCCGCAACCCTGGAACTCGACCTGGAAACCTACCTGGCGCGCCTCAAGGAAGCGGGGCTCGGCACCCTGCCCGGCACGGCCGCCGAGATACTCGACGACGAAGTGCGCCAGGTGATCTGCGCGGACAAGATCAACACCGGCCAGTGGCTGCGGGTGATGGAGGCCGCCCACAGCGTGGGGTTCAGAACCACGGCAACCATCATGTACGGCCACGTCGAGCGCCCCGAACACTGGGCGCGGCACCTGATGCGCATACGCAGCCTGCAGAAACGCACGGGCGGTTTCACCGAGTTCGTGCCGCTGCCCTTCGTGCACATGGAAGCGCCCATGTACCTGAAGGGGCGGGCGCGCAAGGGGCCGACCTTCCGCGAGGCGATACTCATGCATTCCGTGGCGCGTCTGGCCCTCAACCCGCACATCACCAACATTCAGGCGAGCTGGGTGAAGATGGGCCATGCCGGGCTCGCCGCCTGCCTGAACGCCGGCTGCAACGACCTGGGCGGCACGCTCATGAACGAGAGCATCAGCCGCGCCGCCGGCACCAGCCACGGCCAGGAAACCTCGCCGCAGCGCATGGCCGCGATGATTGAAGCGGCCGAACGCCGGCCACGGCAGCGCACCACCACCTACGCAGACGCGAGCCCGGAACGCATCGCCACGGGGCTCGCCGCCGGGGAACTGGGCGACATCGTCAATACCCCCGCCCGCAAGTACGAACGCAAGCGCAGGGCGCCCCTGGTACGGCCCGGCCTTGTGGAGACCGTCGAGATTTCCTGAGCCCGAGCCGTGCACAAGATCGAAATGCGACCCTACGGCCCCGGTGTCGATGCCGACTTCGTCCATACAGACCGGGTAACCCTGGCATTCTGGCTGGTCGAGGAAGGCACGCCGGTGCCCCCGCACAGTCACGAGAACGAACAGATCGTCAACGTGCTGGAGGGGGAACTGGAATTCACCATCGACGGGGTTACCGAAGTGCTGGGGCCGGGGTGTGTCGCGGTAGTCCCGAGCGGCGCCGAGCACAGCGGCCGCGCGCTCAGCGACTGCAGAATCATCGATACGTTTCAGCCCAGGCAAACGCAGTTCGCATTGCCCGGCCATTCCGGCCAGGGGAAAGGGAGCGCTTGACCCGCCAGTGGCAACGGTCGTTCTCTGAATCCGGGTTCGCGCTCCGGCCCGGTCTGTTCGCCGAGCGCCCGGGCTCGATCGGTTCAATCGACGCAGGCCGCTCTACTTGGACCCGAATCCATCGGCGATTTCACGCGCCCGCTGCCTGGCCCGGCCGAGCGCCTCGACGACCTTGTCGTTCACATCGCCCTCGTTGAGCGTATTGATCGCAGCTTCCGTGGTACCCCCCGGGGAGGTGACATTGCGGCGCAGCGTCGACGGCGCCGTTCCCGTTTCGCGCGCCATGCGGGCCGCACCCCAAGCCGTTTCGACAGTCAGCCTTGCCGCCACTTCCGGATCGAGACCCAGGCTTTCCCCCGCCTTTGCCATGGCTTCCATCAGGTAGAAGAAATACGCCGGGCCGCTGCCGGAAACCGCGGTCACGGTATCCAGTTCGGCTTCCGTGTCCACCCAGAGCGTCTCGCCGACGGCGCTCAGGATCTTTTCGGCCGCCTGACGCCCGTTCTCGTCGGTATTGGCGTTCGCATACAGCGCGGTAATCCCCGCCCGCAACAGCGAAGCGGTGTTGGGCATGCAGCGCACGATCGCCTGGTCTTTCGAGGTCAGGTTTGCGATGCCATCGACCGGCACCCCGGCGCAGACCGAGACAATGAGCGACTCACCGGGAATCGACATGCCGGCCAGAACGCCCGCCAGCACCTGGGGCTTGACCGCGAGCACCACGGTATTCGCGCAATCCGCCGCCTGCTGGTTGTGTGCGACCGCCCTGGCGCCCAGCGCCTCGATTTCAGCCCGGCAATCGGCGTTCGGGTCGCTCACGGCAAGCCGCCCCGCATCGTGACCTGCATCGATGAGCCCGCGCAGCAGGCTCTTCGCCATGTTGCCGCCGCCGATGAAGGCGATGTCGGCCGTACGCGCGCCTTTTCCGCCGCCGGCCTGGACAACGGCAGCGGCCTGCACCTTCTGCGTGCCCGGCGCCGCGAGACTGTCGACCACCTGGCTACGGCAGGCCAATTGCGTGTTCTGCCGACGCCAGACCGACAAGGAACGTTCCTGCGTGTCAACCGAAGGCGCTGGGGCAGCCTGCCGACTGTTGCCCGGCTGGCTCGCCCGGGTGTCGGATTCCACCCCGCCGTTACGGACATCGTGCGTTCCCCGGGCAGATGTCGGGAGCCACGCGGCGACCGTCCGCTCGGCAATGCCAAACGCCGTCGGAACAAGCGCAGTTTGCCGGCAATTGAATTGACGCCGCAGACTCGCCGCGCTCATGAAGGCCCCAGCGCGCTCACCCGCGCTTACGGAATAACCCCGCCCGCTTCCCGGCGGCCGGTAAATCTGTCGAGCGCCCTGAGCAACGCCGTTGAGCGCCGCCGAGGCTCCGATTCCTTTAACGGCACCACCCCTGACGAATGCCTGTACTACACTTGCGGTTCCACCCACGCTGACTTTCCTTCCGAATCCATCCAAACAACGCACTCTCCGACATTGCGGCGTGGCGAAAGTTCCCGTGGAACCGGAGGCCGTCCGCGCAAAAATCCGGCATTCGGGTTCATGGTCAAAAATAAACCCTGTTTTAATTTTTGGCGCAACGGGTTAGCATGGGGCCTCATCGACTGATTTCGATTACATCGCCAATTGCATCGTATTCGAATGGGCGGTGACTGTCGCCGAGTCCGGCACACGTGCGGTAGATGTCGAGACGCTGACGACAGCCGTAGTACCGCCTTTCCATTTCATCGTCGCGCCCCATCTCCCGGGACAGCCAGAGGATTGGTGATTCCGCCAACGGTATCGAACGCCACCGATATCAATTTCGGAATACCGGTACGCTGATTCACCGGAACCGTCGAGTGCGGTGAGGAGAAGCGGATCTGCGCCTGCGCGGCTACCGGAACCCTCCCGAGCCCTGACCGCCAGCGACTGAGCCGTGCAACCGGCAAACTGGTGGCGGGCGTGCTTCAGCCGCCGGTCAGCGCGGCAACGTCCGCCTGGTTCCGGTAACGCTCGGGTATCTCGAACCCGAATACGCGCGCGGCGTTCAGGCCGAGAATCTTCGCCCGTTCCCCGTCCGAGAGCTGCCCCATGGTGCGCTCGATCGCTGCCGACGAGTGCGGCCAGGTGCCTTCGTGGTGCGGGAAGTCGTTGGCCCACATGAAGTTGTCCACCAGGCCATGTTCCCGGGCCAGGTCCAGACCGGCCTTGTCTTCCTGGAAGGTGGCGAAACCGTGCCGCTTGAAGTACTCGCTGGGCAGCATCTCGAGTTTCGGCCGCACCCACATGTGGTGTTTCAGGTAGGCCTCGTCCATGGCCGCCAGTGCCCAGGGCACCCAGCCGATGCCCGCTTCGACGCTGCCGAACCGGAGCCCGGGGAATCTCGCAAGCACCCCGGATGCGCACAGGTTCGCCAGCGGCTCCATGGTCGGCGCCAGGGAATGCACGGCGTAGTTGATGACCGCCCCGCCATTGCCCCGGGAGGTACGCGGGTCGCGGCCCGTGGAAACGTGGAACGTGACGGGCAGGTCAACCGCCTCGATCGCGGCCCAGAGCGGATCGCAATCCGGCAGGTTGTAATTGAGATGAGTGTGGTCCGGCGCCCCCCACACCGGCTTGCAGGGCAGTGAAAGCCCCCGGAACCCCAGCGCCGCGCAACGCTGGATTTCCGCGATGGCGCCCTCCATGTCCGCCGGGGCGACGCACGCCATGGGCGACAGGCGGTCGTTGAAATCGCCGAACGTCTCCCAGGCCCAGTCGTTGTAGACGCGGCACATCGCCTGGCTGAACACGGGATCCGGCGTCGCCCAGATGGTCAGGCCCTTGTTGGGGAACAGCACTTCCGCGTCGACGCCGTCGCGGGCGAGATCTTCGATGCGTTCCTCGGGTGTCCTGCCGGACCGGTTGCGCAGGCCGTCTTCGCCTTCGAACGTCACGTTGCGCAGGCGCAGGGGGCGGAATCCCTCGCTTTTCTGATACTGGTTCCCCTTGGCATCCATCGCCGCGCCTGGGAGCCGGTCCCGGTATTTCCTGTCGATCCGCGTCCGCCAGAGATCGCCCGGCTCCTGGACGTGGCCGTCGGCCGAAACCATGAAGAACTTGCCGGGATCGTCGGGACGCGCGGTGCGCGGCCAGCCGTCGGCGCCCGGAGTCTCGAGCCGCCACAGGTTGTTCTCGTCGGGGGAATTGTGCCTGCCTGTCATTTCACCTAACCCATCGGTCTACTGCAGCCCATGTTACGTCATGGAACCTGACTGAACACCATTCGCGGCCGGTTCCCCGTTGCGCTACAAGGGTGCGAGAATGTCGCGAGGGTGCCGCGCCCCGTTCCCGCCCGGGAACAGGCAGAGCCGCCGGTGCTTCGTATCGCTCCACGCGGGAGAGTCGACATGCAACGCTCATTGCGGGGACGCGCCGCTGTCATCGGCATCGGCGAGACCCCCTACTACAAGCGCGGCGAAGCGCCGGAACCCGAATTCAAGCTCGCACTGTCGGCGATCGTCGCCGCCTGCGAAGACGCCGGCATCTCGCCCAAACGCCTGGACGGCTTCGCCTCCTACTCCAACGACCGCAGCGACCCCTCGCGCCTGGCGGCGGCACTGGGCATCGACGAGCTGCGCTTCGCCAACATGCAGTGGGGCGGCGGTGGCGGTGGAGGTTCCGCGGCCATCGCCAACGCCGCGGCGGCCATCGCCTCCGGCATGGCGGAATGCGTGGTGGTGTTCCGGGCCCTGGCCCAGGGGCAGTTCGGGCGCTTCGGCCAGGGCCCGCGGCGCAACGTCATCGCCGGCGAGATGGCGCACGCGGTGCCCTACGGACTCATGTCTCCCGCGCAGATGTTCGCCATGAAGGTGAAGCGCTTCATGCACGAACACGGGGTCGAACAGGCGGCGCTCCGGTCGATCGCGCTGGCCTGCTACCACCACGCCCAGAACAATCCGCGCGCGGTCATGAACGGCCGGCCTCTCACGGAGGAGAAGTACGATGCATCGCGCTGGATCGTCGAACCGTTCCACCTGTTCGACTGCTGCCTTGAGAACGACGGCGCCGCGGCCATGGTGCTGGTGTCCGCGGAACGCGCCGCCGAGGCGGAGCATGCGCCCTGCTACCTGCTCGGGGCCGCCGCCGGTTCGCACCACCGGGCGGGCGCACCGGTGCACAACGCGCCCGACTATGCGACCAGCGCCTTCAAGACCATTGCCCCACGCCTCTACGCCATGGCCGGCGTCGGGCCGGGCGATGTCGATGTGTTGCAGTCCTACGAGAACTTCACCGGCGGCGTGCTCATGAGCATCGTCGAGCACGGGTTCTGCGAAGCGGACGGCTGCAACGAGTTCTTCGTCAAGGAGAACCTGGTCGCCCCCGGCGGTACGCTGCCCCTGAATACCAGCGGCGGCAACCTGGCCGAGTGCTACATGCACGGCCTCGGCCTCAACATCGAGGCGGTGCGCCAAGTGCGCGGCGTGTCCACCAGCCAGGTGCCCGGCGTGGAGGTCTCCATGGTCGTTTCCGGCCCCATGGTCACACCGGTCAGCTCCTGCATTTTCGGTTCCGGGGCGACGTTGTGAGCTATCTGAAACCCGGCCTGCCGAAGCCCGTGCCCGCCCGCGACGGGCTCGACGCCCCGTTCTGGGCCGCCGCCGCCCAGGGCATCCTGACGCTGCAGCGATGCAACGCCTGCGGCCGCTGGCAATGGGGCCCCGAGTGGATCTGCCACCATTGCCTGAGCGACGACCTCGCCTTCGAGGCGGTCGAGCCGCGCGGCCGAATCTACAGCTACGAGCGCGTCTGGCACCCGGTGCATCCCGCGCTGAAGGATCAGGGACCCTATCTGATCGTCCTGGTGGAATTCCCGGATCAGGACGGGGTAAGGATGATCGGCAACCTGCTCGGCGATCCGGAGCAGGAGGTCATCATCGGCGCCCCCGTAAAGGCAGTGTTCGAACACCATCCCGACGACGACCCGCCGTACACGCTGGTGCAATGGACCGCCTGGAACCTCAACGCGTAGCCGGAACGACGCCGAACTCGCGCAGGGTGTCCTCCACGGTGGGTTTTCCGGCGCGGAACCGGTCGTCGCTCAGCAGGTAGGTGAAGACGTAGCCGAGGCCGAGAATGAGGATGCCGATCAGGAAACAGTAGATCACCGCGCGGTCGGGATACTGGTCCTTGAGCGATCCGACGTAAAGCGGGCCGAAGATGCCCGCGGCCGCCCAGGCGGTGAGCATGGCGCCGTAGATGGTGGACATGCGCTTCGAGCCGAATACGTCGAGCACGAACGAGGGTACCGTGGCGAAACCGCCGCCGAAGCACAGCAGCACGTAGCAGACCAGTATCGAGAAGATGATGGGGTCCCGTTCCGTCATCAGTATGCCGAATACGAGCAACTGGCTGGCGAGCAGGATTCGGAACACCCGCACTCGGCCGAGCCGGTCGGAAAGCAGGCCCCAGAACAGGCGTCCCACGCCGTTGCAGAGCGAACTTGCGGCGATCAGCGTCGCCCCGTATTCGGCGAGCTGCTCCGGTTCCAGCGAAGGATCGGCCAGCCCCCACACATCCTGGAGGAGCGACGACTGAAAGCTGATCACTGCGATGCCCGCCGAGATGTTGAAGAAGAACACGATCCACATGACCAGGAATTCCGAGGACCTGAGGCACACCCGCAGGGGTGCGTCCTCCGCTTTCGCCAGGGCTTGCGCAACGGGCCCGGATGCCGCCGCCGTGCCGCCCGGGGCATAGCCGGGGGGTGGATCCCTGAGCAGCAGGCTGGCCGGAACCAGTATGCAGGCGAAGATCAGTCCCAGGGACACGAATAGTTCCGGCAGCTCGCCCCGGGTCTGAAGCACGAGCACCGGCGCCAGTACCTTGCTGAGCAGCAGCGCGCCGACGCCGAAACCCATCACCACGATACCGGTCGCGAGGCCCTTGCGATCCGGAAACCACTTGGCGACGGTGGCTACCGGGGTCACGTAGCCGAGCCCGATGCCGGCGCCGCCGATCACGCCGTAACCGAGGTAGAAGAGCATCAGGGAATCGATTTGCAGGGCGAGGCCGGCGATCAGGTAGCCGCCGGAGAACATCAGGCTGCCGATCAGGGCCAGCCGCCGCGGCCCCATCTTCGGCAGGGCGGCGCCCGCCCAGGCGGCAGACATGCCCAGCGAGAAGATGGTGATGCTGAAGGCCCAGGCCGTTTCGGTGAAGGTCCAGCCGAGTTGCCGCACCAGGAGGGTCTGAAAATAGCTCCACGCGTAGACGGTACCCAGGCAAATCTGCAGGGTCGTGCACAGCAACGCGATGACGTAGCGCGGCAGGTGCGGGCGGCTGGCAGCCATTGGAAGTTACCCGACCGATCCCCGCCGGTTCAGGGCGGCCCCGCCGGGGCGCCCGCCGACCCGTTGTCGGACATGTGCAGGAATAGCCGCGCGAGCTGCCCCGCTTCGTCGTCCCGCTCCAGTACAGGCGCTTTCGACGGGTCGCCCTCCCCGCGCGCCAGCGCCACCGCATAGGCGAGCAGTTCGCCCATCGGCCGCGCGGCCAGGTTGACGAACCAGATCGCGGCGAAGACGCCGACCACGAATACCATGGAGATGAGATAAATCTGCTGGCCGATCGCCCGCTGAATCTTGAGCGCGATCAGGCTCGTGTCCATGCCCACGTGAACAGCCCCCGCAACGCCGGCCAGGATCGGGCTGCCGACTTCCACGAAGTCCCCCATGCCCGGCAGATGGCGTTCCACGGCCGCGCCGCCGATGGGCCCGCCGGTGCGGATTTCCTCTGGGATGCCCGGCACGAAGGTATGCGCAAGAAACTCCCCCGCCTCGTCCGTGATGTAGATGTAGCGGATACCCTGGATCTCCAGGAACTGGTCGATCAGCGACTGCAGCGCCGACAGGTCGCGATTCAGCAGGATGTCCACGCTCGCGTCGGCAATCGTCTTGGCAATGCCCCGGCTGTTGGTGACGTACTCCTCCGACAGGTGGGTGTCGACGGTGTAGACGCAGAGTATGGATGTCGACAGCCCGATCATGCCGAACAGCGAGAAGACGCCGAACAGGGTCTTGCGAAACAGTTTCTTGACTTTCATGGAAAAATTTCTCAAGAGATTGATTTAAATACAATTTTTGGAATACAGGTACCAAAAGATAGCTTCGATCGGGCACCGAGAGCAGGTATGCGGTACGGGTATCCGGCACACCAAGCGGACGCGTTGTCTTGGAATTCAAGGGCGCAAGGGTGCTTTAAAGGTGCCGGATACCCGTACCGCACACCTACTCTCTCCCAGCGGTCGTCCGTTCCTTGCGCGTCAGCGCTGCGGCGCCCCGGGGGAAAAGCTTTCATTTCAGTCCAACCCACACTATGAAAACCGCCCTCCCCAGTCGTTCAGGGTGACGAAGCGGCCGTCCTCGACCACCGTGTAGTAAACGCCCTGCAATCCCTGCCGGCGTTCGGGCCCGAAGGAGACCCGCTCGCGGATGCCGAGATTGTAGTCCTTGATCGAAAACACCGCGGCCTCCAGACCCTGCCGCGAGGGGCTGTCGCCCAGGCGCCGAAGCACCTCGACCAAAAGCTTCGCATCCAGAAATCCCTCGAGGCTCACGAAGCTGTGGGGGAACGGGGTATACGGCTCCTTGACCAGCTCTTCCGGCGCCTGCGGGTCGTAGCGGCTCATCAGGTCGCGGTATTCGCGCACCGCGGGAATGGTCACATCCTCGTAGCTGGGCACCACCTGGGAATTCACCAGCAGCCTCGTGTACGGTTCCGCATCCTCGTGCGCCTCCAGCAGCAGCTTGAGCAGGTTCTCGCTGCCGACGAACGACAGGTTCGCCATGGGCACCTGCAGGCCCAGGTCCACCGCATCGCGGGCGAATGCCGCGCACGCCGCATAGGAGCCGATACAGATCACCGCCTCCGGGTCCACCTTCTTCAGTATCTCCACCTGGGAGCGCATGATGCTGGTGAACTTGGTGCCGCGCCGGTAGGTCGCCTCGCCGGCGATGGTTTCCCCGTGCCTGGCCAGGGCGGCCCGCACGCCCGACCAGCCGCTGCGCCCGTACGCATCGGCCTGGTAGAAGACGGCGATGCGCCTGCGGCCCACGGCCACGAAGTTGTCCACCAGGCCCGCGGTTTCCTGGGCATAGGACGCGCGCAGGTTGAAGGCGAAATCCCCGTACGGGGGCTCGCGCTGCGGCGCCGCGCCGGTGAACGGGAAGAACAGGTAGGTACCCCTGTCCTGGAATTTCTTGAGCATCGGCAGCACCCGGGTAACCGTCGGGGTGCCGACATAGCCGAACAGGAGGAAGACCCGGTCGTCGAGCATCAGGGTCATGGTGTTGTTGACGGCCGGGTCCGGCTGGTAGCCGTCGTCGTAGGTCCTGATGCGGATACGCCGGCCGGCCACGCCGCCTTGCCGGTTGACGTGCTCGAAACAGGCGCTCGCCCCCCGGTGCAGTTCGATGCCCAGGCCCCGGGAGGGCCCGGAAAACGCCGCCGACATGCCGAGCAGGAACTCGCTGTCGCTGACGCCGGCATCGCCCGTCGAAGAGGCAGCCGCCACACCCTGGAGATCGTCGGGAATCCGGTTTGTCGCGTCCTCCCCGGCAGCAATTGCCCTGAACCAGGGTACAGCCAGACCGGCCCCCATGAGCAGACGCCTTGTCAGCATTGCCCGGCAGTCCTCATGGGATGCGGCTACTCCAGGATCGGGGCCATTTTTCCGCCGCTCTTTGTTGTCCCTCGCTCATGGTGTGATACTACACTACGCTCACTCCCATCGAGTCCGACTTGTTCCGGTTGCGACGGCTGTGTAACGATGCCGCGCACCGTGCGCATCCAACGGCCGGCGCCAGGGAGGAGCCTTCGGATCATGCCTGAGATTCCCCATGACTTCGGGGTCGGCCGCTCCGATCCGGGCACCTTCCCCACCGAGTCGATCAAGGCGGCGGCGCTGGCCGCCATCGACACCGAAGCCGTCGAATTGAACAACTACCCCGGCAGCCTGGGCCACTCCGGTTTCCGCGCGGTCATGGCGCGGCGGGAGTCGGAGCGCGAAGGCGTGGGGGTGGACCCGGACCACATCGTCGTCACCAACGGTTCCATGCAGGCGGTGACGCTCTGTGCCGAGGCTCTGCAGCAACAACCCGGCGATACGGTCATCGTCGAGGAGTTCTCCTATCCCGGCACCCTGTCCGCCTACCGGTCGCTGAAGCTCGACATGGTCGGCATCCCCCTGGACGGGGGCGGCATGAAGATGGATGCCCTGGAAGACGCGCTTGTACGCCTCGAACGGGAACAGCGGCGGCCCCGGTTCATCTACGCCATTTCCACCTATCAGAATCCCACCGGGTTCGTGATGCCCCGGGCCCGCCGGATGGAGTTGATCGAAATCGCCCGGCGTTTCGGCGTGCCGGTGGTCGAAGACAACTGTTACGGCGACGTCCATTACGAAGGGCCGGTGGAGCCGTCGATATACGCGCTGGACGACGACCCCAACCACATCTACCTCTGTTCCCTGTCCAAGATCCTCGCTCCCGGTTTCCGGCTGGGTTACATCCTGGCACGGCCCCCCATGCTGGAGACCATCCTCGCCCGCCGCCACGATGCCGGCAGCAATTACTTCGCCAGCGCCGTCGTCGCCGAGTTCTACCGAGACGGCATCGCGGCCCACGCGGCGGTGACCACACCACCGTTGCGCAGGAAGCGCGACCTCCTCTGCGCGCTGCTCGAGGCCAACGCCGCCGACATCTGCGCCTGGTCCGAGCCCCCTGGTGGCCTCTTCATCTGGGTCCGGCTACCGGCGGACACCGACCTCGCAAAACTTTACAGCCTCGCCCTCTCCCGGGGGGTCAACTACCTGCCCGGATCGGACTTCCACTATCGCGCCGCGGAAGTGCCCTACCTGCGCCTGGCTTTCGGACATCTGCCGGACACGTCGATCGAAACCGGCGTCCCCATTCTCGCCCGATGCATCAGGGAGGCGCGTACCAGCAACGAACCCGTTGACGTCGACTCGCTATTCTGATGGCGGAGGCCGCCACCTCGCCGACCGAAGCGGCGCGAGCGTGGCGCCAACAGGACCTAGCCCGCGTTGACCCTGGACCCGGGTGCGATGATCGGAGGAGCCGAATTCAGTGCTTCCATCGCATAACCCGCCGCCTGCAGGTAGCGGCGCATGAACTCATCCATTTCTTTTTTCGACATGACATCGTCGATGTTCTCGAAAACGCTGCCGCACCGTTCCTCCACGATGTTGAGAATCCCGAAGGGCCCGGCGCCCCGGTTGCGAAGCACGACCCCGGAAATCTCCCTGCACAGACGCCTGTCGTAATCCTCCAGTGCGGCCGGTGTCACACCCTGTTCCAGCATGCACGCGCCGAGCACCCGCGCATCGACAACGGCCTGGGCCGCGCCGTTTGATCCAGTCGGAAACATAGGGTGGGCAGCATCGCCGAGCAGCACGACGTTTCCATCCCGCCAGGTCGCAACCGGATCGCGATCGATCATCGGGAATTCGAACACGTCGTCCGCGGCCGACAGGAGTTCAGGCACGTTCAGCCAGCCGTAGTCCCAGCCCTCGAAGTGATGCAGGAAGTCATCCAGTGCCACCTTCTTGCTCCAGTCGCCCTTTGACCAGCCGTCGGCATTGTCCACGGTGATCTCGGCAATCCAGTTGATGGTTGCAAGACCTGTTTCAGGGTCGGGAGGCGAGATCGGATAGAAGACGATGCGGTGGCGGTGCGTGCCCAGGCCGACAAAAGAGGCGCCGGTTCGAATGGGCACGCCCGGGCTGGTGCCCCGCCACATGATGGCGCCGCCCCAGTGGATGGGTGGCTGCAGGGGATGCATCTGCGCCCTTGCCGTGGAATGGATGCCGTCCGCGGCAACCAGCAGCGAACCGTCGAATTCGAGCTGGGTGTTCCCGCTCGTCTCGACCTCGATGGTCACGCCGGCCCTGTGGTTCCGGTACCCCGTGACGCGATGGCCCGCGAAAAAACAGCCTTCGCCCAGCCGCGCCAGGGCCGTCCGGTACAGGAGCATGTGAAAATCGCCCCGATGCACCGAATACTGGGGCCATTTGTATCCGGCTTCGAGCCCCCGGGGTTCACTGTAGATATCGTTGCCGTTGAGCCCCACCAACGCCCATTCCCGGCACTTTACGCCGATCTTCTGCAACTCGCCGTCCTCAAGCCCCAGATCGTAAAGTTCCCTCACGGCGTTGGGTTGCAGGTTGATGCCGACCCCCAGGGACTCGAGGTGCGGCACGGCTTCGAACACCAGGCAGGGAACGCCGATCTGGTGCAGGGTCAACGCGGTGGCAAGCCCACCGATACCGCCACCGGCGATGAGTACGGGTTTATTCATCCCGGTCATGGCGGCACCGGTTCGTGAACGAACGCAGCGAGATCGGCGGGGTCGGCGGGGTTGGCAAGGTCGGCGAGGTTGGCAGGCGTAGTGAGAACGCGGGGTGCAGCGGGCTGGAGCGACAGCGCATCAGTACGGCGCGGTGCCGCCGTCCACGCTGAGCGTCGCGCCCGTTATTCCCGCCCCCGCATCCGATGCCAGCAACACGGCCATGGCGGCCACCTCCTCGACCGTGTTGGGCCGCTTGACCGCCGATTCCTGGGCAAAGAGGTCGACCATCTCCTCGAAGCTCAGGCCCATGGCCTCGGCCACCGCCGGGCCGTTCTCCCGAACGATGTCGGTGATGACGAGCCCCGGACAGATGGCGTTCACGGTCACGCCCTCGGTTCCGACCTCTCTGGCCAGTGACTTCGTGAAACCGTTCACCGCGTGCTTGGCGGCCGTGTACGCGGTAAACACCGGCTTGCCGATCTTGCCCTCGACGGACGAGATGTTGATGACGCTGCCGGAGCCTCGGGCCAGCATCGTCTTCAGCGCCCGGCGGGTGGCCCAGAACGTCGAATAGAGGTTCCACTTCATGGCCTGGTCGAAGGCTTCGTCGGAAAGCTCGACCAGTGGCTTGAGCTCGCCGGCACCGCCCGCATTGTTCACCAGAACGTCGACGCGGCCGAACCGCTCGACGGTGCCGTCGACGAACCCTTCCACATCCGCCTGAACCATCGCATCGCCGGGAATGAACACGCAACGCTCGCCGGCATCGAGTTCGGCCAGCGCCCGCTCCGCCCTGGCCCTGCCCCGGGCCATCAGCGCGACCACCGCGCCTTCGGCGAGAAAGGCGCGGGCGATGCCGAGCCCGATGCCCGCCGTGCCGCCGGTGACGGCGGCGACTTTACCCTGTAGTGCCCTATCCAACAGACCCTATCCAACAGACCCTATCCAACAGACCCTATCCAACAGACAATGCCGTATCAGCCCGCCCGCAAGCGGCCGGATGCACGGCGGAGGCTCGTCGAGACAAGTTCAATTGCCGAAATCCCACGACTCGCCGGCGTGATAGCGCCTGAGGATGTTCTTGGCGATCAGCACCCGGTGCACCTCGTCCGGCCCGTCGGCAATGCGCAGCGTCCTGGCGCCCTGGTACATGCCGGCCAGCGGCAGGTCGCCGGACACGCCCGCCGCGCCCCATACCTGAATGGCGCGGTCGACAACCCGGTGGAAGGCGAGCGGCACGAACACCTTGATCGCGGAGATGTCCGTGCGCGGGTCGGCGCCGCTCTCCATCTTCTCCGCGCAGTGAATGGTCATCAGCCGGGCGCTCTGGATATCGATGTAGCTGTCGGCGATGAAGCCCTGCATGAACTGCTTCTCCTCGAGCTTCTCGCCACCGTGCACCTCCCGGGTCATCATTCGTTCCACCATCAGGTCGAACGCGCGCCACATGGAGCCGATGGAGTTCATGCAGTGGTAGACCCTGCCCGCGCCCAGCCGGTCCTGGGCGGCCCGGTGGCCGGTGCCGGTGCGGCCAAGCTGGTTCTCGCGCGGTACCCGCACGTTGTCGTAGACGATCTCGCAGTGGCTGCCGCCCCGGCCCCAGACCGGCACCCCGCGCACGATGTTCACGCCGGGCGTGTCCTTGGGCACGATGATCTGGGTCATCCTGTCGTTCCGGCCGACCGGGTCGTCCGGGTCGGCGGTGCGGCACATGACGATGAAGAAATCCGCAGCGTAGCCGTTGGAGGTGAACCACTTGTGGCCGTTGATGACCCACTCGTCGCCGTCCAGTTCCGCCCGCGTGGTGATGGAACGCGGATCGGAGCCGGCGTTGTGGGGCTCCGTCATGGAAAACGCCGACTGCATGCGCCCCTCGGTGAGGGGTTTCAGCCACTGCTCGTGCTGTTCGTCCGTTCCGTACTTCACCAGGATCTTCTGGTTGCCCGAATTCGGCGCCACCACCCCGAACAGGGAGGCGGCACCCGGGCTATAGGACAGCACCTCGTTCATGTAGGCATGCTGCATGAAGGAAAGGCCCATGCCGCCGAATTCCTTCGGCAGGTGCGGCGCCCACAGCCTGGCGCCCTTGACCCTGTCCTGGATCTCGTGGCGCAGCGTCCGCGCCTCTTCCACCGTCTCGGCGGACGCCCGGCGGCCTCCCGTCGTCCAGCCCCAGAGCCGGTGTTCCACCGGCAGGATGTGTTCGTTGACGATCTCCGCCGTGGCCAGGCGGATATCGTTGACCTCGTTGTCCAATGTCGCAACCGGCCTGACGTTCATGGCCATGGGTTTGCCCCCTCTTCTTTGGTGCGGTGCCTTCAGCCCGACCTGATCATGAACGGACTGCTGCGGCCGTCAAGTGCGGCGAAATCACGGGCGGGCTAGCGCAGGCGCGTCGCGGCCTGAATGACAATGTTCTCGACAGGCACGTCGGCCATGCCCTGGCGCCGGTGCGTTTCGCTCAATTCCACCTCGGCGACCGCCTCCATGCCGGCGACCACCCTGCCGAACACGGTATAGCCCGGCTGCCCCGCCCTGGCGTCGAGATAGCCGTTGTCCTTGACGTTGATGAAGAACTGGGCATCGGCGGAATCCGGGTCGGAGGTACGCGCCATGGCGACCGTCCCCCTGCTGTTCGAAAGCCCGTTCGATGACTCGTTGACCACGGTTTCGGGCGCCTTGCGGTAGATCATGGCCCCGTCGTAGCCCCCGGCCTGAATCATGAAATTGGCAATGACCCGGTGGAAGATCAGCCCGTCGTAGAAGTTCTCTTCCACCAGCCGCAGGAAGTTTTCCACGGTCCGGGGCGATTCTGACGGGAAGAGTTCGATGTCGATGTCGCCCGCGCTCGTTTCCAGGCGCACGACGGGCGCCGGGTCGTCCGCCGAGGCGGAGGCGGAGAGCGCAATCAGTGCGGCCATTGCGGCCAGTCGGCCGGTCGTGGATTTTTTCATGGCGCGCATTCTACGCGATTTCAAGCCCCCGGAAATCGAATTCGGCCGCAAGGCGGCGCCGGCCGCTCAGCGTCCTGTCGCCGCCAGAAACGCCTGTACCGTAGCGGCCAGCCCGCTGTCCAGCGCCCTGGAGATCAGCGCGTGACCGATGGAGACTTCGGCGATCTCGTGGATCCGAGAGAACAGCGGCAGGTTGTCCAGGTCGAGGTCATGGCCCGCATTGACCCCCAGGCCCAGTCGCACGGCATGGCGGGCAGCCTCCCGATAGACCTCCAACGAAGCGAGGCTGCCCGGGTGATCCGGGCCATGCCGGGCGACCGTCTCGGCAAACGGGCCGGTATACAACTCGATGCGCTCGGCCCCCGTTGCCGGAACCCGTTCGATCTGCCCCGGGTCCGGATCCATGAACAGGCTGACCCGTGCTCCGGCGGCCCGGTAGCGGCGGATCTTCCCGATCAGTGCCGCATTGTCGCCGCTCAGGTCGAACCCGTGATCGGACGTAAGCTGGCTGTCGCTGTCAGGAACCAGGGTCGCCTGGTGCGGGCGCGCCCTTTCGATGAGCGCATCGAACCCCGGATAGCCGTTGTCCCGCGGCCCGGCATGGGGATTGCCCTCGATGTTGAACTCGATTTCCGGAAAGCCCTTGAGCAGCCCCGCGAGCGCGAAGACATCATCCGGCCGGGCGTGGCGCTGGTCTGGCCGGGGGTGCACGGTGATGCCTCCCGCGCCGGCGGCAAGGACGGTTCTTGCGGCTTCCACCACGTTCGGCGTGTCGCCGCCGCGGGAATTGCGCACCAGGGCCACCTTGTTGAGATTGACGCTCAGCCGCATATCACCCACCCCGGTTAGTTTCCCCGGCGCCGTTGTCCAGGGCGAGTTCGGCGGCGGCCGTTGCGGATTCCCCAGGCGCCGGGGCATCCGTCTCCTGGGCGAGGAGGCCCAGCCGGTGCAGATAGAACAGGGTGACGGCGACATAGGAAAACGTGAGGCCGAGCCCGCCGACCAGCTTGTAGGTGACCCAGAACGCCATCGAGAAGTTGTAGGCCACCACCAGGTTCAGGGCTCCGGCGAACAGGAAGCCGGCGGCCCAGCCGAAGTTCAGCCGCACCCACACCGGGTCCGGCAGCTTGAGCTGGCCGCCCAGGACCTTGCGGATGAGGTTCGTGCGCATGAAGTGGCTGCCGATCAACGATGCCGCCAGCAACCCGTTGACCACCGTGGGTTTCCACTGGATGAAGGTTTCGTCGCGCAGCAGAAGCGTCAAGCCGCCGAAGGCCATGCTCGCCCAGAAAGTGAACTTCAGCTCGCGCCCGACCGGCCTGCCCAGCAGCTTGTACACCGCCACCTGCAGGGTCACCGACGCCATGAGCGCGCCGGTCGCCCAATAAATGTCCGAGGCGAAGAAAACCGCGGTGAATATCAGGATGGGGAGGAAGTCCAGCAACTGCTGCATCGGGGTCTCTGCGCCGGTCGGGATGTCGGCACACTAACAATATTCGCCCGCAGTGGCTAACCCGGATCGGTTAACATCCGCGCTCCCGGATTCATGGTCGCACGGCAGCTTCGATGAGCCAGTATTTCGTCGTTCACGCCTCCCATCCGCAACAGCGGCTGCTGCGCCGCGCCGCCGAAATCCTCGAGAAGGGCGGGCTGGTGGTCTACCCCACCGACACCACCTATGCGCTGGGCTGCCATATTGGCGACAAGGCGGCGCTCGAGCGAATCCGCCAGGTGCGCCGGCTTGAGAAGCAGCATCACTTCACCCTGGCCTGCCGCGACCTGTCGGAAGTGTCGAACTATGCGCGGGTCGACAACGCCAACTACCGGGTCCTGCGCCGCCTGACCCCCGGGCCGTTCACCTTTCTGCTGCAGGCGAGCCGGGAAGTGCCGCGCCGCCTGGTGCATCCGAGGCGCCGAACCATCGGCCTGCGGATTCCGGGCAACCCCATTGCGAGGGAACTGCTGGAGAACCTCGGCCAACCGATGATGACCACCACCATGCGGCTTCCCGGGCACGAAACCGCGCTGACCGATGGCGGAGAGATCCGCGACATCCTCGAAAAGGCCGTCGATTTGATCGTCGACGGCGGGAGCTGCGGCTTTGTTCCCACCACGGTCGTCGACCTGACGGGGGAGGCGCCACTGGTTACCCGGCAGGGCCTCGGCGTACTCGACTGAAGCGCCACAACCGCCGTGATAGACTCCGCGGCACTCGTCCGATTCCATTGCCTGGACTTCACTCATGCGCACCTACATCGTCATTCTGGCAAGCGCACTGCTGCTCGCCGCCCTGGTCACCCAACTGTCAACAAGGCTCTTTCCCGACAACGAACTGGCGCTCCTGCTGGCCGTTTTCCTCGCGCTCGCGGTCAACGGCTGGTTCAACCTGCGCGTTGCCCCCCGCAAGGCCCCACCGCGCCGGCGCAGGCGGCCCCGCCAGCGCAACCGCTCGTCCGAGGCGCCCGGCAAGCGCGAGGAAGGCACCGTCAAGTGGTTCAATCGCACCAAGGGCTTCGGTTTCATCATCCGTGAGTCCGGCGAGGAGATATTCGTTCACCAGCGCCACATCCAGACCGGCCAGGACAACCGCCGCCCGGGGCTTCGCGACGGCCAGAAGGTGAGCTTCCAGGTTGCCGAGCGCGACAAGGGTCTGCAGGCGGAACGGGTCAACCCGCTGTAGGCCGCAGTTCGCTTCAGCGCGCTCCCAGAGCTTGGAAATGCCGCTCGCACACCAACGGTCGCGTTTGCACCTCGAAGGTACGCCCGCACATGCACGGCGCAGTCCGCCCTGTCCCCGGCTTTGCACGCCGCCCTGGTAACGCCCACCACAATGAACCCCCGCCGCCTGCTGTCAACACGGATACGCAAGTCGCTCAAAACCTGCGGCATTGAAGCCCCGCCGCTGGTGCGCACCGCGTCGAAACCCGAATTCGGCGACTATCAGGCCGATGGGATCATGGCGGCCGCGAAGTCCCTCGGAAAGAACCCGCGCGCCCTGGCCGAGCAGGTCCGGAAGGCGTGTTTGCTGCAAGACAGGCAGTGCGACGGGGTTGACGTGATCGAGTCCGTTGACGTCGCCGGGCCGGGCTTCCTGAACGTCCGCCTGAACGATGAGTTTCTCGCGCGGCATCTCGAGGTCGATGCGCCCCTGGTCGAGCCAACCGTCCGGCCTCAAACCGTGGTGGTCGACTATTCGAGCCCCAACCTTGCCAAGGAGATGCACGTCGGGCACCTGCGCAGCACCATCATCGGCGATGCGGCCGCCCGCATTCTCGAATCGCTCGGCCACCGGGTGATCCGGCAGAACCACGTGGGCGACTGGGGCACCCAGTTCGGGATGCTGCTCGCCCACCTGAGTGAGACCGGCGGCGATTCCCGCGTGCTGGCCGACCTGGAGGAGTTCTACCGGGACGCCAAGTCGCGCTTCGACTCCGACCCGGGGTTCGCAGACGCAAGCCGGGCCATGGTGGTTTCCCTGCAATCCGGCGACGAAACCGCGCGCGCGCGCTGGCGGCAGTTCATCGAGGTGTCGCTGGACCACTGCCAGGCACTCTACGAGCGATTGGGCACGAGCCTGGCGCGAGCCGACGTCATGGCCGAAAGCGCCTACAACGACGGGCTGCCGGACGTCATCTCGGCGCTGGACGGCAAGGGCCTGCTCACCGAGTCGGAAGGCGCCCAGTGCGTGTTTCTGCCCGAACTGGGATCCGAACTGCCGGTGATCGTCCGGAAATCCGACGGCGCCTTCCTGTACGCCACCACCGACCTGGCGGCCATACGCCACCGCGCCGGCCGACTGGCCGCCGACCGGGTTCTCTATTTCACCGACAGCCGCCAGTCCCTGCACTTTCGCCAGGTATTCGCCGTCGCCGCCGCCGCGGGTTTCAAACCGCCCGGCACCACCCTGGAACACATGCCGTTCGGCAACATGCTCGGCACGGACCGGCGGCCGTTCCGCACCCGGGAGGGGGGCGTCGTGAAACTGACGGACCTGTTGAACGAGGCGGAAGCCCGGGCGTTCGAGGAGGTCTCAAGCCGCAGCCCCGGCATGGGCGAAGCGGAACGCCGGGCCGTCGCCCGTGCCGTCGGGACAGGCGCAGTCAAATACGCCGACCTGTCCAAGAACCGCACCAGCGACTACGTATTCGACTGGAACCGCATGCTGGCCTTCGACGGCAATACCGCGCCCTATCTGCAATACGCCTACGCCCGCATCCGGAGCCTGTTCCGGCGCGGCGCCGTGGAGCCCGAATCACTCGAAGGGGTGGCCCACCCGGAAGCGCCGGCCGAGCGCGCTCTCGCTGTGGCCCTGGTCCGATTCGAGGAAGTCCTGGATCAGGTCGCCGCTGAAGGCATGCCCCACCTGCTGTGCGGCTACCTCCACGATCTGGCCACGAAGTTCACGGGGTTCTACGAACAGTGCCCGATTCTCGGAGCCGACACCGGGGAACGGGAGAATCGCCTGCGTTTCGCGCAGCGCACCGCGCGGACCTTGAAGACCGGCCTTGAACTGCTCGGAATCGAAACGGTCGACCGCATGTAACGGCCGCATCCGGGTGATTCAACATCGAGTCGGTATACGGTGCAGGCATCCTGGCCCTGCGGATACTGCTAGGCGCGGGCGAGTTTCGGGACGGTGTAGGACTTAAGTTCGCCGACAAAATCCCGCAACGCTTGGATTCCGGTCGCCTCCGCGTCGCGGCACCACTGGCTGAGCGCGTGCAGCATGTCTTCCGCGTTGCCGCCCCGCTGGGACCAGATCGCCTGCAACCTGAGGCGCAGGTTGTAGATCGTGCCGATGGTGTGGCTCGCCTGAACCGCCTGGTCGATGCGGCGCTTGCCCGACTCGTCCACCAGGCCTTCGTGGCGGCACAGCGCATGGCGCGCGGCGCGCAGCAACCGGCCGGTGGCCCGGTCGACCTTGGCGCACTCCTGCTCGATCAGCGGGCGGACCACCTGGTTCTTGTACCTGGCCATCAAGCGGAAGCGATCGTTGAGCACCGCCCAGACCGTATCCACATCGAGGGTCGTCTTGCCGGGGGACTTCTCCGCCATCGGACCGGTGCTCAAGGGCCGTGCGAGCCCGAACGCCTGGAAGAGGCGGATCCACATCCAGCCCGCATCGAATTCCCACCATTTCTGTGACAGCCGGGCGGAATTGGGATAGGTGTGATGGTTGTTGTGCAGCTCCTCGCCGCCGATGAGGATGCCCCAGGGCACCATGTTCGTGCTGGCGTCCGGGGATTCGAAATTCCGGTAGCCCCAGTAGTGGCCGACCCCGTTGATCACCCCGGCGCCGAGCAGGGGTATCCAGAGCATCTGTATCGCCCACACCGAAATGCCGATGAAGCCGAACAGGGCCACATTGATCACGGCCATCATGCCGACACCGAGCATCTCGTGTTTCGAATACAGGTTGCGCTCCAGCCAGTCGTCGGGACAGCCCGAGCCGTAGCGCTCCATGATGGCGGTATCCCTGGCGGCTGCCCGGTAGGCCTCCGTGCCTTTCCAGAGTATCTCCCGGATGCCCTGCACCTTCGGGCTATGAGGGTCTTCCCGGGTCTCCGTGGCCGCGTGATGCTTGCGGTGAATGGCCGTCCACTGCCGGGTGATCATGCCCGTGGTGAGCCACGACCAGAAGCGGAAGAAGTGTTGCAGCGCGGGGTGCAGGTCTATGGACCGGTGGGCGGAATAGCGGTGCAGGTAAACCGTTACGGTGACGATGGTTATGTGGGTGACAACCAGAACGTACGCAACGATGCCCCAGGCGGACAGGTTCAATACACCGTTGCCAAGCCAATCCGCTAGAACCATGAAAAAACTCCTACAAAGATTCCGGTCAAGTGCCCTGTACTCTCGCCTGCCCAAGGGGCCGTGCACCCCTGCCGGCCAGCGCCCACCCCAGCCGGGCAACCGGCATCACATCCGGCGCCCGTCAGACCGATACACGGCAACCCGGCGCCGATGGCGTTTCTCGTACTCGCGCCGGAGTATGCACCATCGACGGGGGTACTCCAACTCCCATCGCAACTTCAGGTCGTTCAGCGGGGCCGGGGCTGCGCCTTGCTGTCCGCCCGCGCCTCCTGCCATGCCCGACCGGCAACCGCCGCGCCAATGCGCGGGCGACAGCGATCGGCATCCGGCCCTGAACAACCGGGTCTTCCGCCTCAGGCGCCGTTGTCCAGGCCGTTCAATACACGGACATTGATGACCGTGTCGATGGCAGAGAGTTCCTCGATCAGCCCGGCCGTCGGCACATCCTGCAGATCGAGCAGGTTGTAGGCCACGCCGCCCCGGCTCTTGTTGATCATGTCCACCACGTTGATACCCCGCCGCGCCAGCACCGATGTCATCTGGCCGAGCATGCCGGGTACGTTGAGGTTGGTGACGGCCAGCCGATACCCCTCCGAGAGTTCCAGCGACACCGAGGGAAAGTTCACCGAGTTGGCAATGTTGCCGGTCTCCAGAAAGCTCGTGAGCTGGTTCGCCGCCATCACGGCGCAGTTCTCTTCGGCTTCCTCGGTGCTCGCGCCCAGATGCGGCGTAAACCGAACCCGCGGGTGATCCGTGAGCCCGGGAACCGGAAAATCGGCGATGTAGTGCGCCAGGGTTCCGTCGTCGAGCGCCGCCTCAAGGGCCCGCCGGTCAACGATCGGCTCGCGCGCGAAATTCAGCAGCACGGCGCCCCGGCGGAAGGCGCGGAAGCTGTCCCGGTTGACGAGCCCTTCCGTTTCCGGCAGCAGGGGCACGTGCAGGGTCACGAAGTCGGACTGCGAGAAGAGGCTCGGCAGGTTCTCCATGCGCTTGACCTCGCTCGGCAGGCGCCAGGCGGCCTCGACGGATATGGCCGGGTCGTGGCCCAGCACTTCCATGCCGAGGTCCAGCGCCGCCCTTGCAACCAGGGACCCGATGGCGCCGAGGCCCACCACGCCAAGCGACTTGCCGAACAGTTCCCGGCCCTTGAAGCGCTTCTTCTCCGCTTCAACAAGCGCATCGAGCCTGGCCTGGTCGCCCACGTCCTTAAGCGACGAGACGAACGCGATGCCGCCGACCAGGTCCCGTGAGGAAACCAGGAGCGCCGCCAGCACCAGTTCCTTCACCGAATTGGCGTTGGCGCCGGGCGTGTTGAAGACGACAATGCCGTGTTCGGTGCAGTAATCGACCGGCACGTTGTTGACCCCCGCCCCGGCGCGCGCCACCGCACGCAGCCGGGCGTCGATCTCCTCGGGCTGGAGTTTGTGGCTGCGCAGCAGGATGCCGTCCGGGCCGGGCAGATCATGGCCCACCTCGTAGCGTTCCCGGGGGAAACGCTGGAGCCCGCGCAGCGCAATCTGGTTGAACAGGCGAATCTTGTACATCGGTGCTGGACTCCTTCAACAGGACCGGTTCCCGCCCGCAAACGGGGCAATCTTCTGGTGCGCCCGGGAACCTGGCCCGGCCTTCCGATGAACGGGCCGGGCCAAGGGCGCGGCATTCTATCCCAGTTTGCCTCCGGAACTAGTGCTCCTTCCAACTGATAATGCCGTATCAGCGTGCCCACAAGCGCCCAGATGCGCGGCGGAGGCTCGCCGGCGTATCCGAGATACGTCAAGAGCCGACAACAAAGCAGATGGGCGCTTGTGGGCACGCCCTGCGGGTGACAGCGGGAGCGCCCCGTGCGGCGTTGCGGCCGCTTGAAGTAGGTCGCCTACGTCTGCGCGACCGCGCCTTGCACGGAACGCTCCCGCTGTCACTGATACGGCATTATCAGTTGGAAGGAGCACTAGTTCGTTCGATCAGTGCGACCATCAGATCGACCGCCGGCAGCGCTTCGAACCGCGCCAGTCGCGCCGCCCAGGCATCCTTTTCCGACAACATGCCCAGCACGGCGTTCACGAGAGTGGAAGCATCCAGTTGTTCCTGCTGGATGACGCGGCTGTAGCCGGCCTCCGCCGCGTAGTCCGCGTTCTGGATCTGGTCGCCGCGACTGGCCCGGGCGGGCAGTGGAATCAACAGGTTGGGCTTGCCGAGCGAGAGCAGCTCGAACAGTGTATTCGACCCCGCCCGCGACACGACGAGATCGGCGGCGGCGAGCATGTCGCCCCAATCCGGGCCGACAAACTCGTACTGACGGTACCCCGGCAGGTGTGGGCCGGTACGCTTGCCCGGGCCGCAGACGTGGACGAGGCAGCACTCCCGAACCAGTTCGGGCGCAGCCTCGACGACCACCTCGTTGAGGGCGTCTGCGCCCAGGCTGCCGCCGGTGACCAGCACCACCGGCCTGCCCGCCGGCGCTTGCACGAGCTTGCGGCCCCTGGCAGCGGAACCGGCCAGCAGTTCCGGCCGTACGGGAGAACCGGTGTGTACAAGCTCGCCACGCAACGAACCCGGGCGCCGCATGGGAAAACTGGTACAGAGCGCATCGAGGAATGGCATGGCGAGACGGTTGGCGAGCCCGGGGGAGAAGTCGGATTCGTGGGCGACGATGGGAATTCCGCGCATCCGCGCCGCGAGAACCACCGGAAAACTCAGGTGCCCGCCCTTCGAGAAGACGACCGACGGCCGGATGCGGCCAATCAGCCTCAGGCTTTGCCAGACGCCGCGCAACACGCGGGCCACGTCCGTCAGGTTCCGCCAGGACCAGTAGCGCCGCAGCTTGCCCGAGGCGATGCCGAAAAACCGGACATCGTCGAGGCCCTCGAGGTACCGCCGCTCGAGCCCGTCAGCACCGCCGATGAAGACGACCTCGACCCCGCGCCGCTGCAGCGCCCGCATCACGGGCACGGCCGGCAATACGTGGCCGGCGGTGCCGCCGCCGGTGAATACCGCGGTTTTCACCTGGCGTGCTGTTCCATGGGTTTCCTGCGTTTCAGCGCGCCGCGCGGGGTCTGTGGCACGGAACAGGAAACTACGGATCCAGCCGACGACGGTTGCGCCATGCTTTCAGAGACCAGGTGACCGCATAGTCGATGCCCGACCCGATGCCCATTATGGCCAGGAGATAGAAACTCCAGGGATCCACCACCAGGAACGCCAGGTCGCTGATGGCGCCAAACCCACACAAACCCAGCAGCAGCAATACCAGCATGACGACCTGCAGGGCCGTATTCGCCTTGCTTACCAGGGTCGGCGCCATTTCGATTTCCCGGAACATCAGCCGGTAAACGCCGGCGCCGCCGAGGATGACGGCATCCCGCGCGATCACCACCACCAACAGCCAGACGGGGATATGGCCCTGAATGGTGAAGATGACGAATACCACCAGCACCAGCAGTTTGTCGGCGATGGGGTCGAGCATGGAGCCGAAGGCGCTGCGCCAACTGAAGCGACGGGCGAGTTCTCCGTCGAGCGCATCCGACGCCCCGGCCACACCCACCACAACGAGCGCTTCAGGATAGCGGCCCTGCCACAGCAGCCACCCCGCCGGAACCACCAGCAGCATGCGCAGGCTGGTGATCAGGTTGGGCAAAAGCGACCAGCGCATGGCTAAGCCTGCGACGTCTCGGGAAGACAGCGCCCCGCCGGGCATCCGCAAAACCGATTCACTGGTTGCACGCTTGCCATGTCATGACCCTCAGGTGTCGCGGCGGCAATCTTCCCGGCCCTGTGTCGAGCGACTGAGTCCGCGTTCATGGGCCCCTCCAGATCAACACTGCCGCGTTCTCCGGGTCGGGCCGAATGCGGCCGTCGCGGTCGAACAATTCCACAAGTTGCTCCAGGCCCGCCCTGGTGTGCAGGGTAATCTCGAGCCGGTCGGCTTCCACGGCGGCCACGTTCACCGAAGAAACGAACTCCAGGCCGTCAAGGTATCCCAACAGCCGCCCATAGCCAACGGGGGAGTCGATGCCCACTATGGTGAGGCCCACGCTGTTCGGCTGGCGTGCAAGGACGGCAAACCGGCCGGCGAGTTCATCGGCGATGAAATCGGCCGTCATCAATCCGGCTTCGGCGATGTCGGAAGCGTCGAATTCGGCCGCGAACTCGTCACCGCCCATCCACGCGTGCAGCGACGCCGAGTAGTAACGGCCCCCAGCCGGCCCGCAGGACCACGGGATTTCGGCGACCGGTGCTTCGAGACCCGCAGCCGACTCAAGGCTTGGCGGCGCTTCGAGACTCGCGCCCGACACAAGGCCTGGCGCCGAGTCGTCCCCCGCAGACATTTCGGAAACCACCAGGAACGTATCGGGACCATCCACCGGACCAGTCTGCGTGGGCGTCTCGCCCGTCAACGATGCTCCAGGATCGCTACCGGTCTTCGACCCGGGACGGCCTGGCGCCTCCATGGCTGCGGACTCCGGCGAATCGACCGCCGAATCCGCACCTGCCGGTGTCTCCGGGCCCACGTCTTCCGGCGATGCGATTTCGCAGGCCCGCTCCTGCACCTGCCCCGCCAGGATGACATCGGCGCCGTACCGCCTCGATGCCTCTTCGAGCGACGAGAACAGGCGCCCGCGCACCACGGCGGGCCGGACGCGCATCCGGTCTTCAAGGTCCATGAGGGGCAGTTTCAGCACCAGGCCGCGTTGCCGCGCGCGTGCCGACAACGCCCGGGCCAACGGGTGTTCACCGTCGACGACCCGCCGGTTTCCCCCATCCTCGACCACCAGCCAGGCCATGGTTTGCGGCCGATTGGCCGACCAGACGGGCAACCGGGCCTCGTCCAGCAGCCCGAGAATCGCACCAGGTGTGAAGTGGATGCGCAGTTCGTCGTTTTCGAGGAACACGAACCGGCTGTAGAACGCCTCGGGCCGGCCGAGCGCCTCACGTACCCTGGCGTTGCGCGGGACGTGCGCCAGGCCGCTGGCCCTCGAGAGTACCTCCGCCAGCGCCGCGCCGGACACCGCCAGACGGGCGGCGGCGGTACGCCCTTCCACGGCCACGTCCACATCGTAGAGCCAGGGCACGGGTGCGGCCGGTACCGGCCCCGCCGCCAGCCACCCGGCCAGCGCCAATACGCCCGCCAAGGCTCGCCTGCCGATCGAACGGCTGATCGAGCCGGACTTCTCAGTCACCGGCTTTCCTGTAAAACGAGTCAACTTCACACCCGTCGGCCGCTTCCTCATCGGGATGGCGCATCACCCCGGTTGGCTCCTGTGTGGCAGGTGCCGGATTTTAACCGAATCGTCGGCCGCGCCCGCACAAAACCGTGCAAATTTTCTACGAACTTCACACATTGCTGGAACTTCCACGCTATACTGCCGGCATGGGCCTGACGTATCGAGAAGCCGGTGTCGATGTCGACGCGGGCAACGAACTCGTAACGCGCATTTCCGCCGCGTGCCGATCGACCTACCGGCCCGAAACCCTGCACGGCCTGGGCGGATTCGCCGCGCTGACCGAAATCCCCGCCGGCTACACGCGTCCGGTGCTCGCCACCGCGACAGACGGCATCGGCACCAAGCTCAAGCTGGCCCTCGACTACGGCAACCACGAAACCATCGGCCAGGACCTGGTGGCCATGTGTGCCAACGACGTGCTCGTCACAGGCGCCGAGCCCTTCCTGTTCCTCGACTATTACGCCACCGGGCGGCTCGACGTGGATGTCGCCGAGCAGGTCATCGGCGGCGTCGCCAACGGCTGCCGGGAGGCGGGGTGCGCCCTTGCCGGCGGCGAGACGGCCGAGATGCCGGGCCTGTACGCCAACGGCGACTACGACATGGCCGGGTTCTGCGTCGGCGTGGTCGAACGCGACAATATCATCGACGGCAGCCGGGTGGCGGCGGGCGACCGCCTGCTCGGGCTGACCGCGGACGGGCCGCATTCCAACGGCTTCTCCCTGATACGCGCCGTACTCGCCCTCAACGGGCGCCGGCCCAGCGCGGAGATGCGCCGGCGATTGCTGGCGCCCACGCGCATCTATGTCAAGTCTGTCCTGCGCCTTCTGCACAAGGTCGACGTGCGCGGCATGGCCCACATCACCGGCGGCGGCTTGGTGGAAAACGTCCCGCGCATGATTCCCAAGGGCAACCTGGCCGCCCTCGTCCGCCTCGATGCCTGGCAGCGTCCGAGCGTTTTTGACTGGCTCCAGAAATCCGGCAACATCGACGAGCCGGAAATGCTCCGCACGTTCAACTGCGGCATCGGTTTCGTGGTTTGCGTACCTGGCGATCAGGTCAGGGAGGCGTCGTCCCTTTTGAACGAGAGCGGCGAGTCGGTCGTGGAGATCGGCGAAATCGTCTATCGGGGCGCGGGCTCGGGCGCCGGCGAACTGCTGCTCGCTCCCGGGCTCCCCAGCGCCCTCAAGGCATCCTGAAAACAGGAAACCAGGGGTTTCCTTCGGCGGGCGGGGCGAGTATATGTACCGTATGCGTACGCTGATTCCCGTGCTGCTCGGGGCCCTGCTGCTGGGTACGGCCAGCGGCCGGGCGGAGCTCGGCAAACTGAATTTGCCCGACGGTTTCCAGATCCGCATCGTCACCGACGCGGTGGGCAACGCCCGCCAGATGGCCCTTGCCGCCGATGGCACCCTGTTCGTCGGCAGTTGGACCAGGGGCAATGTCTATGCCGTGCCCAAGGCCCTTACGAGCGAGCGGCCGGAGGTCATCGTGCTTGCCGAGGGCCTCCCGTTGCCGAGCGGCGTGACCGAGCGCAACGGCGACCTCTACGTCGCCGCCCTCAACCGCGTCCTGCGTTTCCCTGCGATCGCGGAGCAGCTTGCTCCCGGCGCCAACTACCAGGTAGTCACCGACCGGTTGCCGGACATCCGGCACCACGGCTGGAAATACCTAAAGTTCGGCCCCGACGGCCGGCTCTACCTCCCCGTCGGCGCGCCCTGCAACATGTGCCTGTCGGAAGACCCCCGCTTCGCCACGATAATGAGCATGGACCCGGCCAGCGGGGACACAGAGATCGTGGCCCGCGGCGTGCGCAACAGCATCGGCTTCGACTGGCATCCGAGCACCCGGCAACTCTGGTTCACCGACAACGGGCGCGACCTGCTCGGCGACGATGTGCCGCCGGAGGAGGTGAACGTGCTTACCGAATCGGGGCAGCACTTCGGCTATCCGTTCGTTCACGCAACAGCCATCCTCGACCCCGATTTCGGCGGGGATGCCGACCCGGCCGACTACGTGCCGCCGGTGGTGGAAATCCAGGCCCATTCCGCCGCCCTCGGCGTCGACTTCTACACGGGCGAACAGTTCCCCGAGCGTTATCGCAATGCGCTCTTCATCGCCGAGCACGGCTCCTGGAACCGTTCCGGCAAGGTCGGCTATCAGATCAGCGTCATCGTCTTTGACGGCGATGAACCGAGCTACGAGCCGTTCATAACGGGCTGGCTGCAGGGGCAGGTCAACTGGGGCCGCCCGAGCGATGTGCTCGCAGCGCCCGACGGCAGCCTGCTGATCGCCGAAGACCAGAAAGGCGTGATCTACCAGGTGACCTGGTCGGGTTAGCCGGGCTTTTCCTCAAGCAACTCAAGAAACGCGGCGAACTCCGTTTCGTCCATCACCGGCACATCCAGGCTTCTGGCCTTGGCGAGCTTGCTGCCGGCCCGCTCGCCGGCCACGAGCCGCGATGTCTTCGCCGACACCGAACCCGCCACCCGGGCGCCCAGGGCGGCAAGGCGCGCCTTGGCTTCGTTGCGGGTCATGCTCTCGAGGGAACCGGTCAGCACCCAGGTCTCCCCCTCGAGCGGCCTGGCATCCTTGTCGACTTCGACATCGGGCCAGTGGACCCCGGCCTCGACCAACGCATCCACCGCTTGCGAATTGGCGGCGTCGTCGAAGTAGCCGGCGATGTTCGCCGCCACCACGGGGCCGACATCCGGCACCGCCTCCAGCGTTTCAGCGTCCGCGTCCCGCAGCGCCTCCAGCTTGCCGAAGTGCTCGGCCAGGTTCCGGGCGGTGGCCTCTCCGACTTCCCGGATACCCAGGGCGTAGATGAACCGGGCCAGCGTGGTCTCCTTGCTGCTTTCAAGGGCATGACGCAGGTTTCGGGCGGAGATCTCGCCCATGCGCTCCAGTCCCGCGAGCTCTTCCTGTTCAAGGGCAAACAGGTCCGCGGGCGCCGCCACCATTTCCTTCTCGACGAGTTGATCGATCAGCTTCTCGCCGAGCCCTTCGATATCCATGGCCAGGCGCGACGCATAGTGCATCAGGCCTTCCTTGCGCTGGGCGGGACAGACCGCCGGCCCGGCGCTGCAACGCGCCACCGCTTCCTCCTCCGGACGCACGATGGCGCTGCCGCATGCGGGGCAGGCTTCGGGCAGGTCCACGCCGGGCGCCTGCTCCGGGCGCCGGCCGGCAATCACCGAAGCGACCTGAGGTATCACATCGCCGGCCCGCCGTACCATCACCGCATCGCCGATCCTGAGATCGAGACGGGCGATCTCGTCCATGTTGTGCAGCGTGGCATTGCTCACCGTCACGCCGCCGACGAACACCGGTTCCAGCTTGGCCACCGGGGTGATGGCGCCCGTCCGCCCCACCTGGAACTCGACGGCAAGCACCCTGGTGGTGGCTTCCTCGGCGGGATACTTGTACGCCACCGCCCAGCGCGGCTTGCGCGTGACGGCCCCAAGGCGCCGTTGCTGGTCGAGGGAGTCGACCTTGATGACGGCGCCGTCGATGTCGTAGGCGAGGGCCTGGCGCCGTTCCGCCAGAGCGTCGACGTAACGCCGGCACGCTTCCAGGCCGTCGGCCGGTTCGACCGCAGGATTGGTCCTCAGGCCCCAGGCGCCCAGGCGCTCCAGCGCTTCCATCTGGGTTTCCGGCGGCCGGGCGCCCTCGACCCATCCCAGGCTGTAGCAGTACATGTTCAGCGGCCGGCCGGCGGTGATGCGCGGGTCGAGCTGGCGAAGGCTGCCGGCCGCGCCGTTGCGGGGATTGACCAGGGGTTTTTCGCCCGCGGCCCGGGCGCGCTCGTTGAATGCTTCCATGTCGTCCCGGGTCATGTAGACTTCGCCGCGCACCTCGAAGCGCGGCGGGAATCCGCGCCCGGTCAGGCGCAACGGAACGGCGCCGATGGTGCGCACGTTGGCCGTGATGTCTTCGCCGGTCTGCCCGTCACCGCGGGTCGCCGCCAGCGCCAGTCGGCCCGCATCGTAAGTGAGCGCCACGGCGACGCCGTCGATCTTCGGCTCACAGGTGAAGGCCATGGGCTCTCCGTCGAGCCGCGCGCTCAGGCGGGCGACCCAGTCGGACAACTCGTCCCCGGCGCTCACCTTGTCGAGGGACAGCATGGCGACGGGGTGGGTGACGGAGGCAAATTCGCCGAGAGGCTCGGAACCCACGCGCTGGGTCGGCGAGTCGCCCGTTACCAGTTCCGGGTGCCGCTTTTCCAACTCCACCAGTTCATCGAACAGCGCATCGAACTCCCCATCGGCGATCTCCGGGGCGTCCAGAACGTGATAACGGTGGTTGTGGTGGTGAATCAGCCCTCGGAGTTGTTCAATCCTGTCCATCGCCGGCTGGGGAGACATTGCAGGGCATCAGGCCGCCCCGACGCGCCTGGAAAGCCGGCGACGCGAAAAATCGGCGACCCGTTCCCGGTAATGCTCGGCGGTCTGGGGGGTGAGCACGTTCATGTTCTCGTCTTTCAACACGGCGCCGAGTTCATCGGCAATGGCGCGGGCAATGCGAATCATGTCTTCCACCACCTCGCCCGGATGTTCGGGCCCGGGCAGTTGCAGGAAGAATACCAGCCCGGGAGAGACAAAGTCCTCGATCTCCGCCAGGTCGAAGTAGCCCGGTTCCACCACGTTGGCCACACTGAACAGAATTTCCCGGGTGAGGCGGTCGAACCGGTGAAAGATGTTCATCTCTCCGAACTTGAGTCCCTGTCCACGCATGGCGGCGAGCATTGCCTTTCCGCCGAACGGCTCCCCGTCCCGCGCGAACAGGTTGATGACCAGCAGTTCCCGGCCACCCGCGTCCGCCGGCGCCGGGCGCGAATCCCGCAGCGGTTCCGACTCTCGGCGATCGCCGAACCGCGAGCGGTTCGGGTCCTGCGCCACAATCGGCCCGGTATCCGGCAGTTGCGGTTCCGCGATTCCCGCGCGAATCGGTGGCGGCTCCTCATTCGGGACTCCGGTTTCCGGCGCGTCCGGCGATTCGGCGTCCGCCCATCGAGAGGCCTCCGCCACCGGCTCCGTTTCCTCCGCCGCGGGCAGGGTCATCGGGTTGAGCAGAACCGGCACGGTCTCGTCGAAATCGAGATCCCGCTGCACCGGCCGGACGGGACGGCCGCCGCCGTTCGGCAACTCGCCCCGGAGCCGCACCAGGTCGTCTTCGTCCTCCGGAACCAGGTCGGGCGAGATATCCAGGCGCAAGGGCTCCTGACGGGAGCGCCAGGCCAGCCAGATGCCGTGGACGATGATCGCCAGCGTAAACAGCCCACCGCCGATCAGTACCAGATCCTTGATGTCGATGTTTTCGATATTCATGTTTCCAGGTTCCTCTGTGGTGCGCATCGAGGCGGCCGGGCCGCTATCGGTTCACATCCACGTCATGAAGCCGCCATCGCCGCGGCTTCTTCGATATCCACGGAGACCAGGCGCGAGACGCCCGGCTCGCTCATGGTGACACCGATCAGGTGATCCGCCATTTCCATGGTGAGCTTGTTGTGGGTGATGACGACGAACTGCACGCCGCGCGACATCTCCCCGATCAGGTCGGCCACGCGCGCCACGTTGTTGTCGTCGAGGGGCGCATCGATCTCGTCGAGTATGCACACCGGGCTCGGATTGAGCTGAAAGATGGCGAATATCAACGCAACCGCGGTCAGCGCCTTCTCGCCACCGGACAACTGGTGAACGCTGGCGTTGCGTTTTCCCGGTGGCCTTGCCATGACCGAAACGCCGGTGTCCAGCAGATCCTCGCCCGTCATCGTCAACTCGGCGTGCCCGCCCGCGAACAGCTTGGGAAACACTTGCGCGAGATTGGCGTTGACGATCTCGAAGGTGTCCCTGAACCGGGCGCGGGTTTCCGTATCGATCTTGCGAATGGCGCCCTGCAGGGTATCCAGGGCCTTTTCCAGGTCGTCGTGCTGCGCATCGAGCCAGGCCTTGCGCTCCGATTCCACGCCAAACTCCTCGATGGCGGCCAGGTTGACGGGCTCCAGCCTGCGAATGCGCCTGTCCAGGCTCTCCAGCTTCCGCTCCCAGTCCCCGGCAGCCGCGTCGTCCGGAACGCCGTCCAGAACCGCCGCCAGATCGTGGCCCGTCGCCTCCACCCGTTGCCGATCGTTGTTCCGCTCGACGTTCAGGCCCTGGCGCTCGATGCGGGCGGTCTCCCGGTCGTTCCGCGCGGCATCGACGGCGCCGGCCGCCTCGTCGCGCTCCGCCTGCAGCCTGCGGATGTTCTCGGCCAGATCGCCGAGGCGGGTTCGAACTTCCCGCTGACGATTCTCGGCCTCGTGCTGCTCGGCGAGTTTCGTGTCCAGGTCGGATTGCAGGCCGGGCAATGGCGAGGCGGCCTGCTCAATGTTCCCTTCCAGCGTCACCCGGCGGCGTTCGAGCTCGTCAGCCTGTTCAACCAGCCGTTCCCGCGCCGTCTCGATAGCCTCCAGGCGCGAGGCATGGCTCTGCCGCTCCGCGTTGAGGGAATGAAAGTCATCGTGCCGGGAGCGGGCCGCCTGCCGCGCCCCGTCAAGTTCTTCGAGCAGCCGGGCCCTGGACTGCGACAGGGTCTCCTCCTGTGGCGAAAGTCGCTCCGCTGCCTGCCGGGCGGCCACCAGTTCCTGCCGGGCAGCGGCCAGACTCCGGCCTTCGAGTTCGAGCTGCCGCTCCAGTTCCTCGCGGTCGCGCTGCAGACGCTCCCGCTGGGCATCGGCCGATTCCAGCCTGACCCGCTGAACGCCGTGGTCCGCCTTCAACTCGAAAAGGGCCTCGCTGGCTTCGTCCGCCTGTGCCTGCAGGCGTTCTCGCTCTTCTTCCAGGCCGCGTACAACTTCCCGTGCCGCATCCAGCCCGCTCTGCAGGTCCGCAACGGCGCGCTCGGCCTCCTCGACCCTGACTTCGAGGGTGTCCAGTTCCTGGGCGCGTTGAATGATGCCCGCCTCGGCATCCGATTCCGGGAACTTGCGCATCCAGTCCGGCCCGACCCAGAGACCGGAGCGGGTCACGATGCTCTCGCCGGCATTGAGGGTCGAGCGGCTCTCCAGGGCGACCTCATCGGTTTCCGCGGCGAAAACGCCGTGCAGCAGGGAACCGAGCTTCATGTCCGAACTGCGGATCAGGGAACCGAGGCCGGGCAGATCACCCTGCACCGACGCATCGATGCGGGCTTCGACGAGAGCCACCTGACCGCCGCCCAACGCCGACAGGGCGACCGCATGGCTTGCGGCATCGTCCACCCTCAGCCCCTGCAGGAACTCGCCCAGCACCAGTTCCACGGCCCGTTCCCAGCCGGGAACCACGCTCAGCGTCTCGCCCACCCTGGGCGCCTCGTCGAGGCCCTGCGCCGCGATCCAGGCGCGCACGTCTTCGTCGGTGCGCCCCAGGGCCGCCTGTTGCGCTGCCTGCCTGGTTGCGAATTCATGGCGCAGCGCCTGCAGGTCCTGCCGGGCTTCGTCGAGGTCGGCCTCGCGTACAAGAATGGCCTCCCGGCCCGCTGCGAGTTCCTTCAGGCAGCGTTCCACATCGTCTTCCAGGGTGGAGCGGCGTTGTTGGTGCGTCGCGATTTCGGCGGCCAGGCTGTCTACCCGCGTCGTCTCGACGCCGGCGGGCGCCTGTTCTTCCCGGGCGAGCCGCTCGATACGCGCCTCGAGGCCGGCGATCAAACCCTCGGAATGCTCGATTCGCGATGCCTGGATCTGGGCCGAGCGCGCCGCTTCCGCCGACTCCCTGCTGTACCCGTCCCACTCTTCCTGCCAGGCGGCATAGGCCCGCTCGATCTCCCCGAGCTGTGCGGAAGCCTCCGCGTCAGCCCGTTCGGCGGCTTCCACGGCGGGTGTCAGCTCGGCAATGGCGGCCTCCAGGCCATCGATATCTTTCCGGTCCATGTCGAGCTGCCGCCCGGTCTCGGCCGCCTTGACGCGCAGTTCCGAAAGTTCCCGTTCGAAGTCCGCTATCCTGGCGCGGTTCAGCTTGAGGGTCTGCTCGATGTGCGCTATTTCCTCGCGAAGGCTGTAGAAGAACTGCTGCTCCTCGCGCGACTTTTCGCTCTCCTGTTCGTGTTGCACCCGCGCCTGGGCCAGTTCGGTCTCCACCGACCGCAAACCGGCCCTGAGTCTTTCCAGTTCCGCATCCCTCTTGCGCAGATCCCGGTCCAGGGCTTCGAGCCGGGCGGACAGCTCCAGATAGCGAATCGCGTACAGCTCGGCGGTGCGCAAGCTTTCCTCGGCCTTCAGTTCCTTGTAGCGCTCGGCTGCCCTGGCCTGCTTCTGCAGGCGGTCGAGGGTTCGCCCCATTTCCTCCAGGGTGTCGCGCAGCCGCTCCAGGTTCTCGCGCGTGTGCCTGATCCGGTTCTCCGTCTCGCGGCGGCGCTCCTTGTACCTGGAGATGCCGGCGGCCTCCTCGAGGTACACCCGCAGTTCCTCGGGACGGGCCTGCACGAGCTTGTCGATCATGCCCTGTTCGATGATGGAGTAGCTGCGCGGGCCGAAACCCGTACCCAGGAACAGGTCGGCGACATCCCGCCGCCGGCAGCGGGTACCGTTCAGGTGATAGACGGACTGGGAATCCCGGCTCACCTGCCGGCGGATCGAGATCTCCCCGTAGGCGGCGTATTCGCCACCCATGCGTCCGTCGGAGTTGTCGAAAATCAGCTCGATGGACGCAACCCCGGAAAGCTTGCGCGATCTGGACCCGTTGAAGATCACGTCGGAGAGCTGCTCGCCCCGGAGTTGCCTGGCCGAACTCTCTCCCATCACCCAGCGCACGGCGTCGACGATATTGGACTTGCCGCCCCCGTTGGGGCCGACGATGGAACAGCGATTTCCGGGGAGGGCGACGGTAGTCGGGTCGACGAACGACTTGAAACCTGCAAGCTTGATCTGCCTGAGGCGCATAGAACTCCGCTACCTGTAGCAGGCGTTCCAGGAACGCATCATCGCACCGGCGACCGCCTTAGAGGGATTCCTGACCGGATCCCCACGCTCGCCAATGCGGGCCCATACGGCGCTACCCCCGGCGGGAACGCCGCTGGAACGCTAGTCTAATGCATTAGAAGCATTGAAATCGAGTCCCGCGATCCTGCGCCGGGCGCGGACCGGCAAGATCGGCGGTTCGCCGGCCACCGTTTTCCGGTCGGCCTGTGGTATCGCCCCGTCAGCCTTCCGGCCGGGCCGTTCCGGGCGATGCGATTTCCGCCGTCAGCGCCAGGGTGCCCGCACCGGCAATCTTCAGCGGCGCGGACCGCCATTCCCAGTCGCCCGGGTGGCGCACCGCCGCGCCGGTCAGGCTGATGCGCACCACCACTTCGATCTCGCCCGCGGCGGACAACGGCAGCGCCGGATTCATGCTGACCGCGTCATCGAGGCGCACCGCGTCCGGCAGCGGCGCGGCGGCGCGCCGCACCACGGCGAACGGCATGCCCCCCCCGACCGGGCGGGCGATGACGAACAGCGTCGCCGATGCCGGCGGCGTCTCCAGCGCATTCAGTGCCACGTCGATGCTCGGCTCGAGATCGCCGAGCATCGAGCGGGCCTGCTTTAGAAAAAGCTCGAGGGCGGCGCGCCCCCGGGGCTCCACCGCGTCGCCCAGCGCCCGGTTGAAGCGCGTGACCGATTCCGCGTAGTCGCCGCGGCGGTAGGCATCGATCGCCAGCATCTCCAGCACCATCGGGTGGTTCGGCTCGCGGCCGAGAACGCGCTCGGCGATTTCCCTGCCCGCCTCGTCCAGCCGTCCCTCGTTGGCCAGGTAAACCGCCTGCAGCCAGGCCAGGTCGATGCCCGGGTCGTCGCCCATGACATCCCGGGACCGGGAAAAGGCCTGCGCCGCCAGCCCAAACTCCCCGTCGTTCAGGTAGATGCGCCCGAGCAGGTAACGGCTCTGCGCATCGTCCGGTGCACGCTCGACGCGCTCGGCAAGCAGGACGCGCCAGCGGTCGAGTTCCAGCCGGTCGCGCTCCGGGTCGAGTTCCAGCACCGCCGTTGCGCCTTGCAGCAATTCGGCGTCCGGTTCGCCGACCTGCAGGTAGAGCGCCAGGGTCAATAGCGGTATCAGGACCGCCAGCAGCAGCCAGGTCGGCCCGCGTCTGCCGGCCGCCGCGTGGGAACCGGCCGGTTCCGGGGCAGCACTCCGGCCGGCGAACTCATCGAGCAGGCCCCGGTCGAGTTCCTGTTCGACCTCTGCCCGGTTCGATGCCTCGATGAGCCCGGAGGCCGCCTCTTCCTCGAGTTCCTCGAGGCGCTGGCGGTACAGGGCGCGGAGCGCGAGGTCACGGCCGGTGGACGCATCGCGGACATCCCCGGGAAACGAATCGGTGCCCGCACCCCGGGCATCGTCGCCCGGATGCGCCGGCTTCCCGGTCGAACGGCCGGGGCTGCGCCGCAGGAAGGGCGCCAACGCGAAGCCCATGGCCGCCAGTGCAAGCAGCGTTGCGGGAATCCAGAAGGTCATTCTTCGTCCAGGATTGCCCGCAGCCGGCGGCGGTCCCCGGCATCGAGCACCGCCGCGCGCTGGTGGCGCAGCCGATAGGCCACGAGGCCGAGGCCCAGAATCACGAAAAGCCCGGGGCCGAGCCACAGCACCAGCGTGCCGGGTTTCAGGGGCGGGTCGTAGAGCACGAAATCGCCGTAGCGGGCCTGCAGGAAGTCGCGCACTTCCCGGTCCGAGCGCCCTTCCCGTACCGCGAGCCGGTACACCGCGGCGCGCAGGTCCTGGGCGATGGGTGCGTCGCTGCCGCTGATGTTGACGTTCAGGCACTTGGGGCAGCGAAACTCGTTCACCAGCGCGCGGTAGCGGCGTTCGCTTTCCGCATCCGGAAAGTGATGGACGTCAACTGGACTTGCGGCCATTCCGCTGACCGCCAGGAAGCACAGGAAGCACGCGGCCAGGACTTTTCTCATGCCTTCATGGATCAAAATGCAGGCCTTTGAATTGCAAAAAAACCAGTTTGACAAAACATCGTCAATCTCGACAGCGAGTTCGCATACGGCGCTTCCCTTTCGGCGCACGGCCACATTGTCCAGCAGTACGCAAGGCGTTCGGACGAGCTTAACGCGCCGAAAGGGAAGCGCCGCATACGAACCCTTTCCCGAGATTCGGCGTTGTTCCTTGCTCGTCCTCGTCCCGGCGCCCCGGGTTGCCGACTGGCATGAAACCAGTTTTCAATTCACTGATTGTATTGGTTTTTTTCAAATACAGGGGATTGCGGAACATTTCCTTCGACCGAAGCTCCGAGAGTGGGTGTGCGGGGCGGGTATCCGGCAGATTGCATAGGATGCCGGGCGGTGCCTCTCTTTTGGGCTGTGCGAGGTGTTTGACACCCGGCCCCGCAACGAGTTGCGGGGCGTCGCCACCTGCCGAAGCGGTGCTTCGGCTCGGGCTGCGCCCGACCGGTGGCGACCCCGTACCGCATACCTGCTCTCTCCCAGCGGCATTCTGTTCCTTGCGCGTCCTCGTCCCAGGGGGCCGAGTTGGGTGTGTTCCCGGGTTCCGGGATTAGTCATCGGCCGCTCTGATCCGTTCGATGTGGGGCAGCAGTTCGTCGAGCCAGACCTGGCGGGTGATCTCGCCGACGCGCTTGTAGACGATGGTTCCGGTTGTGTCGAGGAGGAAGGTTTCCGGGGCGCCGTAGACGCCGAGTTCGACGCCGAGGCTGCCGTCGCTGTCCAGGATGTTGAAGACGTAGGGATTGCCGAATTCGCGGAGCCAGCGCCGGGCCGCATCGGGGTCATCCTTGTAGTTTACGCCGACGATCTTCAAGGCGGTTTCGGCGCGGATGCGCATGAGTTCGTCGTGTTCGGCCTTGCAGGTCGGGCACCAGGTTGCCCAGACGTTGACGAGCAGCGGTTCGCCGAGCAGGTCGTTGCGGCTTGCGCGGAGGTTTGCCGGAACGCCTGGCGCCGGGTCCAGGAGGCCCGCTTCGAATTCCGGGAAGGGTTTGCCGAGCAGTGCCGACGGCAGGCGGTGGGGGTCTTCCAATTGAAAGCCGTAGTAACCGATCAGCAGAATCGGGAGAAAGATGCCGAGGGGCGCAAACAGCCCGGCGCGGGACAGGTTGGTGCGCATCAGCCGGGTTTGCCCCGCGGCGCGTTGCTGCCCGGGGCGTAATCCGCAATCCCGGTGCCGGCCGGGCCGGGCGCGTGGGCTGGGGAGGCCGGCAATGCGCGAACGCGCGTCGAATCGGTTGTGCGCAGGCGTCGATAGCGTTTGTCGGCGAGCGCCAGTGTGCCCCCGAAGGCCATGAGCAGGGCTCCGAACCAGATCCACCGGACAAAGGGCTTGACGTACACCCGCACGGCCCAGGCGTCCCCCTCCAGGGGCTCCCCGAGCGAGACGTAGATGTCCTTGAAGAATCCCGGGTCGATGGCGGCTTCCGTCATGACCGAACCGCCCGCCAGGTACTGGCGTTTCTCCGGCACCAGGAGCAGGCGCCGGTCGCCGTCCGCCACTTCGAAGCGGCCGCTGCGGGAGACGTAGTTCGGACCCTCGGTGCTCACGATGCCGTTGAACCGGAACACGACGCCACCGTGTTCGGCCGCCTCGCCCGGTACCATCCGGATGTCTTTCTCCACGGACAGTTCGTGGGTGAGGGCAACGCCCAGCAGGCTCATGGCGAAACCGGCGTGGGCAACGGTCATGCCCCAATAGGCGAGAGGGATGCGCCCGGCACGGCGCGACCGTCGCGCCCGCTTGCCATCGTGCCCCGGCGCGCCCGGATCCGGCTTGCGCCGCACCGCATCCGGCAAGCGCATCCGGCGTGCGATGTCCAGGCCGTGCCCGGTCAGGACCCAGCCCGCCAGCACCACGGCCAGAAGCGTGCCCGGGGACAGCGCCTCGTCGAGAATCAGCGGCAGGAGCACGCCCAAGGCAAGTCCGGCTCCGGCGGACCACGCGAGCCGGCGCCTGAGCGTCGCAATGCCGGTACGCTTCCAGCTCAGGAACGGCCCGATGCCCAGTGCAAGCGCCACGAGCAGCATCAGCGGCACGAAGAAGGTGTTGAACCAGGGCGGGCCGATGCTGATCTTGGCGCCACCGCTCAGGGCTTCGTAGGCGAGCGGGTACAGCGTTCCCAACAGCACCACCCCCAGGGCCACCACGAACAGCAGGTTGTTCAACAGCAGGAAGGCTTCTCGGCTGAACGGGCCGTAGCGCACCCCGGCGGCGACGGCGCGGGCCCGGATTCCGAACAGCGTCAGTGAACCGCCCACGACAACGAACAGGAACATCAGGATGAACATGCCCCGGGCCGGGTCTACGGCAAACGCATGCACCGAGGTCAACACGCCGGAGCGGACGATGAAGGCGCCGAGCAGGCTCAACGAGAACGCGGCGATGGCGAGCAGCGCCGTCCAGCTCTTGAACGTGCCCCTTTTTTCGGTGACCGCCAGCGAATGCACCAACGCCGTCCCGGCCAGCCAGGGCATGAACGAGGCGTTCTCCACCGGGTCCCAGAACCACCAGCCGCCCCAGCCGAGCTCGTAGTAGGCCCACCAGCTCCCCAGCGCAATGCCAACCGTCAGAAACGCCCAGGCGGCGTTGGTCCAGGGCCGCGACCAGCGCGCCCAGGCACTGTCCAGGCGTCCCGTCAGGAGCGCGGCGATCGCGAACGCGAAGGCGACCGAGAAACCGACATAGCCGGTGTAGAGCATGGGGGGGTGCACGATCAGCCCGAAGTCCTGCAGCAGCGGGTTGAGATCGGAACCGTCCGCGGGCGCCAGCGGCAGCAGGCGCTCGAACGGGTTGCTGGTGAACACCAGGAAACTCAGGAAGCCCAGGTTCAAAAGGCCCATCACCCCCAGCGCCCGGGCATGGAAATCCAGCGGCAGGTGGCGCCGGCGCACCGCGACCGCCGTCATCCAGACGGTCATGATCAGCACCCAGAGCAGGAACGACCCTTCATGGGCGCCCCACACCGCGCTGACCTTGTAGTACCAGGGCAGCAGGCTGTTGGAATTGTGCGCCACGTAGGCGACGGAGAAGTCGTCGGTGACGAAGGCGTGCACCAGCACCACAAACGCGAGCGCAACGAAGACGAGCTGGCCGGACACCGCAGAGGCCGCCGCCCGCATCCAGCGCACCCGGCCCGCCCGGGCGCCAAGCAATCCGCCGGCACCGGTGATCGCGCTGAGCACCAGGGCGAGCACCAGGCTGAAGTTGCCCAGTTCCGGTATCACCCGGCGTTCCCCGCCGCTTCGGCGGCAATCGGCACCAGTTCCGGCGGCATGTAATTCTCGTCGTGCTTGGCGAGCACTTCCACCGCCCGGAAGACGCCCGCGGCATCGAGTTCGCCCCGGACCAGGATGCCCTGGCCTTCCCGGAACAGGTCCGGGAGTATGCCCGTGTAGGCCACGCGAAAATCCGAACCTCGGTAGTCCGTCAGCACGAATTCCACATCCAGCGAGTCAGGCGCCCGCGCGACGCTGCCGGCCACCACCATGCCGCCGGCGCGGATCGGCACACCCACCGGCGCCACGCCGCTGACGATCTGTTCCGGTGGATGGAAGAGGTTCAGGTTCTCGTTGGCGGCGAGCAGCATCAGCGTGACGGCGCCCGCGCTGCCGGCGAAAATGAAAAGCACCGTCAGCAGACGGTTGCGGCGTACCCGGTTCATTTGTCGGGGGACGGGTGAGCGGCGGCCGCCGCGTGCAGGGAGCGCAGTTCGCGGATCGTCCGCCGCCGTTCGCGACGGAAACCGGCAAAGTTGACGGCCAGCAGGACAACCGTGGTCAGGTACACCGTCCAGACGTAGGGCCCGTGGCCCCCCATCGCCAGGAACGCCTGCAGGCTCTCGAAGTTCATGCCGCCTCCGCCGCCACGGCGTCGCGCACCCATTGCGCGCCGCCTTCGCGGCGCAGCACGGCATTGCGCAATTGGGCGATGAGATTGGCGGCGAACAGGCAGTAGGCGCCGACAACGTTCACCAGGAGGGGCGCCCACATGACCGGTGGCATGGCCGGCGGCTCCGTCAGGGTGAACGTGGCGCCCTGGTGCAGCGTTGTCCACCACTCCACGGAATACTTGATGATGGGAATATTGATGGTTCCCACAATGGCCAGCACCGCACAGGCCCGGCCGGCCGTTTCGGCCCGCGGTATCGCCTGGCGCAGCGCGTAGAGGCCGAAGTACAGGAACAGCAGCACCAGGGTCGAGGTGGTGCGGCCGTCGAACTCCCACCAGGTGCCCCAGGTCGGCCGCCCCCACACCGCGCCGGTGAAAAGCGCCAGCGCCGTGATCCACAGGCCGAACGGCACCATGGTCTCAAGCACCATGTCTGCCATTTTCATGCGCCAGACCAGCAGAAGTACCCCCGCGGCACCGAGCACGATGTAGACCGACTGGGCCAGGAACGCGGCGGGCACGTGCACGTATATGATGCGGAAGCTGTCGCCCTGCTGGTAATCCGGGGGCGCGAACGCCAGCCCCCAGGCCAGGCCCACGCCGAGCAATACCCCCGCGGCCACCGCGAATGCCACGAACCAGGGGCGGCTCATCCGATAGAACCATTTCGGCGACCCGAGACGGTGCCAGAACTGTTTGAACGTCAACATTCTTCGAGGCTGATTTTCACCGCGGCCGCCACCGCGAAGGGCGACAGCGTCAGGGCCAACATGGTAAACCCGGCAAGCCAATAAATCTGCGCCCATTCGGCCGCTCCACCGGCCCATGCGGCGGTTGCGCTCACGCCGAAAATCAGCACCGGCAGGTACAGGGGCAATACCAGCAGCGCCAGCAGCACCCCGCCCTTGCGCACGCCCACCGTCAACGCCGCCCCCACCGCCCCCAGCAGACTGAGCGCGGGCGTGCCCAGCAACAGGCAGAGCATCAGCATCGGTACGGCTTCCGGGGGCATGCTGAGCATGAGCGCCGCCAGCGGCGCCAGCGCCGTGATGGCGAACCCCGTGACGCACCACTGCACGGCGACCTTGGCGAGCACCGCAACGAACGGCGGCCGCGCCAGCAGCACGAACTGCTCGAGCGTTCCGTCCTCGAAATCCCGCCTGAAGAGAATCTCCAGTGACATCAGGTTGGCGAGCAGCACCAGCACCCAGACGATGCCGGGGGCATAGGCTGAAAGCGCCTCGTCATCGCCACCGAAGGCCATGGCGAACAGCAACACGCCCAGAAAGAGAAAGGCCAGCGGGTTCAGGATTTCATCCCGGGCCCGCGCCACGCAAAGCCACTCCCGCCTGAACTGGGCGGCAAACACCGCTACCGCCCCCCGCCGAGTTCGATGGCCGCGCTGTCCATGGCGCCAAGTGGCTGATGGGAAGCGCACATTGCTGCGCCGCCTCCCGCGCAGTGGTCCTCGATGAAACGGCCCACCAGGCTTCGTCCCTGCGCATCAAGCGCCGTCAGCGGCTCGTCCAGCAGCCACAGCCGAAGAGGGCTAAGCAGGGCGCGCGCCAGTCCCGCCCGGCGCTGCTGGCCCTGGGACAGGCGTGCGCAGGGAATTTCGGAACAGGCTTCGAGACCCACCGCCGCCATGGCTTCGTCAACGCTTCGCTTGGCCCGGGGAGACCCGGCACCGCCCGCTGACAGGCCTGCCCGCCGGTACCACTGGAGATTCTCCCGGGGCGAAAGCAGCCCGCTGATGCCTGGCTTTTGGCCCAGATAGAAAGCGTCCGCCGCCTCGATGCCGCCCTCGTAGTCGGGATAAAGGCCGGCGGCCAGCCGCAACAGCGTGGACTTGCCGCTGCCGTTCGGCCCGCGCACAACCACGCACCGACCGGCAGGAAGGTCGAGGTTCAGATTCCTGAACAACGTCCGCCCGCCGCGCGCGCAGGCGAGGTTCGTCAAGGTAAGGAGCGGTTGGCTCAATCGAGGTGCATCGCTGTGAGACGCGCGCGATTATAAATGGGGTCTCACGCCAAGCGGTCGATGATCGGGCAATCGGGACGGCCGTCGCCCGCGCAGGCGGCGACCAGGTGCTCAAGCTCATCGTGCAGGCACTGGAGTTCCCGCTGTTTTCGTTCAATCTCCTCCAGGCGCGCCTCGGCAATCCGCTTCACGTCCGCGCTGCTCCGGTTGCTGTCTTCGTAGAGCGCGAGGAGCCCCCGGCACTCGTCGATGGAAAAACCGAATTCCCTCGCCCGGCGCACGAAGGCCAGCTTGCGGACCGCCGATTCGTCGTAAGACCGGTAACCCGCCCCGGTTCGGGACGGCGCTTCGACCAGGCCGATGTCCGCGTAGTAGCGGACAGTCTTGGTGGGCAGGCCCGAGGCTTTGGAGGCGGCGCCGATGTTCATCTGAAGCTGTCTTGACATTCCAGTAAGTGGAAGGATTAGTCTCCCGCCTGCCCAATGTCAAGTAGTGCCCGCCATGACTGAAATCGCCAATTCCCTGCGAGGGGTTGACACCTCGCGCTCCCCGGCTGAAGGCTCCTCACCAACCATCGACTGGCGCTGCCGCGGAACTTGGCGGCAGGCCTCGAAGAATACCGCCTGGTGCCTGCTCGGCTGCTCGATCGGCGACTTCGGCACAATCGCCTTCTTTCAATTCATGGCCATCCCCTGGCCGACCCTGGCGATCATGACATTGGCGATCGTCAATGGCCTGGCGACCTCTATCCTGCTGGAGACCGCCGTTCTCTGGCGGCAGATGGGGCCGCGCACAGCGTTCAGAACCGCGGTCGGCATGTCGATGATCTCAATGATCGGCATGGAGGCCGCAATGAACGCCGCCGATGTCATCCTGACCGGCGGCGCCCTGCTCACCTGGTGGGTCATCCCGGTGATGCTCACCGTAGGATTCGTGACCCCGCTGCCTTACAACTACTGGCGCCTAAAAGTGCTCGGCAAGGCCTGCCACTAGCAGCCGGACTACAGTTCCAGTTCGATACCGAGGTACCCCTGGATGGGCATGGCCGGGAAATAGCGGTAACTGCCGAAAGCGAAGTCGGCCCGGTCGGCGTAACGCGTATCGAACAGGTTGACGATGCGGGCGAACAGGCGCGTGCGGTCGCCCAGGCGCAGCCCGCCGCGCCAGTTGACCACGGCATGGCCCGGATAGCTGTGGCTGTTGGCCGCGTTGATGAAGTGCTTGCCGACGACATTGACTTCGAATTCGGAATACCAGGCATCACCGGGCTGCCAGCGCCACCGGGCACTGCCGAGCCAGCGGGGCGCCGTGTCGATACGGTTGCCTTTCTCGATGACCTCGCCGCCGCCGGCGCGGCGCGAAAAGTCGTACTCGTGCACGGCGTACGTGCCCGCCAGGCTGAACAGGTGGCCGTCCGTCCCCCACTCCGCGGAAAACTCCACGCCGGCCGACCGGGTCCTGCCGTCGCTGACGTTGAATCCATTGGCTTCCCGGAAAATATAGTGCCGCGTCCGTTCCCGGAAGACGGAGACTGACCAGCCCGGCGCTTTCAGCCCGGCCTCGAAGGAGACCAGGCGTTGGCTCTCCAGGTCCGCCACCGTCTGGCCGCGCTGCAACCGGTAGAGTTCGGTGATCTGCGGCGGGCGGAAACCGGTGGCGGCGGTGAGGTATGCGACGCCCCCGGCGCCGAACTCGCGCTCGATGCCGACCCGGCCCGCCACCTCGGTGAAACTGTCGTCGCCCGACGGGGGCCGGGTATAGAGGCAGCCGCCGAATCCGCACCGGCTGCCGTCGTCCCGCGTGTTGCCAACCAAGTGGTTGTTGTCGTAGTCGTAGCCCAGGCTCTCGACCCGCAAACCGTGCAGCGCCCGCCAACGCTCGCCAAGGCGCCAGTCGAGATCGTAGAACACCGCGCCCATGATGGAATCCACATCGTAGTCGTAGTGCCTGCCGGGCGGCCGCGTTCCGACCAGAAAGGCGGAGCCGGTGGTCGGCCCATCCTGTATCTCAGTCAGGCTCCCCTCCATGTATTCCAGGTGGGCGCCCAGATGGCCGGACATTCTGCGGCTGTCGAATGCGTAGGTGGCGAGAATCCCGCCGCTGCCCTGCTCGTTGGTCTCGGTCGGCTGCCCGGGCAGGAAGTGCTGCAGGAACACCATGCGCGACCGCCGCGCGTAGGGCGTTATCCGCCAGACGCCGTTGCTCCAGTGGCTCGCCGCACGCACGGACCAGGCATCCCGGTAGGCTTCCGGATTGGGGTTGGTGCTGCGCAGGTCACCGTCGTCATAAGCCTTGTATCCACGCACGAAGCCGCCGGTTTCCTGGTTGAGATTGGACGCGTTCAGCGTGTTGCGGACCTGCCATGCGCCAATGCCAGTCTCGTGGACGAGGGACAGTTTCTGCTGCCCGTAGCCCGTGTCGTCACGGTAGCCGTTGGAGTGGCTGCCGTGCGCGCTCAAGCCGACACGGTGATCGCCGTATTCCGCGGCCAGCGCTCCCCGCACCTGGGCGTAGCCGTAGGATCCACCCTCCAGGCTCAGGCCGGTGACCTCCGGATCCGGTGTCGATACGTTTATCGCACCGTGCAGGGCGTTGCCTCCCAGGGCGGCGCTCGCCGGCCCGCGCCAAACCTCGATGCCCCCCGCCTGCTCGCCATTCACCTCGAACAGATTGTTGACGTTGCAGAACCCCGCGGGCCGGATCGGCAACCCGTCTTCCAGAAACAGGAACGCGCCGCAGGCGCCGGCGCCGGTCAGAACCGCGGACCGGATGGCGGTGAGGTGCTCGTGCCCCGAGCCCCGGGAGACCCATACGCCCGGAATGCGCACCAGCGCTTCGTGAATGTGCGTGGGCCGGATTTCCGCCAACGCCTCCGTATCGATCCCGCCAACGCTGCCGGCCGTACCGAGCCGCTCGCCCAGCGTCTCCACGACAACGATTTCCTCCACGATCTCGCCCGCAGCCGCCACGCCTCCGGCGAAGCACAGGCACGCGAGCAGCGCCCGGCTGCCGGCACCGGCGAGGGCGACCTTGACGGCTCTCGCCACCACGTCGCGACTGAACGCATTCGAGAAGAACACCTTGGCGAATCGCTACCGGCGCAACACGCAGGCCCTAGCAGCCCGTGGCAAAAGTCCGACGTCGCACCGAGAACGCCGATGCGCCCGCCTGGCAAGGCGCGAGGAGCGAGAATATCGGGCATATTTGAGCGACGAGCAACGCAGCCAGGCGGGATGCAGCGGCGTTCGAATGCAGGCGGAGTT
>JAPPHD010000035.1 GCA_028821125.1 Gammaproteobacteria bacterium
ATCGACAGCAGTATCCCGAGGACAGTTCTACCATGGCAGGAATCATCTCAAGGGCTCGCGAAGAAGGCATGCAGCAGGGCATCGAGCAGGGCATGCAACAAGGCATGCGGCGGGGTCGCGTCGAGGGGGAGCGTGCGCTCCTGGAGCGGTTGCTGCTGCGGCGGTTCGGTTTCCTGGCGCCCGAAATCGCCGCGAGGCTGGGTCAGGCGTCTGCCGACGATCTGGAAACCTGGGCCGACAAGGTGCTCGACGCACCAACGATTGACGACGTATTCGAATCAGGTCGCTAAGCGTACAGCGCTATTCCGGAAGAATCGCTGCAGGCCTGGCAAGTGCTGACCGGCGGGCTTGAGCGGGCGTTGCCATCAGCAAAAGACCGGCAGAGTCCGCCGTCCCGCGCGGCTCCAGGTTGAAGAAAAATGATCATTCGACCCGCCACCGCGCCGGAGGTACGACGCCTCGCAAGCTTATCCCGAATCACCTGGGTTTCCCCGGACGGCTTCTTGTCAGGGCCCAGTTGCCCCGATCGTATTCAAGCTGCGCATAACCAGAAATCACGCATCAGGCAGTTCATCGCCGCGCCCGCGGAAAGGCGCGTTCCGGATTGGCCGCGTCCGGCGCCGTCGCCTATAGTATCGCGCGCCGTCCGCCCGAGTGACCCAACCATGCGCCTCGTACTCGTTCTTGCCTGCCTGTGCCTCGCCGCCTGCGACCCTTTCTCCGGACCACGGATCGACGTGGAGGCGGAAGACGGGGCCCGGCCCTGGACGGGGCTCGATGCCAACGACGCGGACGGCGATTTCCACTTCGCGATCGTCAGCGACCGAACAGGCGGCGCACGGCCCGGTGTGTTCGCGTCCGCCATACCGAAGGTCAACGTTCTCGAGCCCGCGTTCGTGGTCAGCGTCGGCGACCTCATCGAGGGCTACACGGAGGACCCGGCGCAGATCAAGCGCGAGTGGGACGAGTTCGAGGGCCTGGTCGCGGGGTTCGAGACGCCGTTTTTCTACGTGGCCGGCAACCACGACATGAACAACGCCGTGATGGCCGAGGCATGGAAGGCACGCTTCGGGCCGTCCTACTACCGTTTCGTGTACCGTGATGTGCTGTTCCTGGTGCTGAACTCCGAACTCTTCCGGATGGTGGGCACGGACGAGTCGCTGCCCGGACCCTGGTCCCAGGAGGAACAGCTCGCGTTCGTTAAGGAGACGCTGGCCGAGTTCCCCGACCCCCGCTGGACGGTCGTGCTCGTCCACCAGCCCCTGTGGGACTACCCGACCGTACTCGAGGACTGGCTCAGGCTCGAGGCCATGCTGGGCGAGCGGGACTACACGGTCTTCGCCGGGCACCGCCACCGCTACGTCCGGCACGTCAGGAACGACAGGAAGTACATCACGCTCGCCACCACGGGTGGCGGCAGTTCCCTTCGCGGCGAGATCTACGGGGAGTTCGACCAAGTCGCCCTGGTGACGATGACGGACGCGGGCCCCCGGCTCGCCAACCTGCGGCTCGACGGCATCGCCGGCGAAGACCTCGTGACAGGGCCGGTGCGCGACGCGGTGGCCAACCTCTCCAGCGCGGTCCGCTCGCTGCCGGGCCAGGGCTCGGGCGACACATTCGAGGCGGGCAGCGTCGCGTTCGAAGTGGCCAACCGCGGCGATGCAGAGCTGCACGTCGGCTATCACGTCGACGCCGGTCCGGACCTCACCTTTGCGGGGCCGCCTGTCCCCAGGGTCGTTGCGCCCGGCGAGGCGGCGCGAGTCGAGTTCCCGCTGGCCGCCCCTGTCCCAACGGCGTGGGCAAACCTGCGGCCGGGCCGCGTTTCCTGGTCCCTCGAGACAACCGCGGGCGGGCTGCCGGTGGCCCTCACCGTCGCATCCGCGCTCCTGCCCGTGGCTCCCCTGCCGCTTCCGTCGGGCCCGGCACCCACGGTCGACGGGGACCTTGGCGACTGGGGCCCGCTGCGCCATCACGTCTCCAGCCAGGGGGACGTCGCGAGCCGGGATCTCGCGCCGACGGACCTCTCCTACCGGTTCGACGTACGCGAGGCCGGCGGCGACCTCTACTTCGCCGCGCGTGTCTTCGACGACGAGATCCTGGCGTCGTCCGACCGGGAGCCGCGCCTCCAGGACGCTGTGCTGGTCTTCGCGGACGCGCGACCGGAACCGGCGCGGTCGGCCAACATGTCGCTCTACCGGGCGGCGACGACCGGCAATCTCGCGGCCTCGGCCATCGGCTACCTCACTCTGGCCGACACCGCGCAGGCAACGGACCTCGGCTACCTGTCGGCGTCCCTGGCGGCCGTCGAGTGGCGCGCCCGGCGGGTCGACGGCGGCTATGCGGTTGAGGCGCGCATCGACGGCGCGTTTCTGGACGAGCACGCCGGGGCACCGTGGCGCGCCGTCCGGCTGGGTGTGGCGGCCGTGGACTGGGACGACGAGGACGCCGGCAACCGGATCGCGTGGCATTTCCCCGGATCCGCGGGGGCGGCCCTCCACTGGCAGCCGGACCGGTTCGGGCAGGCGCCTGTCGCCGGCTCCGGTACGTTCGTGCGGATGAACGGCGCAGCCGGGGAATCGGGCAGGTAGCCACGGGTATCAGCGCCAGAGGCCGCGCCGGTCGAACACGTTTTTCAGCGCGGTCACGCGGTCGCTCATGATGCCGTCCGCACCGAGGTCGAGGAGGCGCTCCATCTCCGCGTCGTCGTCCACCGTCCAGACCTGCACGGGCATGCCCCGCGCGTGGGCGGCACGAAGGAAGGCAGTATCGACGACAGGCATCGACAAGCCTCCGAAGAGCGGCTGACGAGGCGGTACCTGGGCGCAGTCGGCGTCCAGCCTGCCGGCGGGGATGCCCCAGGATTCCGCGCGCAGCCGCACCACCTCGGCGGGGCCGCACGATGTGTAGCCCGGAGCGTCGGTTCGCACCCGGCGCAGGCGATGGGCGGAAAACGACCCGATGCAGACGCGGCCGCGCGCATTCGTACGGCGCAGGGCCTCGATCAATGGAGCGACGACGTCGTCGGCTTTCGGGTCGATGATGAGGCGGAGCTCCCGCCATGCGCCAAGCAGGTCGTCGAGGCGGACAACGGGTTCCCTGCCATCGATGCGCACCTCGCCGAGTCCCGCCCAGTCCCGCGCCGCCAACGGCCCCGTATGGCCGGTCAGCCGGTCCAGGTTCTCGTCGTGGAAAACCACCGCCACCCGGTCGCGGGTCGCCCGCACATCGGTCTCGATGCAGCGGTAGCCGAGGTTCACGGCGTGTTCGAAGGCGGCCATGGTGTTCTCGGGGCGCTCGGCCGCGCCGCCCCGGTGGGCGATGGCAAGCGGGCCCTCAAGGCCCAGGAACGAGTTGGGGCGATTGACTCTTCCCCTGGCTCTCAGAATCACCGGATGATTGGCTCCGTCTGCGTCCGTTTCAGCATGGCAAGCTTTGCGCCATGAGTATCACGGTCGCTCCGATGGTAACCCATGGTCACAAGGAGGCGACGCCACCCTCCGGCGGAGACCTTTCAGATTTCCAGTTCGACCGTGAGGCGCTCCAGCGTCTGATCGAAGCGGAATGCACCACGGTACAGGCGGCTGATCGGGGCGCCACGATTTTCTCCGCAGCGCAAGCCCGCGTTCAGGCTTTTCACGTCCCACATCCGGGGAATATCGACACCACCAGATGCCAGACCGTCGACAAACAACTCCACACGGCCCGAGAATGCGGAGGTCTTGCGGCCGTGTAGGGTCAGCACATGCTTCCCGGCCGGCACGGGGTCGCGGGACCTGGCCGAGTAGTGGCGGCCGCGGGTAAACACGTAGACGTATTCGAGATAGCCATCACGCATCAGCAGTTCGTATCCCGCCATGCTGTCGCCGGAGGCAAGCAGCACACCGTTGGCGCGGCCGGTGGTGATTTCGACCTCCGCCGTAATCGTGTAATCGTGATTGAAAATGTCCGGGGCGCTGCGCCGGTCGATGCGGGTCGCCCCCGGGAAGAAGACATAACGGGAACGGGCACTCGGCGAAACGGCGGCTTCGAGCGAGAGCAGATCGTCCTCCAGCGGGAGCACGTTGTTGCGCTCGGCTTCCCGGTACCAGGCGGCGGTCATTTCTGCCACCCGGTCCGGAAACTCCGCTGCCCGATCATGGATTTCGGAAAAGTCGTCCGCTGCGTGATAGAGCGCCCAGGTGTCGTCTTCGAAACGCGTGCCGGCCCGGTGCTGGGTCACGGCTTTCCAGCCGTCGACCCAGATGGCCCGGTCGCCGGCCGTCTCATAGAACTGCACCTGTTTCCGTGCAGGCGCATTCGGGGCATTGAACGTGTAGGCAAGGCTGATGCCGTCAAAGGTTTCAGCCGGGTGACCGGACAGCCCGAGCAGTGTGGGAACGATATCGGTGACGTGATGGTACTGCCCGCAGATCGCGTTTTCGGGGAGTCCACCGCCGGGCCAGTGGACAATCAGCGGCGCGCGGATTCCACCTTCGAAGGTGTCGCCCTTGTACAGTTTGAGCGGTGTGTTGCTGACCTGCGCCCACCCGGGCCCGTAGCTCGGCTGGCTCTGGTCGCTGCCCACCAGGTCGATGTTGGCGATCAGCTCATCGATGGGTTCCGGTTCGATGTAGACGGCGCGGTGAACGTCCAGCCGGCCGGCAGGAGGCCCCCAGGAACCGGCGCCGTTGTCCGACAGCACCATGAGCATGGTGTCGTTGAGCCGCCGGGTGCGTTCGAGAAAGTCGACCAGGCGCTGCAACTGGTCGTCCGTATGGTGAAGAAACCCCGCATAGGCTTCCTGGGTTCGCGCACCGAATCGCCGCTCGTCATGCGAAATGTCGTCCCAGGCGGGAACGCCCGGATTGCGCGGCGCGAGCTCGGCGTTTGCCGGCGCAATCCCCATGGCCTGCTGGCGGGCGAAACGTTCCGCTCGAATCGCGTCCCACCCGCCATCGTATCCGCCACGATGCCGCGCCAGGTAGTCGGGGGGGACATGGTAGGGAAAATGACAGGCACCGAACGACAGATAGAGAAAGAACGGATCATCGGCGGAGGCGACCACGTGGTTGCCGATGAAGTCGATGGACTGATCGATGAGGTCTTCCGTCAGGTGATAACCGCCGCTCTTGTCCGGATGGACGGCGTGACGGTTACGGAACAGCTCCGGGTGCCAGTGGTCCGCCGCCGCGCCAAGAAATCCGTACCAGTGGTCGAATCCGCGCCCCGTCGGCCACTGGTCGTACGGGCCGGTCGCGTTCCGCCCCGTCACGGGAGACAGGTGCCACTTTCCCACGGCATAGCTGCGGTAACCGGACGCGTTCAGCAGCTCGGCCAGGGTCTTTACATCGTTGCGTATCCAACCGCGGTATCCGGGATGGTCGCGGCCCCACTCGGCGATGTTGCCCACTCCCGCAGCATGGGCATTGATGCCGGTCAACAGGCTCGCCCGGGTCGGCGCGCACAACGAGGTCACATGAAAGTTGTTGTAACGCAGGCCGTTGGCGGCCAGGCGGTCGACGCACGGCGTGGGCACCTCGGAGCCATAGCAGCCAAGGTCGCCGAAACCCACGTCGTCAAGCACCGCCAGAACAATGTTCGGCTTGCCGCCGCGCTGCCCGGGGCGCCGGGCAGAGGTTTCCGCCGCCATGTCCGTGCCGGCAGCCCTTCCGTTTCCAGCCAGTGCGGCAGCCGTGAGCAGTGCTGACGATTCCACGAACCTCCGCCGCGACAGGCTCACCGCAACCAACTCCGCGATTGCAGGCCGATTCGCCCCCGGGTTTCCATCCGCTTTCTCGTCAGGTTCATGTCGCCCCCATAGGACTCAAGCCGTGCTGCAACCGGCAGTACTTTACATTGCACAGTACACCAACCCTGGCGTGTTGGCGGTCACTGCCGTCAAGCACCGCCAGGCCCTCAACTCACCGGCAGCGGATTGGTTCTCCGCCGACATGCTATTCTTCGCGCCCCTGCCTGTTTCGCATCAAGGAAACCGAATGAAAAGTGTCGTGACGCCACGGCCTGAAAAGCCCCTGTTGTCGATTGAATCCATGACCAATCTGCTGCGGGCGCTGCTGGTCCTTTGCCTGTGCCAGGCCACAACGGCTCTCGCGCGGGAACCCGACGCGACGCCTGAAGAGGTCGGGCTCTCGGCCGAGCGTCTGGGGCGGTTCGCCGATTTCACGCAAGCTATGGTCGACTCCCGGAAGATCCCCGGTGCAACCATCGCCGTGTCCCGCTTTGGCAAGCTCGCGTACTTTGAAACGTTCGGATGGGCCGACATCGATGGGCGCAAACCCACCCGGCCGGATACGATTTACCGTCTTCATTCGATGACGAAGCCGCTGTTCGCCGTCGCGACCATGACGCTGGTCGAGGAAGGACGGCTCCGGCTTCAGGATCCCATTTCCAGCTTCATCCCGGAATTCGCAGACGTAAAAGTCCTGGCCGGGGGCACCGCAGATGCCCCAGAGCTGGAAGAACCCAGATCGGCGCCCACAGTCGCCCAGCTACTTTCGCAAACGGCCGGAATCGCAATTGGCATCGACATGTTCGCCCCGAAAACCATCGCGGAAATCTATCGGAAGGCTCCGTACTGGGACGGCAGTCCCAACGCGCAGGAGGTTGCCCGGCGAATCGCGCGGCTGCCGCTGGCGGGCCATCCCGGTGAGATCTTCATTTACGGCGCATCATTCGACGTACTCGCGCGGGTGCTGGAAGTCGCCTCCGGCCAACCGCTCGATGCATTCCTCTCGGAGCGATTGCTGGAACCGCTCGGCATGACGGATACCTTTTTCATCGTTCCTGAAGACAAGCTGCATCGTTTCTCGAAATCCTACGATATAACGGGCCCCGGATCGTTACAGGCCGTGACCCGGGCCGACCACACCGCACGTTGGCAACCCGGCATCCGGTTCCTTTCCCCCAACAGTGGGCTGGTGTCCACGGTTTCGGACTACCTGCGCTTCGCGCAGATGATGCTCAACGGCGGCGAGCTGGACGGCGCGCGCATTGTCTCGCGGAAAACCATCGAGCTGCTCACCGCGGTCGTCGTCGAGAACGGGGATGCCGCGCTTCTGCGGACCGAGCTGCCCGGATACGGTTACTCGTTGGGATTCGGTGTGCTCGAGGACCTGGCAGGATCGGGCAAGCCCGGCACACCCGGCCAGTACGAATGGGCCGGAGCCGGAGACACCTACTTTTTCGTGGACCCCACCGAGCAATTGATCGGCATGTTTTTCACGCAGGTTTATCCTGCGGGAACGTACAAGCTTCGCGAGTGGCTGCCGACCCTGACCTATCAGGCGTTGATCGACTGAACGCGGGCACCGGAGCTTGCGGGGGCCGCCCTGGCTTTCGGCAGGATCCTCCACTAGCATGCCGCCCGACCAAGCCGGGAGCCGTCCAGATGCCCAGCCGCCAGACCCTGGTTCCGACCCTTCGCTACGAAGACGCCAACGAGGCCATACGCTGGCTCGCAAACGCCTTCGGGCTCGCCGAGCATTTCGTCGTCCGCAACGACGACGGGCAGGTCGAACATGCACAGCTCTCCTGGCGCGGTTCGCTGGTCATGCTCGGGGACGTGAAGGGCGACGTCTACGACCTGCCCCACCGGCACGGTTCCTTGAGCCTCACCGCCGAGTCGGCCGCGCAGGTCGACGAACTGTTCGAACGCTGCCGGGCCGCCGGTGCCCGGGTAGTGCAGCCGGTCGTCGACACCGAGTACGGTTCGCATGCCTTCACGGTCGCCGACTACGAAGGCAATCACTGGCACTTCGGCACCTACGACCCGCTGGCCGAATCGGCCGGAGAGGACTGAGCGCTCCCTCTTCGAGACATGCCATCGACGACAGGGTCGAGGCTGATTACCGGGATAACCCCTGACGGGGCCAACGAGAATTGTCGCACCACATTCGCGGCCTTGGCGACCTGCTCCGATCAGCGGCCAGCCTCGAACACCAGCAGCGCATTGCCCGGCATCTTGCCGGCGAAACCGTAACCCGAACTCAGGATCAGGTCGCCCTGATAGGCGAGCGGTGCTGCGCCGCCGCCGAAGGCGCCACCCTGAGCGGTGACGCCGCCCAACGCCGGGAAATCCCGCGCCGTATCCAACTCCCAAAGCAGGTCGCCCGAAGAGGCATCGAAAACCCGCATGTACCCGTCATTGCCGCCTGCGAAGACCAGCTCGGGGGTCGCGGTAATCGCCTGGGAGTAGCCGCGTTGGCAGAATTCCTGATCGTCGCGGCACACGTCCGGAGCAGGCACCTTCCACAGATACTCCCCGTTGCGCAGATCCAGCGCATAGAGCCCCGGTCGAGCCGGCTCCGGGTACTCGCGGCCGTCGTCCGTGTCGCTGATGGGCACGAACAGCCGCCCGCCAGCGGCGGCCATACCGAAGTAAACGCCGCCATGAATGCCGCCGCGGCCCACCTTGGTCTGCCAGACCGGCTCCCCCGTGTAGACGTCCAGGGCGTGCACCACGCCCGATTTCTGCCCGGCCACGACAAGGTCGCGCCCGTCGGCATCCTGTGCAACCACCGTGCCCGCGCCGAAGTCGTAGTCCGGCCCGTCCTCGACCGGGCAATTCGTGCGGTCCCAGGGGCCGCAGGCCATGTTCCAGGCATCCCCCGCGGTGGCCTGAAAGATCCAGTTGATCGCACCGGTGGCGAGATCGATGGCGAATATGGCGTCGCTCGCGCCGTCAGCGGGCGAGGAGTAATTCTCCCCCGTGCCGACGAGCAACTGGCTGCGCTCGATGTCGATGGCGGGGCTGTTCCAGATCGGCGCGCCGGATGGCCCGTAATTCTGCGTGCCGGCTGCATTCACACCCTGCGGTTCGGGTTCGTCGGCAATCGTGAAAGTCTGCCACCTGATTTCGCCCGTGCGCGCATCGTAGGCCACCACCGATCCTCGGAAGCTGCAGCACTCATAGGCGGGGTCGGCCGCGGGCACCACCTCCAGCGACGACACCGGCACGTACAGCGTGTCTTCGTGCAACGTCGGGGTACCAGTGAGGGTCGTGTTGGGGTGGTCGTCGGGCCGTGCGCGCCACCGGAGTTCCCCGGTCAGGGCGTCCACACCGTAGAGATTGCCGATCAGGTCGCCGAAAAAGGCCATCGGCTGAGCCGCAGCGTCTCCCGCCGGCCAAGGGCTTACCACGATTCCGGTACGCACCTCGGCGGATGCATCAAACGACCAGCGCGCACACCCCGTTTCACGATCGAGCGCGAATACCGTGCCGCCATGGCTGCCCACGAACAACAGGCCGCCGGCCAGCGCGGGCGCGGAGCGCGCGCGCGACGCACCCGGAAACGCCAACGCCCACTTCAGCTTCAGGCTGTCAATATTGGCCGGCGTGAGGCCCGCCAATGCGGTTGGTATCCGGTGCGTGCTGGCAGGGGTGAGCCCCCACCCGGTAAAAACCGGCGGTTCGGAGAAATCAAACCGATTCTCCTCGCAACGAGGCGGCCCCGCGATTTCGGCAGCACCTGCCATGCTGCGCTTGGCAAGGAATTCCGCAACCGCCACCTTCTCTTCCGCGGAAAGGCCTGCGGCCTGAGCTTGCATGACACCGGCGGTCAGAGACCGGTGAATGGACTCCGGCGACATCAACAGCAACATGGCCCGTTGCGGCGACCGATCGACGCCCCCCTCATGGCATGACGCGCAAGACCTGAAATACACCTGCCCGCCAGGACTTGACGTGTCCGCCATCTCGAAATCAGTGCCGTCTTCGGCCGCGGGCGGCACAGCCTCGGCCGCCGCTTCAGCAGCCTGCCGGGGTTGCTGCTCCGCACGCTGTTCGGCACCACACCCCACCAATCCCAGGACCGCCACCAGAGCGGCCAGCAAGCCAAGTTTGTCTGTCATTGTTCTTCCAACTCCCACGCGCTCGAAGCGGCTCGCTTAACCCGCATATTTCACCAAGGGCCGCGATGATCGCGCAGGATTTTGCCCCTGTGCGCGTGCTCGCGACCGCAAGCATAGCCCCGCCTATGGTGGAGGGAGCATGTGCGCGCACAGGGGCAAAAGACAAGCGAGGGCGCGGCCAGCGCAGTCTGTACCCGGAAAGACCTCTGCCAAAGTGCATACAATCGAGGTCAAACCAACGAAATTCGAAAATAGGACAAGCGGCTTGGTGAAATATGCGGGTTAAATCTGCGCCATGACCGCTTGCGTGAGCCGGCTGTCGGGCTTTCGCAGCGGATCGGCCAGCGTGAAGTGATCGAGGCCGGGTAGCTCGAGCCTGCTGAACGGATAGCCGTGCGCCTGCCAAACGGAGGCCATGGCGTTCGCCTGGCGCGCGTATTCGTCGGATTCGATGTCGCCTGAAACCAGCATGAGCGGTGCCGCCACCCGGTACTGCTGCGCGACCGGGCTGTTGCGTCGAGCCTCGGCTTCGTCCATGCGGAGCTTTTCGTTGAGATAGCAAAGGCGTATGGGCTCCAGGTCGTAGAGGCCGGACATGGACACGGCGCTCTTGACGAGATCCGGCGGCAGGCCGGCGCCGAAGGCCGGCCAATCGGTCGCGAGCAGCATGGCGGCCAGGTGGCCGCCCGCCGACTGTCCGAGCGCGTGAATGCGCGACGGATCGCCGCCGAATGTGGCGGCGTTGCGCCACACCCAGGCCGCGGCGGCCCGGTTCTGCCGCACGATCTCGTCCATCCGGAAATCGGGGGCAAGACCGTAGTTGATGACGACCGTGACCACGTCATGGGGCCGGAAGCCTTCGGCGACGAAGCTGTTGTGCCCCTTGTCGAGCGAATACCAGTAGCCGCCGTGGATCATGATCAGGATGGGTGCTCCGGGCTGCCTGGCCGGAAAGATGTCGAGCGTCTCCACCGGGAGGTCGCCATAGGCGACGTCCAGGTCACATGGCAGCGTAGCGCGGGTCTCTGCACTCCAGTCGAGCCAGCGATCGAAATAGTCGAGGTATTGGGGGATGCGCGCGCGGTTGTTGTACTGCTCATCGAGCGCCTCTCGATCGTATCCGCGATAGATCACCAGTCCACTCATCGCTCCTCCTCAGCCCCTGCGCTCGCCGATGGCGGAGCCCTCGATCACAGCGCCGGGATGGACGTCCCGCGTAGCGCCGGACTACCGGGTACGTTGAACTATCCGGAACCCAGGTACGTCGCCACCCACCAGGTGTTTCCATACGCGACGAACCCGCAGCCGCGTTCCCCGTACGGCTTGTCCTCGGGGGCGGTGATCGGCTCGGCCCCCGCCTCGAGGGCGCGTCGATACACGGCATCGACATCCTCCACATAGACGTAGACCGACGCCGACGTCGGGCTGTGTTCCGGCGGAAGCTCCCCCGCCTCGACCACCACGCCACTGTCGCCGATCGCCAGTTCAACGTGAGCGGCTCGGCGGTCTTCGGATTCGTGCCGCTCAATCTCGCTTGCGCCGAACACCGTCACCAGGAACGCCGGCAGTTCGTACGCACCGTACAGATAAGGCCTCACGGCACCGAAGCCGTGACGCACATGGCTGTCTGACATCGTCAATCTCAAGGGAGGAGGACGGTCCAGTCTAGCACCCTCCGGCAATTGATCGGGGTGCGGCTTGGCTGCCGGTCGGCACGATTGCAGATTGGCATTGCAGAAACCGCCCGGGCGACGATGCGCGCGGCACGACAGCCTGATAACCTGCATCGCAGTTCCGCACGACGAAGAGTTGAACGATGTCTCGACTGCAACTCGCGATCAACGTGACCGATCTGGACAGCGCCATCGAGTTTTACTCCAGGTTGTTCGGCACGGCTCCAGCAAAGGTCAAGCCGGCCTACGCCAACTTCGAAGTGGCCGATCCACCGCTGAAACTGGTGCTGTTCGAAGGTTCGGAAGGGGCGACGATCAATCATCTCGGCGTCGAGTGCGAGACGGCCGATGAGTTGGTGGCCGCCGAGCGGCGCCTGGCCGAGTCCGGGCTCGACACGACGGGTGTCGATGAGACCGTCTGCTGCTTTGCCGAAAAGGCGGAGGCCTGGGTCGTTGACCCGGACGGAGCCCGTTGGGAGTGGTATGTCAAATCCGGGGATGCGGAACAGTTGCACTATACGGTGATTCGAAGTCTTTCCGACACTGGCGGCTCCCCCACCTCGGCCACCGCCTGTTGCGAGGAGCGGCCTGAACCGTATTCACGCTAGTGTTGTGTCACAGGACACTAGCCGTTGCGGCTTCATGGCATGGCCGAAACGGCCACCACCATTCACCGACGAGGGATTCACGCTGTTCGCAAGAGGCTTCACCGACCGCGATGTACCCGACCAGGCGGGGCGGACGTTTCTTGTCACCGGCGCCAACACCGGAATCGGCTTCGAGTCAGCCAGGGTGCTCGCAAGGCATGGCGCCCGGGTGCTGCTGGGGTGCCGTTCCCAGGAGCGCGCGCGAGCCGCCATCGCAGCGATCGGAAGCGAGTCCCCTGACGCCGATCTCAGCTTCCTGCAGCTCGACCAGGCCGATCTCGGCAGCGTTCGTTCCGCCTCGGAACAGGCGGCCGGCGAGCCGCGCCTCGACGTACTGGTCAACAACGCGGGGATCATGGGGGTGCCCCACACCCTGACGAAGGACGGTTTCGAGTCGATGTTCGGCGTCAATCACCTGGGCACCTTCGCGCTGACGTCCCTCCTCCTGCCCAAACTGCAGGAGACCGAGGGCAGCCGGGTGGTGATCACCAGCAGCCTCGCCCATCGCACCGCCCGAATCTTCTGGGACGACATCAACGGGCAGAAACACTATTTCTCGCTCGCCCGCTACCAGCAGAGCAAGCTGGCGAACATGCTGCACCTGTTCGAACTGGACCGGCGCCTGAGGGCACGCGGCTCCGGAACGATCGCGGTCGGCTGCCATCCGGGCGTTGCGGTCACCGACATTGGGCGCAACTATACCCTTTTCCCAGTCGCGGCCCCCCTTCTTCGCTTCGTCTTCAACACCCGAAAAGCGGGGGCCTGGCCCACCCTCCGGGCGGCGACGGGCCCCGATGTCGCGGGCGGCGACTACTACGGCCCCTCGAACTGGGCGCAGACCAGCGGACCGGCCGCCAAGGCCTCGGCGGGGGTATCGAGCCGCGACCCGGTGCTCGGGAAACGGCTGTGGGAGCTGTCAATAGAAATGACCGGCGTGGATCCGGGGATTTAGGAGCGGGCGCCATGAGCGGCTTCAAGACCATCGCGAACACGGCCGACATTCCGGCCAACAAGAGCCTGGCGGTCGAGCATCGCGGGCTGAAACTCCTCGTCTGCAACTCGGGCGGCGACTTCGTGGTGGTCGAGAACCGCTGTTCCCATCAGGACCAGCCCCTCGAACGGGGGCGAATCCGCAACGGTTACATCATCTGCCCGGTGCATGGCATGCGCTTCAAGCTGGAGTCCGGCGAGCCGGTAGGTCAACTCACCCGCGTGCCGATCAGGCTGTTCGAGTCCCGTGTGGTGGATGGCGCGGTGCAGGTGCGCGCAATTGCACCCTGACCGGGCCTGACGCCCCGGGGCGCACCTGTTCATTGATTTGTACGGTTAGCGGTCCAGGAAATCCCGTACGCGCTTGTGCACGTGCCGGACGCGCACTTCCTGATAGTTGCCCAGCGTCTGCGCGCCGCGGCGGCAGGTCTTGAACCCTCTGGTCTGGGCGGCCATGTTGTCGGTGTCCTGGTCGTAAACGGGCCCCAGCCGCCCGAGACCCTCGGCCTGTGTATAGCTGTCCTCGATTTCCAGGTACAACGGTTCCGGGGGCGGCGGCGGCTCTTTTTCCGGGTGTTTCGGGCGCAGGAAGTAAAGGTCGAACCGCGAATAGTCCGGGTCGTTCGGATCCGGCCGGAAACGGTACACCATCGGCAGCGACAGCCCCGGAAAGATGAACATGTTCGGGAACAGGAAATACTCGATGGAGTCGAGGGTCTGCGCCGTGGAGTAGCTCGAGAAATCCTGGTCGTAGATCTTGCCGAGCTGTTGCTTGACGACGTTCGCGTAGAAATCGCGGGCGGTCATGCCTTCCGGCAGTTCGGGTACCCCGCTGCTCTCGTCCGGTCCCCGCCGCCCCCACATCTGCGCCAGCAGTTCCTGCTCGGTGAGCGGGGTGGGCCTGCGCGCATTGGGGGAACCGACGGTGTGGATGAACCGGTTCACGTTTTCGGGAAACACGTCGTAGGTGGTGATGGGCTCCGAGTAGTCCATGCCGCCGGCGTGCGTCTCCTTGACGTGGTACGCCTCCATGAAGGCTTCTTCGGCGGCTTTCCAGTTCACCGGGAGCCGCTTGCTTACATGGGTTTCGATGTAGCGGTCTTCGATGTGGAAGTCCTTGAAGTGCTCCGGCAGGACGCCCAGGTAGCTCTCCAGTGACTCCGCCCCGTCATCGAAGTTGACGAACACGAATCCGGCCCACAGGCCGACCCGCACTTCCCGCAGGCTGTGGGTCTCGGCACTTACATGTGGGAAATCCCAATCTTCCGGCACATCGAGCAGCGTGCCGTCGAGCCCGTAGGTCCAGCCGTGGAAGGGGCACTTGAAGTTCTCGCAGAAGCCCGACGACTCCGGGTCTTTCAGCGCCGTGCCACGGTGCATGCAGGCATTGTAGAACGCCTTGATCTCACCGGATTCGGTGCGCGTGACAATGGCCGACAGGGTACCGATGTCGTAGACGTGGTAGTCGCCGGGCTCGGGAATGTGTTCCTCCCGGCAGGCCATCTGCCAGACGTGGGGCCAGAGCTTCTCGAACTCCTGGTTCAGGTGTTCCTTCGAGGTGTAGTGGCTGTAGGGAATGTCTTCGTCCCCGGCGAATTCGTAGGAATACTCCAGGAACGCCGGCGGCGGCGTAGAGTTGTCCCTGAGGATCGCCTCCTGGTAGGTGGGGCCCGGAGCCCGCGCTTCGCCCGGCCGCTGGACCGAAGCCTTCAATCGTTGGTTCACGTTCGTTCCTTCTCTGTCTCAATGAACTCTATTGAGGTTCACTGATATCCACGCCTCAGAAACTAGCACACGGACTACTTTCATGGAACATGGTTTGTGGGACTCGCTAACCGCGGGCTGCGGTTATCCGGCCCTCTTCCTGTCTCTGGAACGCCGGTCGCGGACTTCGCGCAGTCCGGCTATACCCTCCACCTCCAGCCGGCGTCCGCCGGGCATCAGCAGGTCGAAGGGCAGTCCCCGCAGTGCCGGGGGCCGGTAGTCGGATACCAGGTCGTAGCGAGCCTTCACCGAGTGATGAACCAGGGGCCGGCACTCGCTGGCGGTGAGTAGCCGGTCGCTTTCCCACACGCACACCTTGCGTACCTCTCTCGAGTAGAGCGTGGCGAGTCCGGCCGTGTGTGCGTGCGCCGTTCCCGTCACGTCCGGATTGATGATGATGTCGTCCGCATCCAGCAGTTCCAGGATTTCACCCTGGGCGGCGATCAGCTCGCGGATCTTCGCGGCCTTGGATTCTTCGATGTTTATGTGCTTGCCCAGGCAGTCGCGGCATCGGGCAATCATGTAGCTGAGTGCCACGTCCGCGAGCCCGTCCAGCCAGTAACCGCCGCCGATGTCTCCGTGCGCGCCCGGAAACCAGATTTCGGTGATCCGTTCCGGGTTCGAAGGGTCCCGGTTCATCAACGTGGGCTCGAAGGCGACCCGGTCTTCGTCGAGCGCCAGAATGTGCACCGCCCGTTCGACGCGGTCGTGTACCGTGCCGTTCTCGAACTCGACGTCACCTTCGGTCTGCTCACTGCTGTGTTGAAAACGGTCGATCGCACCCACCGTATCGAATACCCCCAGAAAGGCGATCTTCAGGTTGTCGTAACGCTCCAGCGTATTGCGGGCGAACTTCCTGGCCAGTGCCGCACCACGGCTGAAGCCCAATACGACGACCTTGTCGTCAGCAGTGGGCTTTGCGTCGTTCAGGTCGGCGGACGCCTCGTCGACGATGCGGCGCGCATCGCCCCAGGTGGGCGCAAGGGCCTGGTTGATCAATCCCGTTGCCTTGGAAACCAGCCAGCCCACCAGCGGCAGTTTCACGCCGCCCTCGCGCGTACCGATGCCGTTGTAGTACCACGTCGATTGGGGCGCACCGGCAAGCGTTCGGGTCGGCGTCCGGTCCTCCTCCAGGCCGCCGCCCATGAGAACGTGCAGCTTCAGAATGTTGCTGATGCTTTCGTCCTGCCGATACGCGTGAGCGTCGCCCGGTTCATTGCCTGTCCCGTCGAAGCTGAACACCAGCGTGCGGCCTGCCGGCGCCTTCATTCGGGGCTCCGTTTACCTGCGGCGGGTGCCCCGAACGGGAAATCGGGGGCTTCCCCGATTCGGGCCGCGGCCAGGGCTTCTGTCATGTCGCGGTGCTTTTCCCGGATGCGCCTGGCGTTCCCCTCAGTACGGCAGGTCGAGCGCCAGGAAACGCTTCTGAACCTTCCAGCGTCCGTCCACCAGCACGCAGTCGTCGGTATACATGCCGGTCGACAGCACGGTGAGCTTCCCGTTCTCGACGCTGATCAGCACCAGGTAGCTGACGGCGGTTACGGACGTCTCCGTCTCGTTTTCGAAATAGAGGTTGGTCACCACATGGCGGCGCTGGTCGGTCTGTTCCTCCATGGCCCCGCTGAAAAGCCCGGCGATGGCTTCCGACCCCTCGAAGACGATCGGCTCGCCACCCGATATGGTCATCTCGAATGCCGGGCCGTCCGGCGCGAACATGTCGATCAGAAAGTCGCTGTCACCCGTGTCGTAGGCCACTCCGGCCCGGTTGAGGAGTTCCGTTACCGCCTGCTTGTCTGCCATTGCCCTGCTCCACTGCCCTGTTCGTCAATGATGTGGATGCGTTTTCGACGATCGGGCACCTGGAAGTCAAGCCGGTCAGCCGTTGTACTTCCAGTTGCCGTGGAAGCCGTAGGGGACCCGGTGGGGCAACTCCGCACAAGCCACGGGGCCGTCTTCCACGTTGGCCGCATCGAGAAAAACCAGGTCGCTGCGATTTTCACCGCTTCGGTAGACCACGCTCAGCACGTAGCCGTCGCCTTCCGCCGCATCCGGCGCCCTGGGCACGAAGACCGGCTCGCCCGTGACGTCGCCTTCTGGCAGCAGGTGTTGCTTGCGGCGGCCCGTCGAGAAATCGTGGTGGGCGATGGCGTCGAATCCGAGGCCCGGGCCGCCGTTGACCGAGGCGGCGTAGTAGCCGTGCCGGTAGCCGCTGCCCGCGAAGCGTTCGTCGAGACGCGGGAACTCGCCGCTGATCTCGTCGAGGTAGCGGCGCTCGATGCCGTTCGAGTTGTCGGCCAGGTCGATCACCCACTCGCACAGCCGGGCGTTGGCCTTGGCCGGATCGGCGGGGCTGCCGTCTGCCTTCGGGAAAAGGGGCGCCTCCTCGAACTGCATGACGTGCGCCACGATGCGGTCGCCGTCGGTCCAGGCGTTCATCGGATGGAACACGAAGCAGGCGTCCGTCTCGAACCAACGGATCTGTGCGACGGAACCGTCCCGGCGCATGACCCCGACGTGGGTGCCCTTTTCCGGTTCCCAGGCAAAGGGCGGTTTGCCCTGCATGGCGCGCTCCATGCTGCCCGTCAACGGAAAGATCGGGAACAGCACGTGTTCGGCCGTGACGATGAAGTCGTGCACCATGCTGGGGAACGGCGCCTCGAAGCGTTCGGAGGTTGTGAGTACCCCTTCCGGGCTCACCACCTGGTAGCTGAGTCCCGGCGAGAAGAAGCCGTCGACCATGTACCCGAAGAACAGCATCTCGCCGGTGTGCGGATCGATCTTGGGGTGTGCGGTCATGGGCCCTTCCAGTTGGCCATCGAAGGTCCAGGCGCCTTTCGACTCAAGCGTTTGCGGGTCGATCTCGAACGGCGCGTGGCCCTCCTCGAGCGCCAGCAGCCTGCCGCCGTGCCAGAGGACGTTGGTGTTGGCGATGCCGTCGGTTTCCACCCCCGCGGTAACGGGGTCGCTTGCCATGGGGTTCAGCGGGCTGAACAGGCTGCGCCCCTCGCGGCGCTCCAGCGTCCATTTCACGGTGCGCGCCCAGCGGTTGCGGTAGCGCACCCGGCCGTCCCGAATCCTGAACATGTGCAGCATGCCGTCGCCCGCGAACCAGTGGTGGTCGCCCCGCGGCGGAAACTGCGGGTCCGGGCCGTTGCGGTAATAGGTGATGTCGAGTTCCGCCGGCAACTCGCCGCGCACGATGACGTCGTCGATGTCGCACTCCATGCGAATCGGTGCGAAGTTGCCGGTCAGTTGCGGATGGTCGGGATACGGTGTGGTCACGGTCGATGCTCGCTTGCGGGGGATGGTGGGGGCGACACTCTATCAGGCTTTTTGCCGGACGGGTGCGCCGGGCTCGAATGACGACGCTGGTTTTCCGGCAACAGACGCTTCCGAGGTTCCGGTAAGGTCCCTTGTGTGCATTCACCGGCGTGGACAGAGCGACTGCACGTGCACGCCCTCCAGGGCCGGCCCCTCTGTGCCATAATTCGGGGTTTGCGGCCGGGGCATGTCATGAACCCACCCAAAGTCATCGAAAACCAGGCCACTGCGCGCGCCGAAACCGTTCCGCCGGCATACGTGCCGCCGTTCGAACTCACCGAAGGGCAACCGCCGCCGGTCGCCGCCAACGGGGGCCTGTCCTACATGTCGTTCGACCGGGCCGGGGATGCGGGTACCGCCGCGGCCACGGAAGCGGCCTTTGCACTGATCGCCACAGGTGAAGGGCAGGCGGTCGTCGACATGCTCGAGAACGCGCCCCCCGGCCCCATCGACACCGAGTGGGGCCCCGGCTTCCGCAGGTACTCGGAATGCCTGGACTACATTCGGGAAAACAACATCCAGGCTCCGGAAGGCGGTCTGGCGCTGCCGCTGCGCTACACCGTTTACGAAGCGCCCACCTACACCATCGTATCGTCCAACGCCCTCTGGCAGGACCCGGCACGCGAGGCGGACGCCCGGGCGTTGCGCCAGGAAGAACGAAACATCGACCGCCGGTGCCTCTATTTCCCCCAGGTCATGCGCGACGCGCGGCGCATCGGGGAATATTACCCGGGCCTGTCGCCGTACAGCCCCGAGAGCATGGACAAGCTCGGCGTGTCCCTGGCGCATTGCGAGTCGAAATGCGGGAACTTCTACGACGCGCACGAGGTGGAGCGCGTCTTCTACCCGGAAATGGAACAGCTTCTGCTCGAATTCTTCCCCGGCGCAACGGATGCCCTCGTCTACAACCACGATGTGTTCGACAAGGACTACGACGGCGACCGCACGGAAGACCAGGACAACAGGATTCCGGGCGTCAACGCCTTCTACGCCAACCTCGTGCACAACGACCTCAACGACAACAGCGGCCGCGTGCGCTGTCGGGAACTGCTCACGCAGAACCTGCGCAACTTCGGACGCACGGTGCACTACACGCCCGCGGAGGCCGACGCCAAGATGTCCCGGCGGTTCATGTCGATCAACCTGGCCAAGCCCATGGAGACCGTGCGCCAGTACCCCTTTGTGCTCTGTGCCTGGCCCTCCTTCGCCGACCAGCCCTACATCACCAACTACCGCATCTACGACGACCGGGTCGGCGAGACTACCCGCTTCACCTACAGGCCCGACCACGAGTGGTACTGGATACCTCAGCAGAAGCCCACCGAGGTCTCGATGCTGAAGTGCTACGACTCGGTCACCGACGGCTCGGTTTCGCGCTGGTCGTTCCACACGGCCTGTTTCGACCCCACCGCGCCCGCGGACGCGCCGTGCCGCAGGAACGTCGTTGTCAGGTCGTTTGTCTTTTTCTAGGAGCGGGGCTTGCGGCCTCATCCAGAACATTGCCGTCGGCATCCAGCGGCACGATGCGCCCGACGTTCAGGTCGCGAATCCCGGCCTCTATCCTGCCCCGGTCACCGACGACCACCCAGATCAGCCCATCCGGATTGACCACGTCGACCGCGGCCCGGTGGATTTCCTCTTCGCTCAAGCCCCGAACGGCATCCGCATAGCTGTCCCAGTAATCGTCCGGCAGCCCGAAGCGCACGATTTCCACGAGCGACCCCAGCACGGCGGAGGCCGTTTCCCAGCGTCCCGGAAGCGAAAGGGTGCGCCGGTCCTTCACCTTGGCGATTTCGTCCGGCGTGGCGGGACGAACATGGCGAATCTCCTCGATTTCGCGCTGCATTTCCGCCATCGCTTCGCTGGTCTTGTCGGTCTGCACCGGTGCGAGCGCAATGAACGGCCGCTGGCCCTTGGCGGGCACGAGTTGGGTAAACGCTCCGTAAGACCAGTTCTTGTCTTCGCGCAGGTTCATGTTGACGCGGGCCGTGAAATCGCCGCCGAGTACCTGGTTCATGGCGGTGATGGCCATTTCCGCATCGTTGTTGCGTGGTGGAGCGACATGGCCGGCGATGATCACCGACTGTTCGGAGTCGGGCCTGTCCACCAGGTAGACAATCGGTTCGTCCTGATGGGCGACGGTTGCGAGGTTCTTATCGGGCACATCGCCCGGGCGCCACGCGCCGAAACGCGCAGTCAACAAAGGCTCGATTTCGCTCCGGGTGACATCGCCAACGACCACCAGCGTCGCGTTGCCCGGCTTGAACCAGGCCTGATGGAAAGCGGCCAGGTCCCCTGGCGTCAGCGCCGCCACGGACGTCTCGTTTCCGGAGCCGGTAAAGGGCAGGCTGTATGCGTGCCCGTCGCCGTAGAGAAGGCGGGGAAAGAGCCGCAGCGCCAGTGTCCTGGGCCGTACCTTCTCCTGCTGGATGCCGACGATCTGCAGTTGCTGCAGGCGGGCGAAGTCCTTTTCCGGGAACGACGGATTGAGGATGACATCCGCATAGAGATCGAGCGATGCGTCCACATTCTCCTTCAGCGCCGACATGCCGACGAAGGAGGTGTCCAGATTGGAACCGGCGCCGAGATTCGCGCCGAGACGCAGCAGTTCATCGCTGATCTCGAGAGCCGACCGTGTGGCCGTGCCTTCGTCGAGCATGGCGAGCGCCAGGTTCGCGGTGCCCGGAGTTGCGAACTGATCGGCGGCGAAGCCGGCGTCGATCACCAGGTTCAACTCGACCACCGGGACGGCGTGGCGTTCCGCCAGCACCACCTTGAGGCCGTTTTCGAGTTCGAAGCGCTCGAAGCGGTCGAAGCGCGCCGGCGGCGGCGAGCCCGTATCCGGCAGCCTCGAGCGGTCAGCCCGGGCGTCGCCTACCGATGTTTCCGGAAACGGCAGCACCTCGAGACTGAACTGCCCCCGTGTCATCCACTTGCCGGCCGCGGCCTGAAGGTCGGCGGGCCGCGCCGCGGCCCAACGTGCAAGCGTCGTCTTGTGGAAGGCAGGATCGTCCATGTAGGTTTCGTTGCGCGCCAACTGGTCGCTCTTGCCGCCGAAGCCGCCGACCCGCTCGATGCCCCTTATGAACGCGGCGCGGCGGCTGGTGACCATGCGGTTCAGTTCCTCGCCGCTGGGGCCCTCTTCCAGAAAGGCCGCGATTTCTTCCTCGATGGCCGCGTCGAGTTCCGCGAGGGTGTGCCCCGGCAGCGCCGTGGCGATGATGCCGAAGATGCCGGCAATCTCCATCGGGAAAGCGAAAGCGTTCACATCCGAGGCGATCTGCTCGTCGTACACCAGGCGCTTGTAGAGCCGCGAGGTCTTGCCTTCGCTCAGAATACCCGCAACGAGGTCGAGCCGATTCGACGCCAGGGTGCCGTAGCGGGGCATCGTCCATGCCTTGTAGAGCCGCGCCTGGGGCACCCGGTCCTGCATGACCAGGCGGTGGGTGCCCACGAGTTCGGGTATCCATTCCTTCTGCCGCGTCAGTGGGGGCCCGGCTGGAATATGGCCGAAATAGTGCTCCACCCGGCCCTTGACCTGTTCCGCTTCCACATCGCCGGCGATGACCAGAACCGCATTCGCCGCACCGTAATACCGGTTGAACCACTCCCTGACATCGTCGAGGCTTGCCGCGTTCAGGTCGTCCATGCTGCCGATTACGGACCACGAGTAGGGATGGCCGGACGGAAAGACGTTCTCGAACAGCACGTTGAACACCCGCCCATAGGGCTGGTTCTCGCCCTGGCGCTTCTCGTTCTGCACAACGCCGCGCTGCTCGTCCAGGCGCGCCTGGTCGACCACACCGAGCAGGTGCCCCATACGGTCCGATTCCATCCAAAGCGCAAGGTCGAGCGCGTTCTTGGGCACCACTTCAAAGTAATTGGTCCGGTCGACGTTGGTCGTGCCGTTCATGCCGGTGGCGCCGACCCGCTCGAAGGGCTCGAAGAACTCACCGGGGTAGTTCTCCGTGCCGTTGAACATCAAGTGTTCGAACAGGTGCGCGAACCCGGTCTTGCCGGGTTTCTCGTTCTTCGAGCCGACGTGATACCAGACGTTCACGGCCACCACCGGCGCCTTCCGATCCTCGTGGACGATGAGCGTCAGGCCGTTGTCCAGAGTGAACTTCTCGAACGGGATGTCGATGCCTGCCGATTCGATGTCGACCTCAACCGGAAGCACCAGGTCTGACGCTGACGCCTCACCATCCACCTCATCCCGCGCGGTGTCTGTGCACGAGGCCGAAAAGACGGTCAGGGCAATGAGGGCCAGCGCACGGCCCAGCTCGCGAAATTCGCCGACTGGGCGCGCCAGATCAACGGGTGTCAACATACGAATGTCCCGGCTTGCGCAAAAGACGGCGACTGTAGCGCAAAGGGGCACGCCCCGCACGACGGCCTGTCGAATCGATGGCCCGTACGCTGTAGGCACGCACCACGCCATCTGCTACCGTCAAGTCATGGGCGCGCTTCAGAAACTGTTGGTACGCGGCTCTTTTGCCATGCAGCGCGGGGTTCTCGAGAGCCCGGTAATCGCCTATGAAACCCTGGGCAACCTGAGCGCCGCGAAAGACAACGCGGTCCTCGTTTTCACGGGGCTTTCGCCATCCGCCCACATCGCCTCTTCCCCCGCCGACCCGACAACGGGCTGGTGGGAGGACATGGTCGGGCCGGGCAAGCCCATCGATACCGACCGGTATTTCGTGGTCTGCGTCAATTCGCTCGGGAGCTGTTTCGGCTCGACCGGGCCCGCCTCCCTGGATCCGGTCACGGGCGATTACTACAGGCTGGACTTTCCGGTGCTGTGCGTGGAGGACATCGCCAACGGCGGCGCGCTGGTTCTCGACCATCTCGGCGTAGACGTGCTGCACACTGTAGTGGGCCCGTCGATGGGCGGCATGACGGCGCTCGCCTTCGCCCTGCAGCATCCCGATCGCAGCCGCCGCATGCTTTCCATCTCTTCTGCGGGGCGCAGCCTCCCCTTCTCCATCGCCTTGCGTTCCCTGCAACGGGAGATCATTCGCACGGACCCGGCCTGGCGGAACGGTCAGTACGATTTCCGCCGGGGCCCGGTCAGCGGCATGCGCCTCGCGCGCAAGCTGGGCATGATCACCTACCGGTCGGCGGCCGAATGGGCAGAACGATTCGGCCGCGAACGCGCCACCAGAGAACCGCCGACCGACCACCCGTTCGGTATCGATTTCGAGGTGGAATCGTACCTGGAAGCCCACGCCAACCGGTTCATCGGCGGGTTCGACGCCAACTGCTACCTGTACCTCTCCAGGGCCATGGACCTGTTCGATGCCGCCAACCACGGCGGCAGCCTGGAACAGGGCCTGCGCCGGCTGCGCATCGAGAGTGCGCTGGTCATCGGCGTGACCTCCGACTTCCTGTTTCCGCTGCACCAGCAGGAAGAACTGGCCCGGACACTCAAGACCTGCGTCCGGGACCTGGAATTCAAGCGCCTGGAGTCAATTCAGGGGCATGATTCATTTCTGGTCGACATGGATCGCTTCCGGCCGTCGGTCGCCGCCTTTTTCTAGCACGACCCAGTCGAAAGAACGCAACGCGGCCGGCACGAGCAGCGAAGGCACCGGATGGCGCGGACCATAGCGGGCGGAGGCATGCTTGCACATCTGATTTCGCTCGGCGCCCCTGTGCCCTCGGCAGGAGTCAGTCCGGCCTTCGTGGGCAAATCAGGTTGGAGCCGGCGGTAATCCTCCCGATCTCCGCGCTGTTCGCGTAGCCCGCGGCAAGAAGGGCCCCAAGGCAATCCCCCGCCCGGTCAGCGGGCACGCTGGCCAGCAACCCGCCGGAGGTCTGGGGATCGGCCAGCAACCGCACCAGGGGATCTCCCGGAGGGCGGCCGCGAATCTCGAAGTCCGCCAATGCCTGCTCGTTGCCCTCTTGCAGTACGCTGGACGCACCCCCATCAAAGCCCTCCAGGGCGCCTTTGAGGCTGGGCACCGCTTCCAGCCAGAGTTCGGCGCCAGTTCCGGAGGCCCGCAACATTTCGCCCAGGTGGCCCACCAGGCCAAAGCCGGTGACGTCCGTAACCGCCCGGACACCGTACGCGCGCAAGACGTCGAGCGCTTCCCGATTGGACTGGTCCATGATGCCGATTGCGGCCTGCAGCAATCTGGTCTGTGCCTGGCCGCGCATATGCGCCGCCAGCAGCACGCCGATGCCGAGCGGCTTGGTCACCAGCAGGCGGTCGCCCTCTCGGCAGCCCGCCTTGGTCAACACCGGCTCCACCGCCCTGCCGGTCACCGCCAGGCCCAGGGACAACTCGGACCCCTCGGAGGAATGCCCGCCCACCAGGGGCACGCCGTCACCGTTCAGCACGTCCACGGCGCCCTTGAGCAACCCGTAGAGTTCCTCCTCCATCATCGCCTCGGTCATCAGCGGCACCGTAGCGATGGCCATGGCGCTCGTGGGCTTTGCGCCCATGGCATAGATGTCGTTCAGGCTGTGATGGGCGGTGATTCGCCCGAACAGGTAAGGATCGTCGACGAGGCTGCGAAAACCGTCCAGGGTCAAAAGCAGCTGTTCCGATTGGCCGCGCAGGATCGCTGCATCGTCGCCGATGCCCTGGACCAGGTCCGCATGGCGCTGCTCCGGCAGGCGACCCAGAACCCGGTGCAGAGGCCCGGCGGCCAGCTTGGCGCCGCAACCTCCGCAGCGCATCGGGTCGAACGGGGGCTGTTCCTTGCCGTCAACGCCGTTTCCGGGATTGCCGATCGTCGGGGCGCCCGCCATGTCGGGGAGATTTTGAAACCGCTCCATGAACCGGCGGTCGATCCATTTCTTCCAGCGCCAAGCCCAACGCCCCCGCACCGCCAGGCCGGACCGGGAAGCCACGGCCCGCGCATCGCCCGTGCCGATGATGCTCAAGAATCGCTTTTGCGGCCTGAATCGCCGGAGCGCGCGGCCTTGGGCCGACCGGCGCAGATTGGCGGCCAGCACCGGCCCGGCCCGCACGGCGAACACGCCGGACTTGGGGCGCTCCTGCCCGTTGAGGCAGGCCACATCGCCGCTCACGAATACGCGCGGATGAGAGAGCGAGCGCAGGCAGGCGTCTACCCGTGCAAAGCCCCGGGAATCCTGGGACAGCGCGCTGTCCCGCACCCAGTCCGGCGCCACCACGCCGGTGACCCAGAACAGCCGGTCGAACCCGACGGTGGTTCCATCGGCGAGGACCAGTTCGCTCTCCCTCGCCGCCGAAACCGTCCCGAAACGCAATTCGATGCCGGCCTTGTAAAGCTCGTCCGCCAGCATCTGTTGCGCTCGCCGTGCCTGCCCGGGGAGGAGTTCCAGCGTGACGATACCGATCTCGACGCCGTGCGGCAGGGCGTAACGCGCCGCGAGTGCCAATTCCACACCCCCCGCTCCGCCGCCCGCGAACAGGATCTTCGTGCCCGGCCCGGCTTCTTCGCAAAGCGACCGCCAATGAGGCAGGAACCGCCCGATCGGCTTGACCGGCACTCCGGCGTCGGCGAACGTCTCCGGGGCGGCCCCGCAGTTGACCGAAAGCGTATCGAAGCGCACGGGCGGGCGGTTTGCGCAACGGACGGCGTTGTTCTCCAGGTCCAGGCCGGTAACCGCATCGACAATCAGGCGGGCGCCGGCAAAGCGGCAGAGCGGCCCGAGGTCGATGTGAATGTCTTCCCACCGGTAGTGCCCCGCCACGTATCCCGGCAACATGCCCGAGTACGGCGTATGCGCCTCCCGGGCGATGACCGTGACACGCACCCCGTCCAGAGGCGACATTCCCAGCGACTTCAGTACCTGGACATGGCTGTGGCCGCCGCCGACCAGCACAAGGTCGGCGACCGGCAGGCTGAGGTCAGCCCGCATGGCCCGGTAGACTCCTGCAGAGACTCGGGTGGCCCGGGCAAGCGGGGCGAACGCGGTGTGCGCGCGGTGCGCAGGCAGTGATCACGGGTGCGGGTCAGAGTTCCTGGTCGGGCGAACGGTGCGTCAGATTAGTCAACTTCGCAAGGAGCGGCCACCGCCCCGTCACCTGGCGCCGGCAGTCGGGTGTGCGTTCAGCCCTTTGGAGGCACGTTGGCGCTTCGGTCGGCCGGTTTGCGCATCCAGCGGCTCGCAGAGGCCGTCTCCTGAACGGACTCGCCTGCCTTGGCCCAGCCGTTGAACCCGGCGGCCAGGTGCGCCACGTCGGGATAGCCCATGTCCTTGAGGGCCTTGGCCGCCAGGGCCGAGCGTCCGCCGCCGGCGCAGAACAGAACGATCCGCCTGTCTTCGGCGAAGTAGTCCCGATAGTACGGACTGGCCGGGTCCGCCCAGAACTCCAGCATGCCGCGCGGCGCGTGCCTGGCGCCGGGAATGGTGCCGAGATCGACGTTCTCCTGGAGTTCCCGGATGTCGATCAGCAACAGATCGTCCCTTTTCGCCATCTCGTTCTTCAACTGCTCGATGGAAAGGTTCTCGAGATCGCGTTTGGTCTCGTCGACCAGTTCGAATATGGGCTTGATGCTCATGCCTCGTCTCCGGAGGTTCCGTCAGGCCGTCTAATGTAGCCCATCTCACGGACATTTCTTACCGCGAGTCTCGGTGCCGCAATCGCCGTGCCGCAATCAGCAGGCGCAAAAAGACCGGTTTGCGCGCCGGCATCCGGCGCCGCGCTGGCGTGAGGGCACTGGTCGCGCTATCGTTGGCATCGTTGATGGTCCAGCCGTTCAGTACCGTCGATTCCGGGTTTGTCCCAACGCCGCGCAACGAGCGGGGAGATCGGCAGGCATGACTTCGAGAAGGCAATTCCTCAAGGCGGGGGCCGCGGCCACCGGGCTCGCCGCGCACCGTGCATCGACGGCCGCCGCCCGCGAAGCAGGCAACGCCGGCAACCGGGTGCGCCGCTACGTCACCCTCGGCAGAACCGGGCTCGCCATCTCCGATGTTTCCTTCGGATCGAGCCGCCTGCGCACCGGACAGGAACACCTGGTGCACCACGCCCTGGACCTCGGCATCAACTACTTCGACACCGCGGAGTCCTATACGCGCCGGCAGTCCGAGCAGGTGATTGGCAACGCCCTGCGCGGCAGGCGCGAGCGCGTCGTTATCGCATCCAAGACCATGGCGTACGCCGGCGACAGCCGGGAGTCGATCATGGCGGCCCTTGACGGCAGCCTGCGCCGGCTCCGCACCGACTACGTCGACATCTATTTCAACCATGCCGTGAACGACACCGGCAGGCTGGACAACCCGGAGTGGTTCGAATTCGTCGAGCGCGCGAAGCGGCAGGGCAAGATCCGCTTCACCGGCATGTCGGGCCACGCGGGGCGCCTCATCGGCTGCCTCGACCACGCCTTCGACAAGAACATGGTCGATGTGGTGCTCGTCGCCCACAACTTCGGCCAGGACCCGGCGTTCTACGAGCAGTTCGCCCGCGGCTTCGACCTGATTGCCCGGCATCCCGGCCTGCCGCGGGTACTGGCGCGGGCAAAGTCGCTCGACGTGGGGGTGGTGGCGATGAAGACCCTGATGGGCGCCAGGCTCAACGACATGCGCCCCTACGAGCGCGACGGCGCGTCTTTCTCCCAGGCGGCGTTCCGCTGGACGCTCGCCAATCCCCACGTCGATGCGCTGGTGGTCTCCATGACCAATGAGCCGGACATCGACGAATTCCTCGGCGCATCCGGCTGGCAGGCCCTGGCCGGCGGCGACCGGGCGCTGCTCGACACCTACGCCCGGCTGAACGGCACGAGCTACTGCCGCCACGCCTGCAACGACTGCGAAGGCGCCTGCCCCTACGGCGTGCCGATCTCCGACGTGCTCCGCACCCGCATGTACGCAACCGATTACCGCGATCTCACCTTCGCGCGGGATGAATACGCCGCCCTCTCCACCAACGCCGCCGCCTGCCTCGCCTGCTCCGGCGAACCCTGCCGCGACGCCTGCACCCACGGACTCGACATCCCGGGCCTCTGCGCTCCGACACACCGAATGCTCGCCTGAGCCGCCCGTGTGCACATTGCCAAGCCCAAGCCAGAAATAAACCGCACCGCCGACGGCGGTTCCATGAAAGTCGGCAACCCGGCGCGCCGGGACGAGAACGAGGAAGGACCAACGCCGAATCTCGGGAAAGAGTTCGTATGCGGCGCTTCCCTTTCGGCGCGTTAAGCTCGCTCGATAGCCTTGCGTACGGCAGGATGACAGGGCCGTGCGCCGAAAGGGAAGCGCCGTATGCGAACTCGCTGTTGAGATTTCCGATATTATGTCAAATTTATTTTCCTTTAAAATCAAAAGGTTGAACACTGTTCCATGAAAGGCGCCGAGCTGGAACAGATCCTCGCAGACTGCAGTTCGGGCAGTCTCGCACTGGATGAAGCCGCGGCGCGCATTCGCGCCTTCTTCTTCCAGGACCTGGGGCATTCGACTCTGGACACCGACCGGGAGCGGCGCACCGGCGCGGCGGAAGTCATCTACGGCCAGCACAAGACACCCGAGCAGATCGCCGACCTGGTAAGCGCCCTTTCCGACAACGGCCAGAACGCCCTGGTCACCCGGGCGAGCCGGCAGGCCTTCGACGCCGTTCTGGGCAGGGAGCCCGAGGCCCGCTACCACGAAACGGCCGCCGCCATTACGCTGACCCGCACCGTGCCCCCACCGCCCCACACAACGGTGGCCGTGATCACCGCCGGCACGTCGGACCTGCCGGTGGCGGAGGAAGCCGCAGTTACCGCCGAGTTCTACGGCAACCCGGTGAACCGCATCAACGATGTGGGCGTTTCAGGCATTCACAGGCTGCTTGCCCGGCTCGACGCCATGCGCGAGGCGCGCGTACTGATCGTGGTGGCCGGCATGGAAGGCGCCTTGCCCAGCGTGGTGGCCGGCCTGGTGGACAAGCCGGTGATCGCGGTGCCGACCAGCGTGGGCTACGGCGCTTCCTTCGGCGGCGTGGCGGCGCTCCTGGGCATGCTGTCGAGCTGTGCCTCGGGGCTTGCCGTGGTCAACATCGACAACGGATTCGGCGCCGGGTACCTTGCCAACACGATCAACAGGCTCTGAGCAGGACGTGCAGCAGCAACTGGCCGAAAAATACACCGCCCTGAAGGAGGCCTTGAGCAGGCTCGAGAGCGTGATCGTCGCCTTTTCCGGCGGCGTCGACAGCTCGCTGGTGGCCTTCGTGGCGGCCGAGGCGCTCGGCGAGGCGAGCCTGGCCGTCACCTCGGGGAGCGCGAGCCTCAAGCGCCGCGACCTGGAGCTCGCGCGCACGCTGGCCGCAACCTGGGGCATGCGGCACCGGGTAATCGTCACCGATGAACTGACCAAGTCCGACTACCGGGCCAATCCCACCGACCGCTGCTTCCACTGCAAGACCTCGCTCTACACCTCGCTGGCCGAAATCGCCGCCCGTGAAGGCTATGCCAACGTGGTCAACGGCACCAATACCGACGATCTCGGCGATCACCGGCCCGGCCTGGCGGCAGCCCGGGATTTCGGGGTCCGCTCGCCGCTGGTCGATGCGGGTTTCGCCAAGGCGGACGTCAGGGCGCTCGCGGCTGAACTCGGCCTCGACAATGCGCAGAAGCCGCAGTCGGCCTGCCTGTCGAGCCGATTCCCGTACGGTTCACATATCGACGAGGCGCGCCTGGCACAGGTTGAGCGCGCCGAGGAGGCGCTGGCGGACCTGGGCTTCCGGCAATTCCGGGTGCGGCACCACGAAGAGGTGGCCAGGCTGGAGATCGCTGCCGAGGAGCTGCCGCACGCCCTGGAACTTCGCGATCGGCTGACCGATGCAGTAAAGGCCTGCGGCTACCGCTTCGTCGCTCTTGACCTCGCCGGCTTCCGTTCCGGTTCACTGAACGAAGGCCTGATACCCGCCAGGGCTATCGTCTGACTCGGGAGGCTCGATCGATGATCGAGATTCGTCCGGTCTCCGGCCGGCGCCTGCTCAAGCAGTTCGTGAAGGTTCCCTGGTCGGTTTATCGCGATGACCCCGCGTGGGTGCCTCCACTCATACTGGAGCGCCTGATGGCGCTTTCGCCGAAAGAACCGATATTCGAGCACCTGGACTGGCAGGGCTGGATTGCCTGCCGGGGCGGCGTACCCGTCGGGCGCATCAGCGCGCAGATTGACGCGCTTCACCTGAAGCACAATGACCCCCGGCAGGGATTTTTCGGCATGATCGACGGCATGGACGACGCCGACCTGTTCGCCAGCCTCGCAAACACGGCCGAGGAGTGGCTGCGCAAACGCGGCATGACAAGCGTGCTGGGGCCGCTGAACCTGAACATCAACCAGGAGCCGGGCCTGCTGTACGACGGTTACGAGTCACCCTCGTCGTTCCTGATGGGCCACGCGCGCCCCTACTATCATCCTCGGCTCGAAAGCGCCGGCTATCGATCGTGCCGGGAGTTGCTCGCCTACCGTCTGGCTCCCAATTACGATGAGCCGGCTGCCATCCGGCGCCTGCGCCGGCGCCTTGGCGCGCGCCTGGTACTGCGCAACCTCAACCGCGCCGACAAGGCAGCGGAACTCGAAGTGGTACGCCGCATATTCAACGACGGTTGGTCCGGCAACTGGGGATTCGTTCCCTTCACGGAGGCTGAGTTCGCGGCAATCGGCAATCTGCTGCTTTTCGTGGTTCCGAAAGACTTCATCCTCATCGCCGAGCTGGATGGCGAACCCGCGGGATTCATCGTCGTTCTGCCCAACATCAACGAATGCATTCGTGACCTCAACGGCAGGCTGTTCCCGATCGGGTGGGCAAAGCTGCTCTGGCGGCTGAAGGTCCGATTGCCCCGAACGGTTCGCGTTCCGCTCATGGGCGTGCGCAAGGACCTGCACGATACCGTGTTCGGCCCGGGCATCGCCATGACGCTGATCCACGGCATGAACGCACCCACGCTACGGCACGGGGTGATCGCGGGGGAGCTGTCCTGGATACTGGAAGACAACGCCGGCATGAGGAGCATTCTCGAGCGCCTCGGCGGCACGGTAACCAAGCGCTACCGCCTCTACGAGAAGAGCCTCGGCGGGTCATGAAAGCCATCGTACTCGCCGGCGAACGGCCCGGACGCAACCCGCTGGCTGTTGCAACCGGCGTTCCCGCGGGCGTGCTTGCGCCGGTTGCCGGCCGCCCAAGCATCCTGCGGGTGATCGAAACCCTGCGCGCCGCCCATGGCATGGACGGCGGCCTGATCGCCGGCCCGAACCCGGAGGTGTGTCGCGGTTCCGCCACCCTTGGCGCCATTTTCGAAACCGGCGACTTTTCCTGGATCGAGCCGGACCGCGCGCCCGCGGAGAGTACCCTGCGCGCGCTCGACGAGCTTGACGAGTTCCCGGTGCTGGTGACGACGGGCGACCACGCTCTGCTCACTCCCGAAACGGTTGAGCAATTCGTTGCCGCCGCCGCCTCGTCGGACGCGGAGGCGCTGGTGGGGCTGGTCTCCCGCGAACGCGTCATGCGGCGCTTTCCCGGCACCCGGCGCACCCTGCTCCGGTTTCGCGAGGGCGGCTATTGCGGCACAAACCTGTTCCTGCTGAGGAGCCCGAACGCGCGCCGAGCCATCCGCTTCTGGCGGGGGGTACAGCGCGACCGCAAGCGCCCCTGGCGCATCGCCGGGAAACTCGGTGCGGGCACCCTGCTGCGTTACCTCAGCGGCAGGCTGGCAATGGAAGATGCCTTTGCGGTTCTGTCACGGGCCGCCGGCTGCAGGGTCTCCTGGGTCGAGGTCGACGATGAACTCGCCGCCGTGGATGTCGATTCGGTTCAGGACCTCGCGCTTGCCGAGCAGGTACTCACGTGATGGACGACCGCCCCGAACCCAGGCTCGGCGTTCGGCTGGGGAAGATATTCCTGCGCGCGACCGACCGCTTTCTCGCCCGCCACTCGCTGGCGCCGACAACCCCGTTCCTTCCCGCGGGAGATTTTCCGCAGGTACGCGACCTGGAAGCCGGCTGGCGAGCCATCCGCGCCGAGCTGGACAGGGTGCTGGAGCGTCCGCAGGACATTCCCACCTTCCACGAGATGTCACCCGACCAGGCGCGCATCTCCTTCGGAGACAACTGGAAGACCTTCGCGTTCTACGTGTTCGGGAAACGCATCGACGAGAATTGCCGCGCCTGCCCGCGCACCGCGGAAATCCTGGGTGGCCTGCCCGGCCTGCAGAACGCCTGGTTCTCCATTCTGGCGCCCGGCTACCACATACCGCCCCACCGGGGCCCCACCAAGGCGGTGGTGCGCTGCCACCTGGGGCTCAGGATTCCGGCCGAGCCGGAGCGGTGCTGGATACGCGTCGGCGCCGAGACCCGCCACTGGAAAACGGGCAAGTGCCTCTGTTTCGACGATACCTTCGAGCACGAAGTGCGCAACGCCACCCCGGAAGCCCGCGTGGTGCTTTTCGTGGACCTCGACCGGCCCCTGGACCGGGTCGCGGGCCCCTGCCGGGATGCCCTGCTCTCCCTGCTGCGGGCCAGCGCCTACGTCAGAAAGCCGCTCGCCAACCTGAACCGGTGGAACCGGCGGATCGGCAACGATGCTGCTTGACTTCGCGCAACCCGCCGTCGAGCCGGACCTGCGCGCCGGGGTGTGCATCGTCGGCGCCGGGGCGGCCGGCGTGACACTGGCCCGGGGGCTGGCCGCCCACGGGCTGGACGTCCTGCTGCTGGAAAGCGGCGGCTTCGACCACGACCCGGTGACCCAGTCCCTCGGAGTCGGCGAGAACGTCGGCATGCCCTACTACGACCTGCACGACAGCCGCCTGCGCTTCTTCGGCGGCACCACCAGCATCTGGGGCGGCCGCTGCGCGCCGCTGGACAACATCGACTTCGAAACCCGTGACTGGGTGCCCCACAGCGGCTGGCCGATCGGCAGGGAAGACCTGGCCGAGGGTTACCGGGCCGCGCACCGGGACCTCGAAATCGGGGAATACGAATACGGCGAGGCGCTGTGGCAAACCCTGGCCACCGATCCGCCGCCGTTCGACCGCGACCGCTTCGTCACACCCTTCTGGCGGTTCGACGACTTAAAGGAGCGCTTCAGCGCCCGCCGCGCCCGAGACCTGCTGGAGCATCCGAACGTACGCATCCTGATTCACGCCAACGCGATTCACCTGCAGGCCGCGGCAAGCGCCGAGGGCCTGGATCGTCTGCTGATCGCAAACCTGTCAGGCCGGCAGGCGGAGGTACGGGCGGACATCTACGTATTGGCCTGCGGCGGCATCGAGAACGCCCGGCTGCTGCTGGCATCGAGGGACGTGGAGCCTGAGGGCGTGGGCAACCGTCACGACCGGGTCGGCCGTTTCTTCCTGGAACACGCCCACGGCAGGCTGGGACGCCTGCATTCCGCCAGCGCATTCGACCTTTGGAACCGTTTCCGCAAGCGCTTTCCCCAACCCGGTAATGAAGACGGGCGCGAATCCTCGAAGGGTGTGCCCATTGCGCCGGTTCTGGCGCCCGCGCCGGCGCTGCAGCGCGACCTCGGCATATTGAACACCGCAATGACGCTCAAGTGGCAGCGGGACCCGCGGCGCGGCATGCCCGTGGTGCAGCGCATGTACCAGAACCTCAAGCACCAACTGGAGCCGAACCGGAAGAACCGGCACCTCTGGCATGCTTACCGGGGCGTGGCAGCCTGGTACCAGAAGCGTCTGGCAATCCCCGTAACGCGGGGCCTGGCCGCCCTGCCGGACCGGCGGCTGAACGTCATGATCCGCGCCGAACAGGCGCCCAATCCACACAGCCGGGTTCGCCTTTCGCAAAGCAGGGACGCCCTGGGCCTGCCCCGGGCCGACCTCGACTGGCAATTCAACGAACAGGACAAGCATACGCTGCGCCAGCTCGCACAAGCCCTGGACGCCGAACTGGGGCGCCTCGGCATCGGCCGGTTCGAGCCCGAACCCTGGCTGTTCGACGCCGGCCTGGCCTGGCCGGTCGACCCCACGGTGGGCAATCACCCGATCGGCGGCTATCACCACATGGGCACCACCCGCATGAGCGACGATCCGAAAGCCGGCGTGGTCGACAGGCACTGCGCCGTGCACGGCTATTCGAACCTGTACGTCGCCGGCAGCTCCGTGTTTCCCACCGGCGGCTGGGCAAACCCCACCCTGACCATCCTGGCGCTGGCCCACCGATTGAAGGACCACCTCGTTTCGCGTAAGGTCGCGGCCCGCTTCGCCTCGTAACGGAAACGCAGTGAAAAGGGGCTGTCGATGAAGGTTATTCTCTTGAGCGCCGGCCAGGGCAAGCGGCTTCTCCCGCTGACCGAGAACCAGCCGAAATGCGCGCTGCCGCTCGGCGACAAGACCGCGCTTGAGTGGCAACTGGAGTCCCTGGCCGCGGCCGGCGCCAGCGAAGTGGTGGTGGCCACCGGTTTCCAGGCGGGCCTCGTCAGGCAGATCGTCCACCGGTTCAAGAGGCTGCCGGTGCGCATCGCCCACAACCCCTTCTATGCCCACTGCGACAACCTGGGCACCTGCTGGATAGTGCGCCACGAAATGACCGACCCGTTCGTGCTGATCAACGGCGACACGATGTTCGAACCGGAGGTGTTCAGGCGCCTGGTCGCGAGCCGCGACAGCCACGACATCACCCTGGTCACCAACGAGAAAGACGACTACGACGACGACGACATGAAGGTAATCGTCGATGGCGGCACGCTCAGGCGCGTGGACAAACAGCTCCCCATCGCCGAGGTCGACGGCGAGTCCATCGGCATGATCCGTTTCCGCGGCACCGGCGTGGGCCTCTTCCGCACGCAGCTCGAATCCATGATGCTGGAAGAGTCGACCCTGAAGCGATGGTACCTGTCCGCGATAGACCTGCTGGCCCGCCAGGGCCACGTTGGCACCGTGAGCACCGCCGGCCACGGCTGGTGCGAAATCGACGACCACAAGGATCTTGATTACGCCAGTGTCACCGTGCCCGGCTGGTGGCAGACGGGCGCACGCCTCAGCGCCGACGCAAGACGCTGACAGTCCCCCTACCCCGCGCGCCGGCGTTGCGCCAAACCAGTGCTCCTTCCAACTGATACTGCCGTATCAGATGGAAGGAGCACTAGCTCTCAACCCCCGTCGCCGTCCCGCCGCACAATGACCTCCACCCCGTCCGACCCGCTGGAGCGCAACCGCCCGTTCCTGAGGTCGTAGACGATCGCGGAACTGGCCATGGACACGTCTTCGCCCTCCAAGACGGCGTCGTCGTAGAGCTCGATCACGTCTTCGCGGTACCGGTAGACGATGCGTCCGCCCGCACCGGTGATCGTGAAACCTTCGTTGTCGAAGGAAATGCGGGCGGGTGCGCCGGTTACAACCACGCGTTCCGGATCGTCCACCGGGCCGTGCACTTCCGCGTCGTCCGCGGTGACCCGCCACTCGGCCGAACTCATCTCGAAGCTGCCTTGAAGGTAGAGCACCCCGCCGTCTTCCCCTTCCCAGGCCCGGTCGGCCCGAATTACTATGGGCGCCTCTTCGCCCCCGGGCGAAGGTTCCGTGGCCGCCATTGAGGTCGACCCTGCAAGTACCCATGAGAAAAGCGACCAGCGGACGGCCCTGCCGATGATCGTGCACAGGTACCTGGTCCGCGAGGTGACCAAGCCCCTGATCGCGGTCGTGGTGCTGCTCGTCGGCATTTTCATGGCCTACAGCCTAACCCGCTTTCTCGCGGACGCAAACGAGGGCACCTTGAGCGCCTCGGCCGTTTCGACGCTGACCGGGCTCAAGGTACTGATCGCGCTGGAGGTGCTGATTCCCATCGCCCTGTACGTGGGCATGATCGTCACCCTCGGCCGCCTCTATTCGGATTACGAGATCACCGCCCTGAAGGCCGGGGGCGTCGGCGAGGGGCGCATCGTCGCGCCGGTGGTGTGGCTGTCGCTGACGGTGGCCCTGGCGGTGGGTCTGCTCTCCCTGTTCGTCCGGCCCTGGGCGTACGAGCGGCTGTACGAATTTCGCGCCGACGCCGAGGCATCCGCGGAACTGGAGGATATCGCTCCGGGGCAGTTCCACGTCTACGGCGACGAGAACCGAATGGTGTTTCTGGAGGAAAGGAACGCCGGAACCGGGGAATTCGCTGGCCTGTTCGTTCGCTCGCGGGATGCGTCGGGCCTGGAGGTGATCTCGGGGCGCCGGGGCCGTCTCGAGGCGTTCGCCAGGCCGGACGCACACCGGCTGCAACTCGAGAAGGCCTTCGTCTACAGGCAGACGGATGACGAGGCAGACCTGATCGGCCGCTTCGGCACCTTTTCCATCTGGACGCCGACGCTGATGCCCGACCCGGTCGGCTACCGGCCGAAAGCCACCGCCACCGCGCGGCTCATGAGTTCCACAAACGCCGAAGACCGCGCGGAGCTGCAGTGGCGGCTGTCAACGGGGGTATCGACGGTGCTCCTGGCGCTGATCGCCGTGCCGCTGGGCCGCACCCGGCCGCGCGGCGGGCGCTACGGCCGCATACTGCTGGCGGTGGCAGTCTACGCGGCCTATTTCAACTTCATCGGCATCGCCCGCTCGGGCGTCGAGCAGGGGACCCTGCAGCACCTCTGGTGGGCGCCCCTGGGCCTGGGCGCGGTGGTGGCGCTCGGCCTGCTCGCTTCGCGCCGGGTTGCCTGACGATCGGAGCCGGTGGGTGGGCATGCTCGACCGCCATCTGTTCCTCTCCCTGATTCGGGGAGGCAGCCCCGTGCTGTTGGGGCTCGTCGGGCTGTTCGCCTTCATCGAGCTGGCCGAGCAACTGGAAGACGTCGGCAAGGGCACGTTCAGCAGCCTCGATGCACTGCGCATCGTCGCCTTTTCCATTCCCCGGATCGGCATCGACGTATTGCCGGTGACCTGCCTGCTCGGCACCGTGGTCGGGCTCGGCGCATTGGCCAGCCAATCCGAGATCACCGCCATGCGTGCCGGCGGCGTGAGTGTCGCGCGGCTCGCCCGGCCGCTTTTCGGCCTGCTCGGCATCCTCATCGTGTCGGTGGCCGCGGTTCAGCAGTACGTCATCCCCGACTTCGAACGCCGCTCGGCGTCGCTTCGCGCCCACGCCCTCACCGGCACATCCGTTCAGGGCAACGAACACTGGACAAGGAGCGGGTCGAGCCTGGTGCGCGTCGGCGACGTGCGCTACGGCATGATCCCACTGGACATCGAGATCTACGAATTTGACGCCGGCGGCGGCATCGTGCGCCTGACCCAGGCCGCCAGCGCCGACGTGATCAGCGCCAACGAGTGGCTGTTGCACGATGTGACCGTCACGCGGCTCGATGCGGACGAGGCCGTGCGGAGCCGCGCGGACCGGTTGCCCTGGCAGAACCGTATCGGCGCCGAGCGGCTTCTTGCTTTCGTCCAGGCCGAGCACGCGCTGGCGCCCGCCGACCTCTTCGACTACATCGGCTACCTTGACGACAACGGCCTGGACACGCACCGGTACCGCTTGCTGCTCTGGCAACAGTTGAGCCTGCCTCTCGGGCTCGCCGCCATGGCGCTGTTGGGCGTTCCCTTCGTCACCGGCTCGACACGCGCCATGCCGCTCGGCGCGCGCATTACCCTGGGCGGTGCGATCGGCATTGCCTTCTACCTGCTGGAGCGAACGGTTACCCAGTTCGGGTTGCTGTATCAGCTCCCGGCCGCGCCCACGAGCCTCACACCGAATGTGCTTGCCCTCGGCGTGGCGCTGCTTGCGCTCGTCCGGCGGCGCTGATCAGGCGGGAAAGGCGAGTGCTTGAGTCTCCACGACGGCGAAGCCGTCCGGGGTTCGGCAATGCAGGTGCATCTCCAGGCGCCATCCCCGTTCGTTGCGCGATATGTCGAAACAGCGGAACGGCGCATCGGATTTCGACGCGGACCCGGTCGCGAACACCGGCACCGCGCCCTGCCGGTAGAACCTGTTGAAGTGGCCGTGGCCATGCAGCACCAGGTGCGCCATGCCCACGGCCGGCGCCAGGTGCTGCGTGTCTTTCAGCGCCTTGCGCTCCGGTATCGCCCCAGGCGCCGGCGGATGGTGGATCGCCAGAATGTTGAGGCTCCCGGGCGGTGCACAGGCCAGGCGCTCCGTCAGCCGCCCGCACTGTTCGCGGCCCAGCTCACCGGTCGCCATGAATACCGGGGTCGGCAACCCGGTGTTGAGGCCGTGAATCTCGACGCCGTCAATGCCCAGACGGGTGGGAAACCCGGCCCAGTGGCCCGGTTCGCCGTTCGAGCCCGGCGCAATCCGCAGGTATTCGCCCCAATGCGCCTCCACCGCCGCCCAGGAATCCGCCCGGTAGACATCGTGGTTGCCGGGCACCACGAAGACGTTTTCCGGGGGCCCCAGCGCCTTGAGCCAGTGGGCCGCCTCCTCGATTTCCGCCGGCAAACCCAGGTGCACCAGGTCTCCCGTGACGACAATCACGTCCGGGCGCAGCGAAGTGATCAGCCCGCAGAGTTCGTCCAGCGTGGCGCGCAGGTGCCGATGCCGCCTCCGGAACCGCCAGGAGGCGTGGCCCAGCCGGCGTTTCCCGACAAAATGTGCGGGCGGAATGCCTTCGAGGCTGGTCAGGTGAGGGTCGGAAATGTGGATCAAGCGCATAGGGTGGCACATAATCCCTTTTTTGTTCCGTAACTTGCAATGACAATTGCGTTGATCGTCGGCAGCTCGGAAGAACGTCTGTGGGGGCTGACCGGCCGCGAACGGATTGCCCGCCAGCTTCGGCAGATCGGGGGCATCGCGCGGGTCCAGGACCTGAACGCGGCCCCCGACACCGAAGCGGTGCTCGTTCTGCGTGCCGATTATGCCTACGATCTGCCCACGCTCACAGGGTTGCTCCGTCGCGAAGGGTTGCTGATGGATGGGCCCGTACCGGCGGCGGCCCATGTCGGTCGGGCGGTCGCCGCCACAGCCGCCGACATCGTGCAAGGTTCCACCCTGCCGAAACCGGCCCCCTCGATTCCAGTCATCGATGCGGGCGAGCTCGATGCCTTCGAGGCAGACCTGCGCAAGACGGAGCCGCCGTTGCTCCAGCCCATTACCGCCGCGAACGCGAGCGCGCTGGAAAACCGCCTGTACGGCATCTCCTACAAGGGCATCACCGACTTCATCACCAAGTGGTGGTGGCCGGTTCCGGCCAAGGCCATGGTACGCATCTGCGCCAACGGCGGCATCACACCCAACGCCGTCACCTGCACCGGCTTCGCCCTGATGCTGGCCACCTGCTGGCTGTTCCACCAGGGCTTCTATCTCTGGGGCCTCCTGCTCGGCTGGTTCATGACCTACCTGGATACCGTGGACGGCAAGCTCGCCCGGGTCACCGTGCAGTCGAGCCGTTTCGGGCACTGGCTCGACCACGGCATGGACATCCTGCACCCGCCGTTCTGGTACTGGCTGTGGGGGCTGTCGCTGGCGGGCTTCGAGCCCCGGCTCGGCTTCGGCATTGAGGCGCTGATGGTATTCATCCTGGCCGGCTATGCCGGCGGGCGCCTGATCGAAGGGGCGTTCCATGGGCTGGGGTCCGTCAGCCTGTTCGCCTGGCGGCCGTTCGATGCCTGGTTCCGGCTGTTCACGGCCCGCCGCAATCCCTGCCTGCTGCTGTTGACCGCGGGCTGGCTGGTGAACGAACCGGGTCTCGGTTTCGAGCTGGTGGCCTTCTGGACCCTGCTCTCCAGCATCGTCATGCTCGGCAGGCTGGCGCTTGCCTGTTGCGTGCGCATCACCCGCGGCCCGCTGACTTCCTGGCTGGCCCAGGAAGACGCCCCGCACAAGCATCCGAGAAGCTTCCGCACGTTCTCCTCGACCCGGCGCGCCTATGGCTGAAGAACTTGCCGTACCCGCGATTCTCGAGGCGCCGGCCGACCCGGCCCTGGCGGGCGTGCTCGCGAAGCTGCATGGGCGCTACGGCGACGGCATCGATGCCGTCGTGCTGTACGGTTCCTGGCTGCGCGGCAACTCGGAGGCGATGCCGGACCTGTACGTGCTGCTGGACCGGTACCCGCCTTCACCACGCCTGGACCGCTGGCTCGGCGTGCTGCTGCCGCCCAACGTCTACCTGGTGGCAGACGGCGACCTGCGCGCGAAAGTCACCGTGCTGCGCACCCATCAGTTGCTGAACGCGGTTACCGCGGACTTCCATCCCTACTTCTGGGCGCGGTTCCTGCAACCCTGCCGCCTCATCCGTTGCCGCAACGGGGAGACCAGGGCGCGGCTCGGCCACATTGCCCGAACGTCCGCTCGCCGCCTGCTCGATGCCATGGGTTCGCCGGATACCTTGACGACTTCCGCTGCCTACTGGCAAGCCGTCTTCAAACGCACCTACGCCGCCGAACTGCGCTCGGAGCGACCCGGCAAGTACGGCGAGATCTACGAGGCGAATCAGGGCTACTACGACGCGCTATTCAATGCCCGGGGCGACGGGCAGGGCCGCCCCTTCCTCTGGCGGTTCCGTCAGGCGGCCGGCAAGGCGCTGTCCGCGGCCCGTATCGTCAAGTCTGCGTTAACCTTCGAGGATCCGGTCGGCTACATGCTGTGGAAGCTGGAACGACACTCGGGAGTGCGCATCGAGGCCACGGAGCGGCAGCGGCGCTACCCGTTGCTGTTCGCCTGGCCGCTGGTCTGGCGGCTGTACCGCGCAGGGGCTTTCAGGTGAGTTCCGGCGACTCCACGACCACCCGCCGGGTAACCCGGACGATCTCGTCGATCTGCGCATCGGTATGGGCGGCGCTCACGCTCATGCGCAACAGGCTCGACCCGGCGGGCGCCGCCGGCGGCAGCATCAGGTTGACGTAGACCCCTTCCCGCAGCATGCCATTCCACGCCGCCAGCGCCCCGGCCCGGTCGCCGAGACGTATGGCCAGCACCGGGGAAGGCGTATCGCCCACCTGCAATCCGAGCTGCGTCAGGCCCTCACGCAGCCTCGTAGCGTTACGCCACAGGCGGGCCCTCAGTTCCGGCCGCGTACGTATCGCGCGCAGGGCCGACCTCGTGCATTCGACCACCGCCGGAGAGGGTGAAGCGGTGAACATGTAGGGGCGGCTCCTGTAGGGAAAGAGCGCCAGTTCCTCGTGCCGGCTGACACAGAAACCACCCGTGGTGCCCAGACTCTTGCTGAACGTGCCCATGATGAAGTCGACGTCGTCGAGCACGCCCGCCTCCTCCGCCAGGCCAAGCCCCTTCTCGCCGAGGACGCCGAAGGAATGGGCTTCGTCGACGAACAGGCAGGCGCCGTGCCGCGCCTTGATCTCGACGATCTCCGCGATGGGCGCCCGGTCTCCGAGAACGCCGTAGAGCCCTTCGATGACCACCAGCGTACGCCCGGCCTGCTCGCCGAGCCGCCCAAGCCGCCTGTCGAGGCTGGCCGGGTCGTTGTGGCGGAAGGTGAACACCTTCGCGGGACACAGGCGGCACCCGTCGAACAGGCTCGCGTGGGCGTCCGCATCGAGCAGCACCGCATCGTCGGGCCCGAGGAGCGCCGCCAGGGAACCCAGGTTGGCGGCATAGCCTGTGGAGAACACCACAGCGCTGGGGTACCCGTAGAAATCGGCCAGTTCGGCCTCCAGCGCCCGGTGGCCGGCGTAGGTGCCGTTGGCCATGCGCGAGCCCGTTGTGCCCGTTCCCGCCTCGGAAAGGGCTGCCCGCCCGGCGGCTATGCCCTGCTCGTCGAACGTGAGCCCGAGGTAGTTGTTGGTGCCCGCCAGGATCGTCGGGCGGCCGTTGACGATGCCTTCGGTCGCCGAGTTGAGGCCTTCTACAACCACCGAGGTCGGGTCGATCTCGCCGAGCCCGCGGCGCAACTCGGCAACCTCCCGAAACTTTTCCAGCAGCTTCACGCCAGGGCTCCCCGCACGGCCACCGCCAATTGGCGGATGGTCCGCACATCGGCAAGGGCTTCCTGCTCGATGACGATGTCGAAGTGGTCTTCCACTTCCATGATGAACTCCATGACCTGGGCCGAGGCGAGCGCCAGCCCGTCGAGCAGGTCGGTCTCCGCGTCGACCGGGCCGTCGAGGGTTACGCTGCGAGCCAGCACATCGCACAGGGTCTGCTCGATCGAATCCATCTCACCCACCGTCATACATCTGTTGCAATCCGCCGGTCAGGTCATAGCGGGGCCGCCACCCGGTGATCGTGCCGAAGGTGCCGTCGGCGCCGGTCCAGCACTCCCGGGTCAGTTCCCGCACCTTGCCCGGCGTCAGCATCGGTGCATAGCCGAACAGCTTCGAGGCGGCCAGGTTCACCCTGGCCATGCCGTCCAAGAGGGCGGCCGGCACCACGACCGTTCTGCTGCGCGGCGCGCCCGCCGCACAGGCGATGGCGGGCCAATCGTAGCCGTCCGGCGTGCCGTCGTCGATCTCGAAACGGCCATGCCGGCACCGGCCCGGGTCGCGCAGCCAGGCGATTATCGCCTCGGCAAGGTCGTCGACATGCAGAAACGCCAGGCGCTGATTCCGGTTGCCGGGGATGACCGTCAAGCCGCGGCGCATCCAGTCGAACAGCGGCCGCATTTCCACCTCGCCCGGGCCGTAAACGGCAGGCGGGCGCAGTATCGTGTGGTCGAGATGCGGCCAGGCACCGAGCACTTCCTCTCCGGCCCGCTTGCTCGACGCGTAGTCGGACAACTCGGGTTGCCGGGCGGCAAGGCTGGAGACCAGGAGCAGGGACGGGGGCTGCGCCTGGGCGTCGATGGCCGTACAGAGATTGGCCACGGCATCGATGTTGACGTCCCTGAAGTCTTCGAAGCGGCGGCCCCGAACCGCGCCGGCCAGGTGCACCACCGCATCGACGCCTGCCAACGCCTCACGGAGACCCTGCACATCGCCAAGGGAGACCCGCCAGGGCCGAATGCCGGCCCTCAACGGCTTTTCCGACCTCACGATCGCCCGCACATCGGCGCACAGATCGAGCAGTTTGGCGGAAAGACGCCCACCGATGAACCCGGTGAGCCCGGTGACGGCGATGGTTCCGTGGAGGCGGTTGTTCACCTCCGGCCGGATCAGGCCTCCGCTTGTTGATCCGGGAGGGGCCAGCCGTCTGCATCCCAGCCGGTGCGCGCCAGGAAGCCGGCCCGCGCCGTGGTTCTGGACAGCTTGCCCGAAGACGTGCGGGGCAAGGTTCTCGGCGGAACAATGTCTACATGGCAGGGAACGCCGAAATGCTGCCGCACCAGCGAACGGATGTCGCGGGACAGTTCAGGACGGGCGTGCTTGCTTTCGACCACCACCACTACCAGCGGATTGCCGCCGGGCTGCGTGACTTCGAACGCCGTCGTCGTACCTGTGCGCACACCCGGGCAGCTCTCGGCCAGTTGCTCGAGATCCTGCGGCCAGATGTTGCGCCCGTTGACGATGATGACGTCCTTGCTGCGCGCGGTGACCACGAGATTGCGGCCGCGCCGGTAGCCAATGTCTCCAGTATCGAGCCAGCCGTCTTTGTCCAGCACCTCCCGAGTGGCTTCCGTATCGTTGTAGTAGCCACGCATGACGCTGGGCCCGCGCACCATGATGCGTCCGCACTGCCGGTCGCCGACTTCGTGCCCGCTTGCGTCGCAGATGCGGAATTCATAACTGGGAAGCACTGCGCCACAGTCTACAAGCTGCAGGGCTTCCCGGCCGGAATCACATGGCACGGCGGCTCCCGTCGTAACTATTCGTTCCTTGTCTACCGTGTCGATCCGAATCCCGCGATTCACCGGCGCGAAGCTGATTGCCAGGCCGCACTCGGCCATCCCATAGCAAGCGACAAACGCCTTGGGATCAAAGCCGGCGGGAGCGAGAGCCTGGCTGAAGCGTTCCAGCAACCTCGGATCAATCCTTTCGGCTCCGACCCCGGCCCGACGCCAACTCGACAGATCGTATTTTTCCTGGTCTGCCAAGCGCAGCCGCATCGCGCAAAGACCGTATCCCGATGCCGGGCTGGAGGAGGCGGTGCCACGGTTGTCGGATATCAGTTTCAACCAGAGGCGCGGGCGCATGGCGAAGGTTCGCGGGCTCAGATAGTCGACCGATAGGGCGCGGAACAACGGGACGAGAACAAATCCGACAAGACCCATGTCGTGATAGAACGGCAGCCACGAGACTAGCCTGTCGTCTTCCTTCAATGCGCCGCCAATGTCGGCAATCTCGCGCAGATTGGTCAGCAATGCCTGCTGAGACATTTCCACGCCCCTGGGAAACCGGGTGCTGCCGGAGGTGTATTGCAGATAGGCAGGTTCATCGCCCGCCAGCGGCTCGGGCAGCTTTTCTGCTTCAGGTAGCGCATCGAAATCGGCGGCAGTGCCGGCAAGCGCCAGCGACAGCGGCTCGACGGCCCTGTTCAGAAGGGCCACAAACCCGTCGGGCGCCACCGCCACGGCGGCGCCGCAGCTTTTCATCATTCTGCGAATCTGGGCTACGTACGCTTCGCCGCCGCCCATCTGGATGGCCGCCGGCAACGGCACCGGGATGAAACCGGCATATTGGGCGGCAAAAAAGAAACGGTGAAAAAACGATGCGGTATCGGCGATGATGGCCACCCGCGAATAGCGCGGCAGGCCAAGGCCCGACAACCGCCGGGCGAGGCTGAGGGCGCTCGCGCGCAACTCCACGTACGGCAGCACGGCTTCGAGCCGGCCTGAGCCGTCGTAGAAGTTGTATCCGCTACGGCCTTCTGCCGCGTAGTTCAACGCGTCAGCAAGCCCCTCGAAATTTCCGTTGTGTAGTGGTAACCCACTCTCCGTCGGGGTCGCAACCATAACTGCCAACGTTCGTTTATATTTTTAAAATGAACAAATCGGCGGAATGACCTTGCTTACATTCCAACCATCCTGTGCCAAGCGTGCCAATTCTAAAACAATGTGCCGCCGGATTCGACCCGTAGTTGGGCCGAAGTTCGCGACGGAACCCATCTCGCAATGGGTTGAATCCTATCGTATTCGCCGTCAGGAACCAAGCGCCCGGGAGCGCCGCGCGGGCGAATCCGGACGTGCCCCGCCGGGTTGGCCGCACCTGTTCACGAACGAACGTGGCGGAGCTTCATGCGGGTTTCAGGCGCTTCAGCGCAGTTGGAAGGCGCTCCTGCGTTATACTTGCACCCCATCGAATACCCCCGACAATCCCAGCCCGGTGCCCGCTCTTTTCTCCAACAGGCAGTGCGGGGCTGCATCCGCGGGGCCCGAACAAGAGCACGCCGCGAATTGAACAGATTGCTCATTGCAGGCGCGTTCGCGCTTGCCGTCGCGTTCGCCCCACATGCCACCGCCGAAGCGCCCGATACGCGGCAGATCATGCGCGCCACGGCCATCGAGGCTCCGCCGAAGATCGACGGGCTCGTTCTGGAAGACCCGGCCTGGGCCAGCGTCCGGCCCGCTTCCGGATTCAGGCAAACCAGGCCGGACGAAGGAGCGCCCGCCACCCAGCGCACCCACGTCTACGTGGCCTTCACCGATGATGTCCTTTACATCGCCGCCGTCTGTTACGACGACGACCCGTCGGCCATCATCGTCGCCGACAGCCGGCGCGACAGCAATCTGACCGACACCGACAGTTTCCAGGTGATTCTCGACACCTTTCTCGACCGCCAGAACGGTTTCGTGTTCGGCACCAACCCGGCAGGCATCCAGTACGACGCCCAGGTGACCAAGGAAGCCAGTGGAGCCCGCCGCGGGCGCCTCACCGGCTTCAACCTGAACTGGGACACCACCTGGTCGGTCGCCAGCGCCATTACCCCCATCGGCTGGAGCACGGAGTTCGCCATTCCCTTCAAGTCGTTGCGCTACGAAGATGGCGCGGAGAAGGCCTGGGGCATCAACTTCCAGCGCAACATCCGCCGCAACAACGAGGAAACCTTCTGGGCGCCGCTGCCCCGCCAGTACAACCTCTACCGGGTCTCCCTGGCGGGAACGGTGGCGGGCCTCGGCCTGCCGGCGCAACGGAACCTCAAGGTCACTCCATACGGGCTCGGCATGGGAATCAGGGGCGGCCGCGTCGACGGCACCGACGGCGAGGGGGAATTCGGCGTTGACATCAAGTACTCGGTCACGCCCAGCCTCACGCTGGATGCCACCTACAACACCGACTTCGCCCAGGTGGAAGCCGACGACGTGCAGGCGAACCTCGACCGTTTCAGCCTGTTCTTCGAGGAGAAGCGCCCCTTCTTCCTGGAGAACGCCGGCCACTTCACGGTGGGCAATCCCCAGGAGGTGGAACTGTTCTTCAGCCGCCGCATCGGCATCGCCGAAGACGGCACTCCCATCCCCATCGAAGGCGGCCTGCGGCTTTCGGGCAAGGTGGGGGCGCGAACGAACGTCGGGCTCCTGCACATGCGCTCCAAGGCCGTCCCGGGAGCGGCGCCACGCAACGATTACTCAGTGGCCCGCGTCAACTACGAACTGCCCAACCGGTCCGGCATCGGGGTGCTCGCGGTCAACCGGCAGGGTGACGGCAGCCATCTCGTGGCGAAGGACGACGACCACAACCGCACCTACGCCATCGACGGACGCTGGGGCATCGGCGAACACATCAACCTTTCCGGGTGGTTCGCGAAGACCGACTCCCCGGGATCGTCCGGGGACGATCACGCACTCAATCTGGCGGCGAGCCGCTCGACGGAGCGCTGGTCCCACAGCATCAACTTCACGGAGGTGGCCACCGATTTCAACCCGGAGGTCGGTTTCCTGGCGCGCAAGTCATACCGGCGGGCCGGAGCCTACTTCCTGCGCCGCATCCGGCCGAACAACCTGTTGGGCCTGCACGAAATACGGCCCCATATCGGCTACTTCGGCTACTGGGGTTACGAGGACGACTATCACGAGTCGAACTGGGTGCACGTCGACACCCACTGGGAATGGAACTCGGGCCTGGAAATCCACACGGGCGTCAACTTCACCCACGAGGGCGTCCGCGAACCCTTCGAGATCGTCAGCGGCAGGACCATCCCCGCGGGCAACTACGACCATGCCGAAGCCCAGCTCGTATTCCAGACCGACGAGGCCGCGCCCGTGAGCTTCCAGGTGCGGTCAAAACTCGGCGGACGCTTCGGCGGCACCCTGATCAACGCGGAACCCGTTCTGCGTTACCGCATCGGCGAGAAGTTCACCTCGGAGCTGTCCTGGAACTACAACCACTTCAAGCTGCCGGACTCCAGGTTCCGGGTCAACGTGGGCCGTTTCCGGGCAACCTATTCGTTCACACCGAGCATTTCGATCCAGGCGCTGGTGCAGTACGACGACCGCGACGACGCCCTGGCGGCGAACCTGCGCTTCGCCTGGCTGCAATCGGCCAACACCGGTTTCTTCCTGGTCTACAACGAGTTCGACGAGCGCGGCCTCGGCAAGCCCCGCCGCGAACTGATCCTGAAGTACAGCCGCATCCTGGACCTCCTGTAGTGGCAGAGCCGCCCCGGGTAAGGAATACTTCCCCCGTTCCGTTCACGCATTGAAACGAGGAAAACATGACATCACGCCGCACCGTCCTTAAATACACCACCGGCCTTGCAACCATCCCGCTGCTCAACGTACTGGGCACAGCCCCGGCCCGGGCAGCGGGCGAGGTGAAGATCAGCGAAGACGACCCCCTCGCGGTCGCGTTCGGCTACAAGCACGACGCCGCGGATGTCGACACCGCAAAGTTCCCGAAACGAGCGGCCCCCGCAAACGCCATGTTCCCCGCCGGCGCCGACCAGTTCTGCGACAACTGCGGCCAATACGCCGAAACCGAACCGGGCTGGGGCACCTGCGTAATTCTCCCCGGCAAGCTGGTCGCCGCCAAGGGCTGGTGCAACGTCTGGGTACCCATCCCCTGAATCGACCCACGGAACGTCCGCCGTCGGGCTGCTTACGCGCAGGAAACAAACACTCACTGGGAGAGAGTGGGTGTGCGGTGCGGGCATCCGGCACCTTTAAGGCACCCCTGCGCCATCGAACTCTCCAGCTACGCGTCCGCCTGGCGTGCCGGATGCCCGTACCGCATACCTGCTCTCGGCGCCCG
>JAPPHD010000068.1 GCA_028821125.1 Gammaproteobacteria bacterium
AAATCATGGTGAAATTCGACTCGATCTCGGCCGAGTTGCGGAAGTCGGGTTAGCGCGCGAAGCAGCTTTGATTTGCTTGCGGCTGGGCTGGATGCGGGGAAATTCGATTTTGCTGAACTGGGCGCGTTCGCCTGCTACGGTGTCAGATCGCAGGGCTTGAGTCCGATAGCCCTTCAAGGCCAAGTAGTGATCGTGTCGCTTGAAGCCGGCGCCTCGGACGGGGATCCGGTTGTCGCGCTTTCGGGTAGCAAGGCGTATTTGCGGAGATTGTTCAGTGACCGCAACGATCAATCGCGAGTTGTCCTAGCTTGCGACCGAAGCGGAACAGAGCGGGTACCGCCCACCTTGGTATTGCCCAGGGCGAAGACAAGGCTTCTGCCGGTGATTGGAGTCGTATACGAAGAACTGAGCTTCCCGGGACGGGAGGAGGTCGTCGAAGTAGAGAGCAGTGAGCTTCTTGAACGAGCACTGGTTGCCGCGACAGTCGCAGACGACAGTGCGTTCCCGATCATTCGGGCGGAAGACCTTGTGCTCATGGAGCCTGTTGCGAACTTGGACATGGCTGCTGTAGAGCACTTGGAGGATAGTCTGGTGGTCGCTGAGGTGGGGACGGAGAGTGAAGTCTTTGCCTACCTAAAGCGCCTTGGGGGATACGCGGGACCCGGTATCCGAATATTGGAGAACATTGGCTTGAAGGGGAGCGCATTGTCCGTGGCGATCAGTGACGAAGGCTTATCCACCGATGTTGCGGCGATCCGGAAACTCTTTCGCGTACACGGCACAATCCGGAAGTGCGACTGAATCGGGGCACTCTAATGGAGAAGCGTCCGTTCCTTGGTTCGTGTTGTATCCCACGTGGTTTCAAGGTGGGATTCTCCCGTTGTTTCTGATCGGTCATTGCGGGATTTCCCACATTGAACGGCCAGGCATCGTGTGGCCAGCAGCAATTTTGGGTGTGGATGATTGAGTGAAAGCAGTTCGATCTCCCGAGCCTGTCACTCGCGGAGGTCGACAAACGCCGGAATGGCTTCCGCCGCTAGCGGGGACTTCGGCTGGCGCGTCACCTCGGCCAGTCGATCAAGCCGCAGGTCGAAGATCGGATCAACACGAACCGTTACGGCAGAGGACTTGGCGGTCCGGTGCTGCCGCGGAGTACGAACTCCGGCTCGACCTCGCGCCGGTACACCGGCGGGCCCCGGGACTGCAGAATGTCGACAATGCATTCCGCCGTGACTTCGCCCATCTCCCAGTCGGGGGTGCGCATGGTCGTTAGCGGCGGATTCATCAGCGCGGCCAGTTCGATGTCGTCGAAGCCGACGATCGAAACGTCCCGGGGAACCCGTATGCCCATGCTCGCCGCCTCGAAGATGGCGCCGATGGCGAGCTGGTCGTTCATGCACACCAGTGCCGTCGGGCGCTCGGGCGCCGACATGATCTTGCGGAAGCAGGCCCGGCCCTTGCCGATTGAGAAATAGGTGTTGGTGATGTGGTCGGGTGAGATGGAGACCCCGGCTTCGTCCAGGGCTTCCACCACGCCGGCGTGAGCCTTGCGGACCCTGGCGTCGGGTTCCAGGGTGTGCCGGCGCTCGATCTGCGGCGAGGCGATCATCATGAGGCCGAAGCGGCGGTGGCCGAGGTCGATGAGGTGGCGCGTCAGGCGCCGGAAGGCGGCATAACCGTCGTAGCCGATGGTGGTATAGCCTTCGATGGGCTCGGCGGCGCGGGTGACGATGGTCGGCACCTTGAGCGATTCGACCAGGTTCCAGATTTCCCTGCCGTGGGCGCTGCTGTGGTGCAGCACCAGGGCATCGACGCCGCGCTCGAGCAGGCGCTTGGCCTGCTCGATCTCGTTGGCCTCGTCAAGCCCGCTGCAGGCGAGCAGCAGCACGTAGCCCGCATCCATCAGGCGCCGCTGCAGCGATTCGAGTTCGGTGGCGACATTGGCGTGACCGAGGGTAGCGGTGATGGCGCCGATGGTTCGTGTCTGCCGTGTTGCCAGCGCCTTGGCGGCGCCGGACGGCACCCAGTTGAGTTCCGCGACGGTTTTCAGCACCCGGGCGCGGGTGGCGTCGGAGACCTTGTCGGGGGAGTTCATCGCCCGGGAAACGCTTGCCGTGGAAACCCCGGCATGGGCGGCGATGTCCGCCAGGGTCACCACGTTGCTCTTGCGCCTGGTTCTGCGCGCGTTCCCGCTCATTGCGTTACCCAAATGTCGCGGTGCGGAGCCCGAGCTTACGCCAGCGAACGGCGTAATTCATCAGAACGTCCAGACTTCATGCGAGTCGGCAACCCGGCGCCCCGAGACGAGGACGTGGAAGGAACAGCGCCGCGTGCGAACTCGCTGCCCGGCGCTGGCGGTTGTCGCAAAGAAGACGCGCACGCAACACCGGCCTATCGCATCAACTCGGGCAACAGCAGCACGACTCCGGGAAACAGCACTATAAGGGCAAGCCTCAGGAGGTCGGCGATGCCGAAGGGCACCAGGCCGGCGAAGATCCGGCTCAGGGGGATGTCTGTCACCAGGGACTTCACGACGAAGACGTTCATGCCGATGGGCGGCGTGATGAGGCCGATCTCGGCGACGATCAGGACGAATATGCCGAGCCACACGGGGTCGAAGCCGAGCCCGGTCAGCGCCGGGAAGAAGATGGGCAGGGTGAGCAGCAGCAGCGAACTGCTCTCCAGGATGCAGCCTAGCGCCACGTAGATGAGTACGGCGGCGGCGAGCGCGGCCATGGCATCGAAGTTCGACTCGACGATCCACGACTCGATCGTGCCGGGCAGCCCGGCCACGGTAACGAAATTCGCGAACAGCAGTGCGCCGAAGAACACGACGAACAGGTTCGCCGTAGTGCGGATCGTCTGAACGAGAATCTCGCGCAGCGCCGTCCCGTCCAGTGAGCGGCGCGCAAGGGCGATGGCGATGGCCCCGAATGCGCCGACGCCCGCCGCCTCCATGGCGGTGAACACGCCCGCGTAGATGCCGCCGAGCACCAGCAGGAACAGGAAGGCCACGGGCCAGACCGGCAGCAGTGCGCGCAGCCGGTCGGGCCAGGCGGTGCGCCCGCTCGGCGGCCCGTAGGCGGGTTTCACCAGGGCGATCAGGCGCACCGCCACCAGGTACAGCAGAACGCTCAGAATGCCCGGCAGCACGCCCGCGACCATGAGCTGCGTCAGGGAAACGCCGGTGATCAGGGAATAGAACACCATGCCGATGCTCGGAGGGATCAGTACGCCGAGGGTGCCCCCGGCGGCCACGGAAGCGGCGGCGAACCCGGCGTCGTAGCGGCGCTCCCGCATGGCGGGCACCGAGATGCTGGTCATGGTCGCCGCACAGGCGTAGCTTGAGCCGGAGACGGCGGCGAACCCGCCGCTTGCGGCGATGGTCGCCATGGCCAGGCCCCCGGGACGATGGCCGAGAAAGGCATGGGCGGCGGCGTAGAGATCGGCGGCCATGCGAGTGCGGCCGATGACGTTGCCCATGAGCACGAACAGCGGCAGCACCGAGAAGTTGTAGTTCAGCGCCGCATCGATGCCCACCTGGCCGATCATGATGACGGCGGGGTCGAGGCCGCGCAGCACGATTACGCCGAGCACACCGACCAGTGCCATGCTGAAGCCGATCGGGACGCCGGCGACCAGCAGCACGAGCAGCAGTACGAGGCCGATTGCGAACAGCATCAGGGCCCGCGCTCCGCCGGCGGCAGGAAGAGCCGCACGGCGGTCAACAAAGCGGCCAGGAGACAGAGCGTACCGCCCAGGTACGCGAACCACGCCAGGGGTATTTCGAGCATCTCGATGAACTCGCCCCGATAGGTGTAGTAGCGCCCCTGCCACAGGAACTGCAGGCCGAATGCCGTCAGGCAGACTGCCGCGGCGCCTTCGATGAGCCGCTCCCGAACCCGCGCGAGCACCGGCGGCAGCGCCGCTTTCAGCAACTCGACCTGCATGTAACCGCGCATCGACGACAGGAGCGGCAGGCCCAGGAAGACGACGACGAACACCAGCGCCTGTACCAGCGCGTGCCCGCTGGTGACCGGCTTGCCGAGCACGTAGCGGCCGAACACGTCGACCACCGTGACCAGCACCATCGCCAGCAGCGCCGTGCCCGCCACCCAGACGATTGCGTTGGATGCCGTTCTGATGAGGCGTTCGATGCCCACGGTCAATGGGCGCCCAGGCGGCCGAGGCGGGTTGCTTCGCGCCGCACCGCTTGCCGGAACGAGGCGAGTACGGCGGCCCCGTCGATGCCGTTGGCGTCGGCATGCTCGACCCAGTGCTCGTCGATGAAGGCGGCGGCCGCCCGGAAACTGCGCTCGAAATCCTCGCTCGGCGTGATGCGGACAATGCCGGCGCGCTTTAGTTCCAGGTCGGCGTCCCTGGTTCTCTCGATGAACACCCGGGCCGCCCGGCGTGCGAAGGCTTCGCCGGAAATGTCCAGGATTTGCTGCCGGTCCGCGGGATCGATACGCTGCCAACTCGCGTTGTTGGCGACCAGGTAGAAGCCGCCCCAGCTCAGCCCGGCGCCGTCTGCGACCGGCGTCTCGTATTTGAGGAACGGATACAGGTGCAGGCGCGACGTGCCGGTCGGGCCCATGCTGACGCCGTCGATGATCCCCCGGGACAGGCCGTCGTGAATTTCGGGAGCGGTGAGCAGCACCGGTATGGCGCCGAGCCGCTCGATCAGCGCTGCGCCGAGTTCGCTGGGCGCGGCGATCTTGAGGCCGGTGAGGTCGGCCATCTCGCGTACGGGTTTCTCGGTGGTATAGAGCTGCTGCAGGCTGCTCACGTGCAGGGCCAGCACTGTCGTGCCCTCGAATTCGCCGGCCGGTGCGAGGTGTCGAACGTGGGTGCGCCACAAGGCGACGGATATCGATTCCGGGTCGCTGGTGCCGAGGTAGGGCGATTCGTTGATCATGGTGAGCCGGAACCGGCCGGGGTTGGAACTCTGGTTACCGCCGGCGAGGTCCACCAGCCCGGACCAGGCCATGTCGAAATTGCGCCGGTAGCTGCCTAGCGGCGCCGTGCTGAAGCGCACCTGCACCCGTCCTCCGGTCACCTTGGCGACATCCCTGGCCCAGGGTTCGAGAATTTCCGAATGGTAAAAGTGAGTGCGCGGGGCGACCTGGTTGATGAGCAACACCTGTTGGTGAAACGTGGCCCGTTCGGCTGCCTGCGCGCGCATCGGGCTGCCGGGGTGCCGGTCATCGGCTCCGGCGGCCAGGGCGGCGCCCGTGGCGAGATGCAGCAGCGCGGCTACCGTTGCAGCGAATCGGCGCACCGGGCGTTACCAGTCGGACTGCGACCAGTCGAACAGGATGCCCATGGTATCGCCCCGCTGCTCCACGGCCAGGGCGTAGGCTTCAGCGCAATCCGCGGGCGGGAATTCGTGGGTAATCAGTCCGCCGACATCGAACCGCCCGGCCAGAAGGGAATTGAAGAACAGCTCATCGACCTTGCGTTGTGTCCAGCCGTGCCGGTCGTGGCTGTCATGGGTCGCCTGGATGGTCAGGCCCTTGGTCATGACATCGGAGGTGAGATGCTGCCGGTCGGGAAACCCGGTGTCGCCGAGCAGTATCACCTTGCCGAACCGCGCCGCGGCAGCCAGGGCACTCGGAAACACCGCCGGGCTGCCGGTGGCTTCCACCACCACGTCGGGACCGGCGCCCCCGTTCATGGCGCCGATTTCGTCGAGTTGCGCGGCAATGTCGCCGCAGAGCGTATGGGTGGCCCCGCCGCGCTCGGCGTGGCCAAGGCGTCGTGCGGACAGGTCGGAGACGGCGAGCAATCCCACGTTGGCGCTGCGCGCCCAGCGCACCGCCATCTGGCCGACGGGCCCGGCGCCGATGATCAATACCTGCCGGCCGGGGTCGAACGGCGCTGCGCGGGCGGCGCGGAAGGCGGTCTTGGCGAGACCGCACCAGCAGGCATCCCTGGCGTCCACGGCGTCCGGAACGGGGGAGAGCAGCGCTTCCGGCATGACCTGGTGCGAGCCGTGCGCCATGCGCATGTAGATGCGGTCGCCTTCCCCGAAGTCCCGGACCGAGGCGCCGACCGCTTCCACCCGGGCCACCGCCTGAACGCCCGTTTTCAGTTGCGGGAACCCGAAGATCCGGTCGTAGTGCGTGCCGGGGTCGTACTTCTGATTCAGGATCGCCGTTTCGGTGCCGATGCTCATCAGGCTGTGAATCGTGCGCACCCGAACCGAGTCGTCTGCCATGTCCGGGAGGCGGAATTCCTGCAGAACCGCGCGGCCGCGCTCCGGAAAGACGATACGGTGGGGCATGGGTAGCGCTTGGTCGCTTCCAGGCAAGTGTGCACTTACTATAGCGAAAACAACCGGTTGGAATCAGCGGCCAAGCCTGTGATCAGTGCTGGCGGGACAACGCTCCGGCCCGGCGAGCGAAAAGTGGCCGGGCGGGATCCTGGCTGATTCGACAATCTTTTCCGCGAATGGCAGGTATAGGGCAACGTGGCCGTCGTAGCGAACAGCAGGCATAAGGCGTCGTGGCAGTCGTACTGATCACCGGCTGCAGCAGTGGCTTCGGCCTTGAGGCCGCCCTGGCCTTCGCCCGGAACGGGGATACCGTGGTTGCCACGATGCGCGACCTTGCGCGGAACGGGCGGCTTGCCGCGGCGGCGGAGAAAGAAGCGCTCGCCCTGGAGATGGCGCCGTTGAACGTGGCGGAGCCGCACACCTTTGCGGACACCGTTGGCCGGGTGGTCGAGGAGCAGGGCGGGCTCGATGTGCTGGTCAACAACGCGGGCATCAACCGCATCGGCGCGTTCGAGGATACGGCCGAAGCCACGCTGCGGGAGGTGATGGAGGTCAACCTGTTCGGTCCGCTGCTGCTGGCGCGGGCGGTTCTGCCGGTGATGCGTGAACAGGGCGGCGGCTGGATCATCAACGTCAGCTCCCTGTCGGGCATAGCCGGATTGCCTGGCGATGTCTCCTACACCGCCAGCAAGTTCGCGCTGGAAGGCGCCATTGAAGCCCTGCGCCACGAGGTGGACCGCTGGGGTATCCGGGTGGCGCTCGTGGAGGCGGGGCTGCATGCCACCGGGATCTTCGCGGATGCCCTGTCCGGGCCTCTGCCGATCCCGGCGGATTCGCCGTACCGGCCATTGATCGAGCGGCGCATGGCCGGCCTCGGCGCCAGAATCGGGGACGCTTTCCCGCCCCGGAAAGTGGGTGAACTGCTGGTTCGCATTGCCGAATCGGATGGCGAGCGGCTACGCTGGCCCGCGGATGAGGTGGCGGAACGCGTGATGGCCACGCTGTTCGGGCTGGATGACCCGGCGCGCGACGAGTTCCTGCGCGGCGTTGCCGGCAGCGACTGGTGGAGCCGCGGCGACCCGGGCCCGGACGCGCCTGGCTGAGGCATAGAAAACCATGACGATTATTGGTCCGGACGACATCTTCGCCCTCGGCACGGTGTTCCTGGGCCTCGCCTGGTTCGGCTTCTGGGCGGACGGCAACCGCCTGGGCAAGACCACGTCCGGCGTCCTATGGGTCATCATGGGCGGCGTTGCGCTGTCAAATTTCGGAGTCGTTCCGTTCAAGGCGCCGGTGTACGACTTTATCGGCGGGTACCTGGTTCCTCTGGCGATTCCGCTCCTGCTCTACAAGGCCGACCTGCGCCGCATCCTCCGGGAGAGCGGGCCCGTAATCATCACCTTCGGCATAGCCTGCGCCGGTACGGTGATTGGGGCCATCGCGGGGTTCTACCTCATCGACATGGGCGAGATTGGCGCCAAGGCGGCCGGAACCTATACGGGTGGCTGGACCGGCGGGGCCGTGAACTTCGTGGCCGTGGCCACCGCCGTGGAAATGACGCCCGATGAAGTCTCGGTAGCGATCAGCGCCAACAGCGTGGTCAGCATCATGGCCCTGATCTCGCTCATCACGCTGCCCTCCATCGTGCTGGTTCGCCGCCTGATACCGTCACGAATCATGGGTGAGTCGGAACGGGCAGCGGCCATTGCGGCCGAAGACGAACCGGACAGGCTGCACACCAGCCACGTCGCGGGGGCGCTGGCGCTGAGTTTCGTCATCTGCGCCATTGCATACGCGTTCGCCGACTGGGTGGGGCTATCGAACTACGCCATCCTGTTCGTCACCGTCCTGGCCCTGGTTGCCGCCAACGCCTTCCCGCGTGCACTTACGCGCCTGAAGGGCGACTTCGCGCTCGGCATGATCATCATGTACCTGTTCTTCGCGGCCGTCGGTTGCGGCACGGATGCACTGGCGTTCGTCGATTCCGCCCTGAACCTTTTCTTCTACTCCGTGGTTATCCTGGCGGTGCACCTGGTCGTCGTGCTCACCGCCGCCAGGTTCCTGAAAATCGACCTGGCCGAGGCCATCGTAGCGGCGGGCGCGGCCCTGGTCGGCCCCGCACCTGCAGCCGCCATCGCCGCCGCCCGCGGCTGGAAGACACTCGTTACCCCCGGAATCATGTGCGGGATACTGGGCTATGCCATCGGCACCTTTATCGGCGTCGCAGTAGCAAAGATGTTGATGTAGTGAAGCGTCCGACAATACCACGCCGGCGTTGTTGAACAGGTAGGAGACCTTCCAGATGACCGGCACTCCGGCGGCGGAAGTCCGCATTGACACGGATCTCGTCCGTTCATTGATCCGCGACCAGCATCCTCAATATGCGAAGCTGAGCCTGCGCCCGATCGGCTCCGGCTGGGACAACGTCATGATGCGTTTGGGCTCGGACATGCTGGTGCGGTTGCCACGCCGGTCCATAGCGGTTCCGTTGATCGAGCATGAGCAGCGCTGGCTGCCGGAACTCGCACCTCGGCTGCCGATTGCCGTCCCGGCGCCGATACATGTCGGGCGTCCCGGCGCACGCTATCCCTGGCCCTGGAGCATTTCGGCCTGGTTGCCGGGAGAGGCCGCTGATCTCGCGGCGCCGCGACCGGACGAAGGGCGGCGCCTCGCGGAGTTCCTGGCCGCCCTTCACCACCGTGCGCCGCCCGAGGCGCCTTTAAATCCCGTTCGCGGAGTACCGCTGATCAACCGCGCCGACAGCATGGCCGAGCGCATACACAGGCTTCGTTCGCAAACCGAACTTGATTCGTCCCGACTTGAAGGAATCTGGCTGGATGCTCTTGAGGCGCCAGCAGCCGCTGACGCGCGCTGGCTGCACGGTGACCTCCACCCCCTGAATATTCTGGTCCTCAAGGGTCGAATTGTCGGCATCATCGACTGGGGCGACATCACCGGCGGTGATATCGCCACGGATCTCGCTGCGTTCTGGATGATGTTCGACGGCCCCGTTCGGCGCCGTGCTCTGGCAGCCTACGGTGACATTGACGAGCCTACCCGTGCTCGCGCCAGAGGCTGGGCAGTGTTGTTGGGTGCGGTTTTGTTGGACACGGGTTTGGTGGATCACCCGCGCCATGCGGCTATCGGTGCGAAGATTCTGCGACGGCTGGTTGCCGCGGACGAACGGCTGCCGGGAGCCACCGCTGCCCGCAGCCAGGATTTCCTGTACGACGATGAGGGCCTGCCGAAATAATTGCCTGCCGCTCTACGAGGAAGAGCACCTTGCGCAAACGGATGTCAGAAGTGCGCTCTGAGGTGGCATGCGCGTCTCCGCCTTGTCTGGCCGCGATATTCCTGTAACACCCCACCTGGTTTCGGGTATACTTTACACGTAACGTAAATCGCGCTCGGCGCAAGGAGGCGGCATGAAGATCGTCTGCCTGGGTGGCGGCCCGGCGGGGCTGTACCTGGCCATATCCATGAAGCTTCGCGACCCCCGCCACGAAGTATCGGTCTACGAGCGCAACCGGCTCGGCGACACCTTCGGCTGGGGCGTGGTGCTGTCGGACCAGACGGTGGAAAACCTGGAGGCGAACGACCCGGTGAGCGCCCGGGCCATGACCGGTGAACTGGTGCACTGGGACCATATCGATGTCTGCCTGCGCGGCCGCACGGAGCGCTCGGGCGGACACGGGTTCATCGGCATCAGCCGGCAGAGGTTGTTGCGCATCCTCAGCGATCGGGCCGCGGAACTCGGCGTTGACCAGCACTTTTCGACCGAGATAGAGCCGGAAGAACTTAAGGCGCGGTTTCCCGACGCGGATCTCATCATCGCCGCCGACGGCCTCAACTCCCGGGTACGCGAACTTTACCGGGATGATTTTGAGTGTGAGATCGACCTGCGGCCGAACAAGTTTGTCTGGCTCGGCACCGAGCAGCACTTCGACGATGCCTTCGGGTTCTTCTTCGAGCGTACGGAGCACGGCTGGGTGTGGGCGCATGCCTACCAGTTCGACCGGCACACCTCCACCTTCATTGTCGAGTGCACGGAGGAGGTGTACGACCGCTGGGGGTTCGAGACCATGAGCCACGAGGAAAGCGCCGAGACGTGCCGGCGGATCTTCGCCGAACACCTGGGCGGCCATCCCCTGCTCACCAACTCCGCCCACATCCGGGGCTCCGCCTGGATCAACTTCCCGAGGGTGCTGTGCAACCGCTGGATCAAGGACAACATCGTGCTCATCGGCGATGCAGCGCACACGGCCCACTTCTCCATCGGTTCCGGCACCAAGCTCGGCATGGAGGATGCGATCAGCCTGGCGGAGCACCTGCATGCCGGCAAACCCCTGACGCAGGCCCTGAACGACTACCAGGAAGACCGCCAACTGGAGGTGCTGCGCCTGCAGAGCGCGGCGCGCAATTCCATGCGGTGGTTCGAGGAGGCGGACCGCTACCTCGACTACGACCTCAAGCCGTTCACCTATGCGCTCTTGACGCGCAGCCAGCGGGTCAGCCATGAAAACCTGCGGCTGCGCGACAAGGGCTGGCTCGAGAGCGTGGAACTGGAGTTCCAGCGCGCGGCGGGCGTCAACAGCGACCGTGCGGTCGCCCCGATGTTCACACCGTTCCGGCTGCGCGGCATGGAACTGGTGAATCGCGTGGTGGTATCGCCCATGTCGATGTACAGCGCCGCCGAGGGCATGCCCGACGACTGGCACCTGGTGCACTACGGGGCGCTGGCCAAGGGCGGCGCGGGCCTGATCTATACGGAAATGACCGACGTGGGCCCCGATGCCCGCATCACCCCGGGGTGCGCGGGCATCTGGAACGACGGGCAGGAGGCCGCCTGGCGCCGGGTGGTCGGGTTCGTGCACCGGCACAGCCAGGCGAAATTCTGCCTGCAGCTCGGTCACGCCGGGCCCAAGGGGTCGACCCGTGTGGCCTGGGAAGGCATGGACGAACCGTTGGGGAGCGGCAACTGGCCACTGATCAGCGCATCGTCGACGCCGTATTCTCCGGTCAACCAGGTTCCACGTCGGATGGGCCGGTCGGACATGGACGCTGTTTGCAACGACTATGTGGAGGCGGCCCGGCGGGGCGCGCGGGCCGGGTTCGACATGCTCGAACTGCACTACGCCCACGGCTACCTGATGTCGGCCTTCATTACGCCCTTGCTGAACCGGCGGGCGGACCGCTATGGGGGCTCGCTGGAAAACCGCCTGCGGTTTCCCCTGCAGGTCTTCGCGGCGGTGCGGGAGGTCTGGCCGGCGGACAAACCGATATCGGTGCGAATTTCCTCAAACGACTGGGTAGGAGACCTGGGCGTAACCCCGGAAGAGGCGGTTGAGATTGCCGGAGCGCTGAAGGATGCGGGCGTGGACATCGTCGATGTTTCCGCCGGACAGACCAGTCCGGATGCCGACCCGGTGTACGGGCGCATGTTCCAGACTCCGTTCTCCGACCGGATACGCAACGAAGTGGGCATTCCCACCATGGCGGTGGGCAATATCTACGAGGTGGATCACGTCAACAGCATTCTGGCGGCGCGGCGCGCAGACCTTTGCTGCCTGGCGCGCCCGCACCTGATGGACCCGAACTGGACCCTGCGCGCGGCGGCCCAGCAACACTACCAGGGCGAGGCGGTGCGGGTTCCGGTGCAGTACGAGACCGGCTTCGAGCAACTCGAGCGCAATCTGCAGCGGGCGGCAGAGATGGCGCTGAACGCCTGAATCACTCCTCCAGCAGGTGCGGTTTATCCGCCGCGACGCGGCGCAAACATCGAGAAGAAACTTCACGAAGCCTGTTGAACGGGAATGCGGTCATGAATTTCCTCTCCGGCCACTGAGCGGTGGGCGAAGAAGAGACACGCTTGAATGTCCTCCGGTTCGAGGAGGGGGTATTCGCTCAGAATGTTTTCAGCGGTATTGCCCGCAGCCAGCATCTCCAGTACATGTTCGACGGCGAACCGCATATCGCGAATGATAGGTTTGCCGTTGAAGATGTCGGTTCGGACGGTGATGCGGTCAAGCAATTCGGTCTCTTCAGCCATGTTTTCTCCGTTGAGTCTCGTTTCTTTCACCAGTGAACGATCATTTCTCGAGAGGCTGAACCGCAGGCTGGGCTATTCTTCGAGCAGGTGCCTCTTTTCTGTGACTTCGCGCCAGTCGTCGGCGTCGGGCGGGGGATCCTTCGCCTCGGTGATATTCGGCCAGGTCTCGGCAAGCCGCAGGTTGAGATCCAGGAAATCTTCCTGTCCTTCCGGCAGTTCGTCTTCCGAAAAGATGGCCTCGACCGGGCATTCGGGTTCGCAAAGCGCGCAGTCGATGCACTCGTCCGGGTGGATGACCAGCATGTTCGGGCCTTCGTAGAAGCAATCGACGGGACAGACCTCCACGCAGTCCGTCAGTTTGCACTTGATGCAGGACTCAACTACCACGAAGGTCATTAACGGTTCCTCGATTCGCAGAGCCGCGCATTTTAACCATCTTGTTTTCCCTGCACACCCCTTTGCGGAAGTTCGTGCCCCGCCTGCGCTGACGTGCGGGCGCCCCGAGCCCGGCAGGCGCGTTGCACATGCGCTGTCTTCGACACGCGCGAGGGTCAGGTAGAGCGGGTCGGCCGGTGGATGTGCGGTCTTTTCCCTGGGGTCAGTCGGGGTGGACGCCCAGAGCGAAGCGCAGGCCCCAGGCGTCGAGCGTGCCGGAATCTTCGGGCGCAGCATCGACGATCTTCAACGTCCACTCACCGTTGGGCGATTCACCGTAGAAGGCGTTGCTGAGCAGGTGCCAGTCCAGATCGGCGTTTCCGGCCAGCACCTCGTTGAATACGGGGTTCAGGATGCTCTCGGTCCCGGAAGGCGAGAAAAGATGAATGCCGAGGTCGTTGGTGAATGGATGGGTGACGTCGATTTCCAGGGTCACCGCTTCGATGTCGGCATCGGGGGGGAGGCCCTGGACGACGAGCGTCTGTGTCAGGCCGCCGCTGTCGAAGTCCGGTATGTCGGCGCCCGCGGTGCTCTCGAAGGTTGGAGATTCAGTGAACTCACCGAGGCTGTCCGGTGTGTAGGACGCCGCATAGTCCAGGGCATCGTCCACGGACAAGGCGCCGAAGCCGTACCAGTTGTGGTAGCGGTAACCGGCTGCATTGGTTACCCAGGGCAGTTGCAGCGTGTAGGGGGTCGGGCCGAATCGGTACCAGTTGCGGGCCCGCTCCGCAGGGTCTTCGTCCTCCCAGGGTTCCTGCAGCAGGTAGGCCGCGCCGCCGAGGCGATAGCGCACTTCCGGCCTGTGCGGGTCGATCTGGCGCGCCGTTCTGGCCAGGATGTGCTTGACATCGCGCCAGGTGAGCTGCGGATGGGCCTCGAGCAGCAGCGCAATGGCTCCCGCGGCGTTCGGAGCCGCAGCCGAGGTACCGTTGAAGGAACTGACGTAGTTCCCATTGGTGTTGACCGACGCGTCCAGCGACAGGCCCCTGGGAAACAGTGTGTCGTACCCGCGGTTGTGCCCCATCTGGTCTGTAGTGATGATCGCGGGATGGTCGCGGCCGAACTCACCCGCCGGGGCGCTGACCCAGATATTGGCCCCCGCGCCGGAATAGCTTGCCCGTATCCCGGAGGCATTGTAGGCGCCGACGACAACAAGAAAGGGCAGGTTGTTGTTCGAGTCGCCGTTTGTGGCGAGGCAGCCGATCGTCTGGTTGACGAGGCGCGGAATCGAACGGCAGCTTCCGAAGCCGTTGCCCGCTGACTTGACATAGACCGCGCCGAGGCCGTTGCGCAGATTGGTGACGCCGTTGCGGAACAGCGCAATGTCAGCGTCAGGATCGGCGTTGCGCTCCAGGCCCAGGCTGCCGAAGCTCATGTTGAAGATGTCGACATCGGTTGAGTTCGGGTTGAGGCTGCTCGCACCCAGGGAATCAGCCCGGGAGCCGGCCCAATCGAACGCTTCCAGGTAATTGTAGCCACGCAGCCTGGCTGCGCCCGCCACCCCCCTGCCGCCCAGGCCGTTGTCGGCAACGGCGGCCGCCACGCCTGCGACAGAGGTACCGTGGTCGCCAACGGTTGAGTGGAAGAACGGGTCCCCGGCCAGGGCGCCGAACCAGTGCGCCTGATTGAAATTGTGAGACGCGCCGGACTCGACATTGGCGGCCAGGTCGGGATGGCAGATTTCCAGACCCGAATCGACCACGGCGATCTGAACGCCGCGGCCGGAATGCCCGGCCGTCAGCGCCGCGCTCATGCCGAGATCCTCTCCAGGCGTTCCCGGGTTGACGGCGAACGCGGTCTGGCCGGTGTTGGTCAGATGCCATTGACTGTCGGCCAGGGGGTCGGGCGCGCCGGGAATGCCGGAGCTGAAACCCGGTTCAGTGCAGCGCACGACCACCGCGCCGGAAGCGTCCAGCGTAAACCCCTTGTAGTCCCGGTTGCGGGTGCGCAGCGGATGCTCGGAGGGAATCTCGTTGACCTGCATGAGGAGGTAGTAGTCCCGGCCGGGTTCGAATTGTTCCAAGGGCACGTCGATCCCGTAGGTGAGGCCCGATCTTGCGTCGATTTCGGGCACCTCCGCCTGCTGAGTGCGCCAGGGTACGGCGCCATCCCAATCCGGCCGGTCGTTGATGGCGAATTCCATGCGGGTTGGCTCGGACCTGACCGCCCCCCAGTTCAGGACGCTGCCCCTGATGTTGAGTTTGTCGGCCTCGATGGTCATGTCCCCGAGAATCGCCAGCAGGTCCGGCGCCAGGGCGTCTTTCGCGTTCTCCGGATAGTCCTGCCCGGCCGCGGCTGCGGGCGGAGGCACTCGCATCGGCCGCTGAATGTCGTTGCGCAGCACCAGTTCCGCGCTCTCGACCGACGGATCCGACGCCAGGCGCCGAACCGCGTCGGCCGGATTGACGTTCGGCGGCAAGCGCAGCAGCGCCCAGCCCAGGGCCGGATAGGCTTTGCCGCCCAGGGCTCCCGTACGGTCGATGAGGTCGCTCAACTTCGCACGGGGAGTCATGCGCACCCGCACGCTCGAAGCCACTTCGTTGAAGCGGCCCTGCCCCGGGTCGAAGGCCAGCCACCGCCGCGGGCCGCCGACTGGGTTGTAGGCGGTGTGCGTGCGTCCGCCGTGGCGGACGCGATACACCACGAAATCGCCCTCGGCAGCGACTTCGACCGACGTACCCCCAATGACCGCTGCTGCGCGCTCGGCGGGGGCTTCAAGGGGCATGACCAAAAGCTCACGCGCTTCGCCCGTTGCCCTGAGCACGCCAAGGGCAGCGTCTGCCTGCACATCGCCGGCGACGGCTTTCGATGCGATTGCTGCCGCCGTCGTCAGCAGCAGTATCGTTCCGATCGGTTTCCACATGGCCCGGCCCCCGCTCATTTGTCTCTGGACAGGATGAACGGTGGAGCGGACGCGCATCCCAGTTCGTCGACGGGTACGGCGGCGTCGCTGTAGCCCGGCATGGCTGCGGGGCCGAGGTTTGTCAGGTGCCCGGTTTCCGACTCCAGCAGGTTCATCACGGACAACGGACTCTCCGAGGTGATGTAGAGTTGCCACTTGCCGACGCCATCGCCAAGGGCTCCCGTCAGTTCCCCGTCTCCTTCTTCGAGTTGCTGAGATGTCAGGATGCGCACCTCTCCCGGGGGGATTGCAAAGTTGACGGGGCCGCGGCGCGATCCTTCTTCGTCGATGCCGGTGATTTCCACCTCCGCCGCCGCCAGGTCGTAGTTGATCAGCCGCAGGGAGCTTTGCTGATTGCGGTTGCTGGCCGGGTTGAATATGTTCGCCTCGAAGGCGCAACCTGCGGATTCCAGGCCGAGAGCCTCGGGCCGGTAAGCCAGCAGGGTGCTGCCCATGGCTGTCAGGAAACCGTCGAAGGTTCTCAGGTAGGCGCCCACCTTGAAGTCGATGTCTCCCTTGAGTTGCAGGTGCCAGTCGCCGGTGCCGGAGCCGATGCCGGGCCAGGGCCCCGTTCCCTTCCGTCCCGCTCCGAGATGCTCGCGGCCCTGCTCGAGGTGATGGGAGTTGAACGCGATTGTGGCGCCCGCCGGCAGGCTTAACCTGGCCACTGCAGGCGCGTACATGCCGGTATCGTCCCAGGCGTGGATTTCCACCTCTCCGGCTTCGCCGGTGGAGGTGACGCGGACGAAACCCTGCTGGTTGGTTTTCGAAGCCGCCGTCATCAGCGGCACTTCGAACACGGTTTCTCCAAGGCTCGGCGGAACTGTGCTCATTGCCCCAAGGAATACCGCAAACTTCACTAGTTTCCCGGCGGTTGGCGTTCGTTTCATGCAGATGTACTCCAGGGTCGGATTGGTTCTGACAGACAGGAGTCAGACCGGCCCGTCAGCTGCCGGTTCTGGATTCGGCGACATTCGAAGCTGGGATGCAACCTGGTCCCCCGTTGACGTTACAGGCGTTTTAACTCGTAAAGCAGATCGAGCGCTTCGCGGGGCGTGAGTTCGTCCGGGTCGACTCCTTCCATGCGGATTCGAACCGGGTCGGGCTCCGGTTCCGGGGTGACGTTCGCGGGCGCCGCCGCTGCAAAGAGATCTGCCTGTCGCGGATGGGCCGCGGCTTCGAGCTGTTGCAGGCGGGCGCGCGCCAGTTGCAGCACCTGCCTCGGTACGCCGGCGAGGCGCGCCACCTGCACGCCGTAGCTCTGGCTGGCCGGGCCCTCCTCGACCTGGTGCAGGAAGACGATGCGGCCGTTGTATTCCGCTGCCGCAAGGTGGACGTTGGCCGTGTCGGGCACCGTGGCGGGCAGGCTGGTGAGTTCGAAATAGTGGGTGGCGAAGAGCGTTAGGGCGCGCGTCTTTTCCGCCAGGTGCTGGGCGGTGGCCCAGGCCAGCGCCAGTCCGTCGTAGGTGCTGGTGCCGCGGCCGATCTCGTCGAGCAGCACCAGGCTCTCGTCGGTGGCGTGGTGCAGGATGTCGGCGGTCTCGGTCATCTCCACCATGAAGGTCGAGCGGCCGCCGGCCAGATCGTCGGCGGCCCCGATGCGCGTGAATATCCGGTCCACGGGGCCGATGACCGCATCGGCGGCGGGTACGAAACTGCCGGCGAAGGCAAGCAGCACGAGTATGGCCGTCTGGCGCATGTAGGTGGACTTGCCGCCCATGTTGGGGCCGGTGACGATCAGCATGCGGCGCCTGTCGTGCATTTCCAGGTCGTTGGGCACGAAGGTCTCCGTGCTCGCCTCGCGCACGACCGGATGCCAGCCCTGGGTGATGGTCAGGCCCGGCTCGGTTGTAAACGAGGGCGGGGCGAAGCCCAGGGCCTGCGCCCGCTCGGCGAAGCAGGCGAGCACATCGGTTTCCGCGGCGGCGCGCGCGGCACGGGCGAGTGTGGGAACGTCGGCGCCGAGCCGTTCGAGCAGGTCTTCGTAAAGCGTCTTCTCGAGTTGCAGGGCCCGGGCGCGGCTGGTCAGGGCGTTGTCTTCGAACGTTTTCAGTTCCGGCGTGATGTAGCGCTCGGTATTCTTCATGGTCTGCCGCCGGATGTATTCGGCGGGTACCGATTCGGCGGCGGTGCGCGAAACCTCGATGTAGTACCCGTGCACGCGGTTGAAGCCGACCTTGAGCGTCGCGATTCCCGTGCGCTCGCGCTCGGCGGTTTCCAGGTCGCGCAGCCACTGCGCGGCGTTTTCGGTCACGTTGCGCAGTTCGTCGAGTTTCCCGCTGTAGCCGGGCGCGATGACGCCGCCGTCGCGTATGGTGGCGGGCGGCGCCTCCACGATCGCTCGCTGCAGCAGGCCGTGTACATCCGACAGATCGGGCATGTCGGCGGCCAGCGCAGCCAACCGGGGGGAGTCTGCGTTGCCGATCAGCGCCCGAACGCCGGGCATTGCGCCGGTGGCGGCCTGCAGCCGGGTGAGATCCCGGGGCGTCGCGGATTTCAGCGCCACGCGGGAGACCGCCCGTTCCATGTCTCCGCAAGCGCCGAGCGCTTCGCGCAGCGGCTCCGTGAGCGCACCGTCGAGCAGGGCGGCGACCGCGGCCTGCCGCCGGCGCACCGTTTCGAGAACCTTGCACGGCGCGTTCAGCCAGCGGCGCAGCAGCCGTGCGCCCATGGGCGTTCGGGCGGTGTTCATCAGCGCATAGAGAGTGGGCGCCTCGCTGCCGTCGGCCCGGCGGTCGATCTCCAGGTTGCGGCGGCTGTGCGCGTCCAGGCGCACGTAGTCCTGCGCCTGCACGGCGCTGATGCGGTCGACGAATTCGAGTTTCTGGCACTGGCTGGCCTGGGCGTACTGCAGCACAGCCGCGGCCGCGCCGATGGCCGGGTCTTCGGATTCCAGGCCGAAGCCGCGCAGGTCGCGGGTGCCGAAGTGCCCGCAGAGGAAACGGAACCCCAGGTCGACATCGAAAGCCAGCCCGTCGCGGACGTTCTGGCCTGTTCCGTCGAGTTCGCCGAGCTCCCGCGGCGTCAGTACCTCGCTGGGTTTCAGGCGCGCGATCTCTCCGGTGAGGCTGTCGGCGCCCGTGACGGTCTGCACGGTGAACTCGCCCCTGCCGAGGTTCAGGGCCGCCATGCCATAGCGCATCCCGCCGGCGTTGCGGCAGGGCGCGACGCCGACCAGGAGGCTGTCGCGGGTCTGTTCGAGCAGGGCTTCTTCGGTGAGGGTGCCCGGTGTGACGATGCGCTGCACCCGGCGTTCCACCGGGCCCTTGCTTTGAGCCGGGTCGCCGATCTGTTCGCAGATGGCGACCGAGACGCCGAGTTGCACGAGCTTCGCGAGATAGCCGTCTACGGAATGGTAGGGCACTCCGGCCATGGGAATCGGCGCTCCGGCGGACTGGCCGCGGGCGGTGAGGGTGATGTCGAGCAGTTCCGCGGCGCGTTTCGCATCGTCATGGAAGAGTTCGTAGAAGTCTCCCATGCGGTAGAAAAGCAGGTGGTCGGCGTGTTGCGCCTTGATGCTCAGGTACTGCTGCATCATGGGCGTGTGCTGGGAACCGGTCATGCCGGTGGATTGTCCCCTAATCCCGTACGCCGTTCGAGGGTTGTGCCGTACGAAATGGCGGAAATCGCGAATTGCGGCGTTTCGGGTGTTGCTATTACTACTGAGTATATATACAGTATCGCCATCTCGTCGAAAACAGTTGGATACACTGCCATGGCCGACCGTACTACCTCCCTCTCCCGAGCCAGCCGCAAAGATTCCTCGCGCGAATCCGCCCGCGCCGCGCAGAAGAACCAGGCGCTCAGCGCCGCGCTCGCCCAGATCGAGCGCCAGTTCGGCAAGGGCTCGATGATGCGCCTTGGCGACCGCGAGCAGGTCGCCATCCCCTCCGTTTCCACGGGTTCCCTGGGGCTCGACATCGCACTCGGCATCGGCGGCCTGCCGCGCGGCCGGGTGGTGGAGATCTACGGCCCCGAATCCTCGGGCAAGACCACGCTCACCCTGCAGGTCATCGCGGAAGCGCAGAAAGCCGGCGGCACCTGCGCCTTCATCGATGCCGAGCATGCGCTAGACCCGATCTATGCCGCATCGCTCGGGGTGGATACCGACAATCTGCTGGTCTCCCAGCCGGATACGGGCGAACAGGCTCTGGAAATCGCCGACATGGTGGTTCGCTCCGGCGCCGTAGACGTGGTGGTCATCGACTCGGTGGCGGCGCTCACCCCCAAGGCGGAAATCGAGGGTGAAATGGGCGACTCGCACGTAGGCCTGCAGGCGCGCCTCATGAGCCAGGCCCTGCGCAAGATGACGGGCTCGATCAAGCACTCCAACACGCTCGTGGTGTTCATCAACCAGATCCGCATGAAGATCGGCGTCATGTTCGGCAGCCCCGAGACCACCACCGGCGGCAATGCCCTCAAGTTCTATTCCTCGGTGCGCCTGGACATCCGCCGCATCGGCGCGGTCAAGGAAGGCGACGAGGTGGTCGGCAACGAAACCCGGGTCAAGGTCGTCAAGAACAAGGTGGCGCCCCCCTTCCGCCAGACGGAATTCCAGATTCTCTACGGCAAGGGCATCCACCGGACGGGCGAGATCCTGGAACTGGGCGTCAAGCACGGCATTGTCGAGAAATCCGGCGCCTGGTACGCCTACGGCAACGACCGGATCGGCCAGGGCCGCAAGAACGCATCGGAGTTTCTCGACCAGAATCCGGCGATGCGCGACGACATCGAGTCACGCATCCGAAGCCAACTGCTGCCTGAACTTTCAGGGGAAGGCGATGTGGTCATCCCCGAACCGGCCCGGGACCCGCTCGGGTCAGACCTCGGATAACGCGGTGTCGCGGGACGGCGGCGCGAATCAGGGGGACAGCGCAGCCTCAAGGAGCGGGACACCCTTTGGGAGTGGAGCATCCCCGGAAGACGCGGATCGTACTTTCGGAGAAGCGGTTTCGCGGGCCATGGGCCTGCTGGCCCGGCGCGAGCACGGGCGGGTCGAACTGCGGTCCAAGCTAGTCGCCAAGGGCGTCGATGCCGATACCGCGGCAGCGGTTGTAGAAAAACTGCGGTCCGAGGGTTTGCAAAGCGAGGAGCGATTCGCCTCGGCCCTGATACGTCGTCGTATCGCTCGCGGTTACGGGCCCGTCTACATCCGCGGCGAATTGAGTGAGCGCCGGGTTGACGACGACGTAGCCGATGCCGAGCTGAACCGAACGGACGCGTTCTGGCAGCAACTCGCCGCGGATGCGCTTGAGAGAAAGTTCCCGGCTGGCAGGGGGCGAGAGGCGCCGTACAACGTCCGTGCCCGGTTTCTGGCGCGGCGTGGATTTCCCGCCGACATCGTCTATCGGGCCCTCCGTTCCGGGCTGGAGTACGCCTGACACGGGAGGCCAGCGGCCGTTGCCTGAATCCTGAAGTCGCGTCCGAAGGCGGTGGCAGGCCGTCCTCACGGCCGTTGACGAGGGCGCTACCGCCCCGGGAAACGGGCCACTATACTTGGCGCCTTTTTTGCGGCGCGACTGGTGCGAGCGGCATGAAGGCGGCTGAAATTCGCAGAGCTTACCTGGCCTTTTTCGAGGCGGCAGGCCACCGGGTCGTGCCTTCGAGTTCGCTCGTGCCCTATAACGACCCGACCCTGTTGTTTACCAACGCGGGCATGAACCAGTTCAAGGATGCCCTGCTCGGCCGGGAGGATCCCGGGTACCGGCGCGCAGCGTCGTCCCAGAAATGCGTGCGCGCCGGCGGCAAGCACAACGACCTCGAGAACGTCGGTTACACCGCGCGCCATCTCACCTTCTTCGAAATGCTCGGCAACTTCAGCTTCGGCGATTACTTCAAGGAGGAAGCCATCGACTGGGCCTGGGAATTCGTTACGGAGGGCTTCGGCCTGCCGCGGGACAGGCTCTGGGTAACGGTGCATCCAACGGACGACGAGTCCCGAGCATTGTGGACCCGCAAGATCGGCATCCCCGCGGAGCGGGTCGTCGACCACGAGACCAATTTCTGGACCATGGGCGATACCGGCCCCTGCGGACCCTGTACGGAACTCTTCTACGACCATGGCCCTGCAGTTGCCGGCGGACCACCGGGTACGCCGGACGAGGAGGGCGACCGCTACGTCGAATTCTGGAACCTGGTCTTTCCCCAGTTCGACCGCTCGGCGGACGGTGACCTCAAGCCCCTGCCGCAACCGGGGGTCGACACGGGCATGGGCCTGGAACGCATGGCGACGGTCCTCCAGGGTGTGCACAGCAACTACGAGATCGACCTGTTCCGGCGACTCATGCTGCGGGCAGGGCGCTTGGCCGGCTTGACCGATGAGGCGCAGGTACTCGGAAACCCATCCGTTCGCGTCATCGCCGACCACCTGCGCTCCAGCGCCTTTCTCATCGCCGACGGCGTAATGCCCGGCAACGAAGACCGCGACTATGTGCTGCGCCGCATCATCCGGCGAGCGCTGCGTCACGGGTACAAGCTGAACATTCGCGAACCCTTCTTCCACCTGTTGGTGGACGACCTGGTCGCGGAGATGGGTGCGGCCTTTCCGCAACTCCGCGACAAGCAGCCGGAGGTCAGGGCGGCTTTGGAGCAGGAGGAGGAACGGTTCGAGCGCACCTTGAGCCGCGGCATGGAGTTGCTCGAGAAAACCATCCGCGGTCTACGGGATACCGAGATTCCCGGGGATGTGGTCTTCAAGCTTTACGACACCTTCGGCTTCCCCACGGACCTTACCGAGGACATTGCCCGCGAAAGGGGTCTGAGCGCCGACATGGCCGGCTTCGAGGAAGCCATGGAACGCCAGCGCGACCAGGGTCGGGCCTCGACGCGGTTCGATTTCGCGCTGGGCCAGAAGATCCACACGGAATCCAGGGTCGACTTCCTCGGCTACGAAACGGTCTCGGAAACGGGTGAAGTGCGGGGCCTGTACGACGCCGAAGGCAATCCCCTCGAAACACTCGAAGCCGGCCAGGACGGCGTCGTCGTGCTCAACCGTACGCCTTTCTACGCGGAGGCGGGCGGCCAGGTGGGGGATGCAGGCCTCCTTGAATCCGAGGGTCTGCGATTCGAAGTGCAGGACACCCAACGGTCCGGAGAGCAGCATCTGCATATCGGCTCCGTGACTGCCGGGCGCCTGGAAAGCGGTGCCCGATTGCAGGCAACGGTCGATGCGTCGCGGCGCCGGCTCATCATGGCCAACCACTCCGCCACGCACCTGCTGCATGCGGCGCTCAGAAAGGTGCTCGGGCCGCACGTCAGCCAGATGGGATCGTTGGTGGATGCTGAACACCTGCGCTTCGACTTTTCGCACGGCCAGCCCGTGACGACCGGGGAACTGGCCGACATCGAGGCGCTGGTCAACAAACAGGTTTTCGCAAACACCGATGTCGGTGTTGCTCGAACGAGCTACGACGAAGCCATCGAGCAGGGCGCCATCGCCCTCTTCGGCGAAAAATACGGCGACGATGTGCGTGTACTGACCATGGGCGGCGACTGGTCCGTGGAACTCTGCGGCGGCACTCATGTACGGCGCACCGGCGACATTGGCCTGTGCAGGATCACCGCCGAGTCGGGTATCGCCCAGGGCGTTCGCCGCATCGAAGCGGTGACCGGTATGGCGGCGCTAAAGCGGGTCTCGCAGGTGGACAGTCTCGTCCAGCACCTGGCGGACACCTTGAAGTCAATCCCGCAGAACCTCGAGGATCGCGTCGCGTCGCTTGTCGAGGAAAACCGGCGCCTGGCCAGGGAAGTCAAGGAGCTGACGCAACGGCTCGCATCCGGCTTCGGATCCGACCTTGTCGACGGCGCGCAGGACATCAACGGTATCAACGTGGTCGCTGCGAAAATCGAGGGGGACGCCAAAGCCATGATGCAGACGCTGGATCTGCTCAAGTCCAGGCTGAACCCGGTGGTGATCCTGCTGGCGCAGGAGAACAAGGGCAAGGTCAACCTGGTGGCGGGCGTCTCGAATGATCTCACGGAGCGCATGCAGGCGCCGGAACTGATAAAGGTGGTCGGCGCAATCGTCGGCGCCCGTGGAGGCGGCAGCCCGGTGCTGGCCAGAGCCGGAGGCGGCGATGCACCGGAGAAGCTGGGCGATGCAATGGCGATGGTCGCCGAATGGGTTCGTGAGCGTTCCGGCGGTACGTCCTGAGTGGCGGCGGGAAACTTCGATGATGGCTCATCCCCCGGAATTCATGGTGCTGGCTGCGGCCGAGGCCGGTGACCGAATCTTTGCTTCGAGTAAACGGGTGAACCGGCGAGGAGCGCCCGCATGCCGCTGATCGTCCAGAAATTCGGCGGTACCAGCGTCGCCTCGGTCGACCATATCCAGCGGGTCGCGAAACGGGTGGCGCGAAATCTGAAGGCCGGCAACCGGGTCGTTGTCGTGGTCTCGGCGATGAGCGGGGAGACCAACCGGCTCGACGACCTGGGCATGGCTGTCAGCGAGCGCCCGTTGGGCCGGGAGATGGACGTGCTCCTCGCTTCCGGAGAACAGGTGACAATTGCGCTCCTGAGCATGGCGCTGACTGATCTCGGCTATCCGGGCAAGTCGTTTCTGGCGCACCAGATTCGCATTCACACCGATTCGAACCATCGCAGGGCGCGCATCGAACGCATCGAGACCGGCGACCTGCAAACGGCGCTGGCCGAAGGCGTCGTGCCCGTGGTGGCCGGTTTCCAGGGCATCGACTGCGCCGGGAACGTGACCACCCTGGGCCGCGGCGGCTCGGACACCACCGCCGTCGCCCTTGCGGCTGCCCTCGAGGCGGACGAGTGCCAGATCTGCACCGATGTCGACGGCGTCTATACGGCCGACCCGCGCATCGTCGCCGATGCGCGCCGCCTCGGCCTGGTCACCTTCGAGGAAATGCTGGAACTGTCGAGCCTCGGCTCGAAGGTTCTGCATCCCCGGTCCGTCGAATTCGCCGGCCGCTACGAAGTTCCGCTCAGGGTCATGTCCACGTTCGAAGACGGCCCGGGAACACTGATCACGATGGAGAACGAAACCATGGAAGAACCGCTCGTCTCCGGCGTCGCCTATGCGCGCGACGAAGCCAAGATCACCATGACCGGCGTACCGGACGTGCCGGGCGTCGCGTCGAAAATCATCGGGCCGGTGGGCCGTGAGCCCATTGAAGTGGACATGATCGTCCAGAACACCGGCGCCGACGGGCTCACGGACCTCACCTTCACGGTCAAGCGGGAAGACTACGAGAAGACCCTGGAACTGCTGCAGCCGGTCACCGGGCAACTCGGCGCGCGGGACCTGTCCGGCGACAACAGGATCGCCAAGGTTTCCGTGGTCGGCCGGGGCATGCGCTCCCATGCCGGCGTCGCCGCCCGCTTTTTCGATGCGCTGGCAGCGGAGAACATCAACATCCAGATGATCTCCACTTCGGAAATCAAGATCTCCGTTGTCGTCGCGGAGCGCTACCTGGAACTCGCGGTACGCGCCCTGCACGCCGAATTCGGCCTGAGCGAGGCAGAGACTGAGTCCGGTTGATCCGGAGTCAACCGTTACCTCGGTCGCGCCGGCGCCCGCTTGTCCGGAAACAGCGCTGCCCACTTGCCGGGATACAACCGGGTTCCTCCCGCCCGGTGACGACTATCGTTGCAGCACTTCTTCGGTCAACTTCAGCATGACGCCCCGAGCCTGCCAGTTTTCGAACAGGGCTGCCCGGCCGTTTTCATCGAGGGCCCGGACGGCATCGGTGACCACCGAGAGGGAGATGTCCGGAAATTTCGCGAGCAGGCCCTCCACTGCGTAGCGGTTGCAGACATCGAGGGCGACTCCGTATAGAAAGACATCCGTTATACGCAAAGCTCGCAGCACGGGCGCGACGTTGGGGTTGGTGAATACATCGAAAAAACGCTTGTGGAACAGAACGTCTCCGTCGTGCCGTGCCAGCCTTGCCAATACGTCGGACGCCCCCTGTTCCGGTTCGACCACCAGCGGATTGCGCAGCGTGGTTTCGGCGATTCGAGCCTGGCCCCTGGTTCCGCGCAGGCAGTGGGGCGGAAAGGTGGATTGAAAGTCCGGGTTCTCCGAGATTTCCTCGTCGTCGGGATCGTGGTTGTCGGAACTCGCGAGAATGCGGATGCCGTTGTCGTGCGCATAACGGGTCAGCCGGGCGAGGTTCGGGGCCAGTGTTTCGGCGCCGTTCACGTATAGCTTGCCGTGGGGAAGCATGAAATCGACCTGGGTATCCACATCCCAGAATACTTCCACGGTCACGCTACCTCCGTCAGGCGTGGGTTGGGCCGGAACCGCCGGCCGACCTTGGCGGCGGGCTTGCCTTCCAAGAGCACGATATCCGCCGTGAAGTCGAATCTGCTGTCGTTCCCGACGAGGGACGATCCGACGCCGTACGCATCCACCGGCAGGTCCAGCGCCTCGAATCGCCGTATCTTCTCGTGATCGAATCCACCTGAGACTACGATACGGACTGCTTCGAATCCGGCCTCGTCGAGGGCATGGCGGACGTTGAGGACCAATTGCGGGTTGACGCCGTGCGGGCCGAACCCGCCGATGTTCCCAACGACACTCTTGTCCACGAGATCGCCTGCGGTATCGAGGCGCACGCCATGCAGTCGCTTGCCCAGCGCGCGGGCCACCGCCAGCGAAGTGCCCACGCAGTCGTTTTCGAAATCGACGAGCACGACGAGCGGCACGGATTCGGGCAATCGCTCGGCGAACATGCGGGCCGCGAGCACCGTATCCCCGCCATGGACGGCAATGGCGGCGTGGGGCACCGTGCCGACCCCGAGGCCGCCCCACCAGGCCGCCTGGGCATCGGTGGATACGGCGCCGACGCCGGCGAGGTGCGCCGCGTAGCCGTCGCCGGCCTGCACCGACCAATGGTCGTGCCGGGCGGGAAAGTACAGCACGTCCTTGGGGCGTGCGGCCTCGACGGCCCTGCGGGTGTTGGTGGCGATGCGTGTGCGGCGGGCAAGAATGCCGAGATAGAGCGTTTCCAGGTTGGCGAATGCATCGTAAGGGCCCTCGATGGTCATCACCGTCTCGTGCGGTTCGAAGGTGTCGCCGTCGTGGAGCGCACGCACGCGGAGTGCCGGCCAGGCGTCACTGCCGAGCTTGAGTACGGCGATGGCCTCGTCCACCCCCGAGAGCAGGCCGGCGCCCTTGCAGAAAACCTGCATCAACACCAGGGGGCTGCCGGTGCCGGCCCGCAAGACATCCCGGGTTCGCACGAAGTACTTGTCGGAGAAGTACCCCGAGCGAATCCGCTCGACCGGCAGGTCGAAAACGGCGGGGTCGAGGCGTTCCTTGCTGGACATCTCCCGGATGGTGGCAGGACGGAAGAGCGTCCGCAAATGTCCGCAACCGCGGTCGCGCATGCCGCATCTGCCGTGGGTGCTGGACGCCGGTACGCCATGTGCGCCAGCCGGGGAGAAGGTCATGGAGCAGACCGGCCAAGCCGTCGAGACGACCGCGAGGCCCGTGCGGGGCGCGAAATGCGCGGCGCGAGGACGTAGAATCCCACCCTTGACGAAACCGCGACAGGAGTTCCCGTGATCGAAGCCGAGATCCCCCTCGTCACGCCCGACGGCGAAATGAGCACCTTCACCACGCGACCGGACGAAGGCGGCCCCTTTCCCGTCGTGATCTTCTACATGGATGCGCCGGGCATTCGGGAGGAACTGCGGGACATGGCGCGCAGGATCGCAACGACCGGGTACTACGTCATGCTGCCCAACCTCTACTACCGGTCGAAGCCGGATTTCGTGCTCGACTTCGCAACCGGCTCGAACCGGGACGAGATGTTCTCGCTGATGAACCAGCTCACCAACGGCATCGTCGTGCAGGACACCGAGGCGCTGATCGCCCACGTGGAGAGTGAACCGGATGCCGATGCCGGCCGTATCGGCTGCGTCGGCTACTGCATGAGCGGGCCCTTCGTACTCTCTGTGGCAGCCGCCTATCCCGGAACGATTCAATGCGCCGCCTCCATCTACGGGGTGCGCCTGGCGGTCGATGCGGACGACTCGCCCCACCGCGGATTCGCCAACACCCGGGGTGAGATATACATCGCCGCCGCCGAGCACGACGACTATGCGCCGCCCGAACTGATCGCGCGGGTTGAGGCTGCCGTCGCCGAGTCCGGTGTGAACGGGCGGGTCGAGTGGTATCCGGGAACCGGGCACGGATTCGCGTTTCCGACCCGCACAGGCATCTTTGAAAAGTCGGCGGCGGAGCGCCACTGGGCCCGGCTGCACAGCCTGTTCGACCGAAACCTTAGACACTGAAGCCCTGGGCCGGCACACCAATCGCCGACCGCGTCGACGACGAGCAGGGTGGGTAAGAGAACGGCGCGTCGATCGCCCGACATGGATCTGAAGCTCTACCAGGTGGATGCGTTCACAGACCGCGCCTTCGGGGGAAATCCGGCTGCGGTGGTGCCGTTGCGCGAGTGGCTGCCGGCGGCGACGATGCAGGCTGTCGCACAGGAGAACAACCTGTCGGAAACGGCATTCGTCGTGCCGCGCGAGAACGGAGATTTCGATCTGCGCTGGTTTACGCCCGCAGTGGAGGTGGATCTGTGCGGGCACGCCACCCTGGGCGCTGCGTGGGTGCTGTTCAATCGGCTCGGTCACACCGGCGATGCCGTCACTTTCCATACGCGCAGCGGGCCGTTGAAGGTTTCACGGGAGGATTCCCGGCTTGCCATGGACTTTCCGGCGCAACCCCCGGTTCCGGGCGGGGCCGGGGATATTGCCGGGGCGCTCGGAACGACACCGGAAGCCGCGCTGAGGGGGCCCTATGCGCTGGCGGTGCTGCGCGACGAAGCGGCTGTGCGAACCGTTCGGCCGGATTTGACCAGGGTCGCCGATCTCGATTTGCCCGGGCTGGTTGTCACGGCGCCGGGCCGGAACTGCGATTTCGTCTCGCGTTTCTTTGCGCCCGGGTTGGGGATCAACGAAGATCCCGTGACGGGCTCCGCGCACTGTATCCTGATTCCCTATTGGGCGGAACGGTTTGGCAAGACGGAAATGTTCGCCAGACAGGTATCGGCCCGCGGCGGCGCCCTCTGGTGCTTTCTGAAGGGCGACCGGGTGCTGATTTCCGGTGAGGTCGCGCCCTACATGGAAGGCACGATTACTCTGGACTAGGGCCTGTTAACAGGCCCTGGCCGAAGGATGCGCCCTGGCTGCGTCGTGGCGTGTCCGGCGCCGGCTTTCGTACAGGCCGAGGGCATGCAGCGGAAAGTACTGCCGGTAAAGGACGTAGTCGAGCAGCGCCGTGCGGAAGAAGACCCCTGCCATATCCTGCCGGGGCCAGGTTCCATCCGGTTGCTGGGTGTCGATCAGGAACTTGGCTCCCCGCGCGATCGCCGCCCAGTTGGAATCGCCCGCCTCAAGTAGCCCAATCAATGCCCAGGCTGTCTGGATGACCTGACTCTCACTGTGGGGAACGTAGCGGCCGCTCAGGCAGCCGCTGTGATGCTCGCCCCAACCGCCGTCGTCACGCTGGTGGCCGAGCAGCCATCGGCAGGCGAGTCGCAGTGCCGGATCGCCAGGATCGGCCCCCGCGGCAACCAGGCCCCTGATGCCGAAGAAGGTGCCGTAGATGTACTGCACGCCCCATACGCCACGCCATGCCCCGTCGCTTGCCTGGGTGCGTCGGAGCCAGGCGTCGCCCCGCTGCACCGCACGCTGGGCGTTCGCGTCGGCGATGGCGGGGAAACGATCGCGGCACGCGGCCAGTGCCGCGAGGCAGGAGGCCGTGCACTCCACGTAGGAACGCTCCGTCATCGACTCGCCGAACATCTCGGCCGGGTTCAGCCATTCGAGGCCGAATCGCGAGCGTCGTGCCTCGTAGCTGCCGAAGCCGCCATCGCGGTTCTGGCCGCGCAACATGAACGCGATGGCTTCGCGGAGCGCCCGCGGGTCGCCCGTCCCGGGACGGGCCGCGAGCAGGCCGAGCACGGCCTCGGCCGTGCAGTCGGTTACCGGCCAGCCATGCCACACGCCGGCGAAGCACCAACCGCCCTTCGGGTCGTTCCGGTACGCGGCCCGGTATCCGTGGAAGGTTTCGCGGATCTGTTGGCTGCGAAGGAATTCACTGCCTCTCTCGAGCGCATCCGTCGCACCGGGGACGCTTCGGGCGGTGGCCAACGCCTGCACGGCGAATCCCGTGTCCCAGGATGCGCTTCTCGCCCCGGTGACGCGCGTGCCGCCGTCCGCGTCCTCCCAGATCCAGCCGTCGGCCCGGGCCAGCGCCTCCCGGCAGTCGCGGTCATCGGGATCCTGCAGCCACAACGCAAGGATGTTGAGAAACCCGCTGACGGGGGAGATGCTCGTGTGGCTGGAACTGGCAAGCTCCCAGCGAATGCGCTCTGCCAGCGCCTTCACGCATCGTCCGCGCAGCCGCCTGGAATGCAGCCGTTCGTAAGCCCGCCCGATGGCATAAAGGCCCCGAAGCCGTATCGTGGGTCTCGCGAAGAGATCGCCTTCCCGCAGCCGCTTGCGGCCGGCGGCGAAGTCGACACGCTCGAACCCTTCCGGAAAGAGCTCCTCCCGCAGTGCTTCGATCAGCGGCGTCACCGGCGCCTGGAACCGATGCGGGTACACCGTCGCCATCGCCATGTAAATGAGGCGCGTGTGGCAGTACCAGTTCGACGGGTGCAGCGGTATGCGGCCGGGCAGGAGCCACAGCTCCGGCAGGATGGGATTCAGGCCACGCCAATCGTAGAGGTTCAGCAGGGCCAGCCAGAACTTTCCCCAACCCGGTATGCGGTGCACGCCTTCCGAGCGGAGAAAGCGCCCGGCGCGCGCAATGAGAGGATCCTCCCGGTCGATGCCGAGCAGCCGCGCAGCCACATAGACGAGGGCCGTCACGAAGAGGTATGGCCGTGAGTGCTCATGGAGACCCCAGAGCCCTTCCTCGAGCCGTGTGCGCCCGAACTGGCGCAGCACAAGCTTCCTGCGGCCCGGTTCCAGTTGCAGCCCCATGATGTGATGCAGCAGCACGTACTGTGCGGTCAGCATCGGACACCAGACCATCTCGCCTTCCCAGCGACCGTTCTCGCGCTGCAGCCCAAGCAACCGTTCGGTGGCGCGTTGCAGCGTCTCGCGCGCATCGATTGCCGCGGTCGGGAACGCCGGCCTGGGATCGCGGCCCGGGGCGTGCATGGAGGTCGGCAATGCGCGCGGCAACATGCCCCAGACGCGCTCGTGGCGTTCGCTGGGCGTTTGCCCGGCCCTGTGCAGCCGGCGATATCCACGCAGGAAATGTCCGACACGGACACCGAGCGCACGAGCCAGTTCACGGGCGCGGCGCCAGGCCGGCAAGTCGACGGAGTGACGGAACGCGCTGAAAACCGCATCGACCGCGACAGTCAGGAACGTAAGGCCCAGGCGAACGACCGATGCGTCTTCACAGGCCAGGAGGCGCGTGGTCCTGTCGCGGACTGCGGAGCTTGCCCGCCAGCACCGGTAGACTGCCTGCCGCATCGCCGCCGCCTCGACCCGGTGGTCGGCAAAGATCTCGTACAGCCCGAGTGCCAGGAACTCCGGCGCCCGGGTCGCCTGCCCACGATTCGCCACGAACCTGCCGAAATCCCCGTTCTGGGCAATGGCCAGCGCATCCTCGAATCCGAGGGTCATTCCGACCGCTGTCAGTGGGTGGTAGTGTCCCGCCGCGTCGCCGATGAGCACCCGCCGCGGGGTCCCGTAGGTGACCCGGGGTTGCAGCTCGTTGGCCGCCGCCTGGAAGTTGCCGCGTCGCAACGTATCGACGAATGCGGAGCGCACCGGGCCCGGCAACAGGTCGGCGTAGGATTCCAGCAGCATGGCCACCCGGTCACGGGGAAGCCAGTGGTCCAGCGGAACGTCGACGATGATGCGCACCCGCCGCGCTCCCAGATTGAACATGAGGATAGGGCCCGGTCCTCCGAGGACCACGTGCCCGTATCCCTCGTGGGGGAGGCTGACGCCTTCGGCGACCAACCCGATCATGCGCGAGCAGGTTGCGCGTTGCGGCGACAGCCCGAGCGACCGGCGCACGATGGAAGCGCGGCCGTCCGCGCCGATCACCCGTTCCGCCGCCATGAACCGTTCCGTGCCGTTGAGCGCGAATGAAAGCCGCCCGTCTTCGACCGTGCGCACGCGCCCGCCGCGATAGAAGTCAACGCCCGCTTCGTGTTCCAGCGCCGCGTGCAGTTCGCTCACGAGCGCCGCATGCTCGTACGTGAGGCCCGTGGCTCCGCCGGTATAGGGCAGCAGGATCGACTCCGAACCGTCTTCCGGAAACACCGCGAAGCCGTTGCAGGTACTGCTGTTGGGGCAGCCGTCAAGCGCGATGCCGATGTCGTGCAACATCCGCACGGCGGGTGGATGGAGCCATTCGCCGGCCAGGCGGCCGGACGCTCTGGGATTGGCTTCGAGAAGGGCGACGCGGGCCCCCTTGCGCGCATGGGCGAGCGCGCACAGGCTGCCTACCGGGCCCGCACCGACGACCGCGACGTCGAAACCGGCAGATACGGCGACGTTCATCGCAGCACGTTCGCGCCGGGAAGCCGCCGATAGCGCAGCCGGCAAGGGAGCCTGGGCCCGGTAACCCAGCTACCGTAGTTCGGGGCCGGAAAAGGCGCATCGAGGGTGAAGTGGAAGCGGTCCAGCAGCACGCTCCAGAGCGCCTTGATCTGCAGGATGGCGAAATTCTTGCCCATGCACCGGTGCTTGCCGCCGCCGAAACCGATCAGCGCGTAGGGGTGCTGCTTGTGTTCGCTGGCAGGCGCCGCGAACCGGTCGGGGAAGAACCGCTCCGGGTCGGCGAAGACGTGGGGCAGCCGGTGCGCGACCGCCGGCGACACCATCGCCATGGTGCCGGCGGGCACCATCTGGCCACGGTATCGCAGGGGCCTGACCACCTTGCGGATGAGCAGGATCAATGGCGGGTGCAGCCGTTCGCACTCGCGCACGGCGTTCTCCAGTACCTGTTGCCGCTTGAGGCTCGCGAGGCTCATCGCGGGGTCGTCGGCGTAGACCTCGCACATTTCATGCCTTACCCGGGCGAGATACCCCGTGGCCCTCACCAACTCGAGCCCCGTCCAGGTGGCGAGCACCGCGCTCGTATGCTGGCCGGCGAACAGCGCCGCTACGAGGATCCCCGTGATCTCGGCATCGGTGAGTGACCGGCCGTCCTTGTAACGGGCGCACATGAGGGCCTGCATGAAGTCGTCGGGTTCCGCGCCCGATGCCCGCCGCTCGGCCATGACGCGGCCGAAAATCTCGGTGACCTTGCGCCGGGCCCGGTCGCGGCGGCGATGCGCGGGGATCGGCAGCCTCGGGAAAAAGAACCCGATGGTATTGATGCCGTTCTGAAGCTCGTGATAGGCCTCGGCGAATCCCGTATCCACCTCGCGGCGGACTTCCTCGCCGAGCAGGCAGCGGCTGGCAATGTTCACGGTGAGCTGGTTCATCGCCGCCGGGAGATCGAGTTCGCCCTCGGCGCCCATACCGTCGGCGAACAGGCTCGCCTCTTCGAACATGGCCCTGGCGAACCGGCGCATGGCGGATTCCCGAAGCGCGGGGAACAGGAAGCCGAGCTGTTCGGTCATGATGTCGGGAGCGACGTCGTAGACCACGCCACGCCCGAATATGGGAACCGTGAACTGGTAGACGGATTTGGGGTCGAGTTGGTCGTCCGGGGCCTTGAAATAGACGTCGTGGGCTTCGGGACCGGCAAAAAGGGCGAAATCCCGCGGGCCGAGCCGGAACCGGAACAGTTCTCCACGGTCCCGGTAGCCACGGGCGAGGAAAGCGACCGGATCCCTTTGGAACTCCCGCAAGTGACCGAGCAGCGGCCATCCCCCGGCGAGGTCGGGAAGCGCCTCGCTCCGCGGGGCGGGGCGGTTAACCGCCAGTTGTGCCTGATCCGCCATCGCGTTCCAGAAACTCACGCCATTTGCGCACGGTCACCGTCTGAAAGGCCTGCACCGCCGGGTTCAGTTCGACAGGCGGGGCATCCCAATGGCTTTCGTAGCCTTCCTGTTCGGCTTCGACCGCGAACCGGTCCTGATCGAGGAGCGGGCCGATCAACAGGCGGTTCGAGAGCTTCATCACCGCCGTCATCGCAAAGCGGGGAAAGCGGAACGGCAGCCACGGAATTTTCAGCGACCTGAAATAGAACAGGAAGAACACCCGCGTGGTGCGTTCATCGATGGGCAGCACGAACAGCCAGTGCTTGATGGCGCCGTCGGTGTCGGACCACTGGTAGGGGTACTCGTAACAGAGTTCGATGCGACCGGTGTCGATGCGGTCGTGTTCGACGAAACGACCGGAGAACCGCCCGCGGCCGACCCGCGAGGCGTAGGCGACGTGCACGCTGTCGTCGATGGTTTCGCATCGCGTCAGGGCCGCGCCCTCGAACGGGCGGTACTGCCGGTGCAGATGCGCGTGGGTGAAATCGCTGACGTTGTCGATCACCATCGAATGGTGGGCGGACCAGGTGAATACCAGCGGCACGCACGCCCATCGCGCCGGCCCTTCGAGCTCGGGAATGTGCGGAATCTGCCGGTCTTGTGCCTGTGCCGGGTCTCCGGGGAACAGCCAGACGAGCCCGTAGCGCACCTTGACGGGATAGGTTCTGAGCGTGAGCCTGGGAAAACCGCGCCCGTAGCGGTCGTGGGGAATCTCGACGCAGCGTCCGTCGCCGTCGTATTGCCACCCGTGGTAGGCGCACACCAGCCGGCATCCCGTCACATCGCCCAGGGAAAGCTTGATCTGCCGATGTGCGCAGCGGTTCTCCACCGCATGGAACGAATCGTCCGCCGTCCGGTAAAGGGCGATGGACCGCTTCCAGAAAACGACCTCCACCACCGTTTCAGGCTTGATCCGGCGCACTTCCTCGACCGCGTACCAGTAGTTCGGGTCGAGCCCCGCCGCCCGCGCCTGCTGGCGAAGCCGATCCGCATCCTCGAAGGCGGGGGGTGTGCTTGTTTGCGGGTTCATGCCGGCCGGTCAGCCATCGGGCGCGCCGCTTCGTCTGCCGCCGGGCCTGGCGGTGAGGCGGCGGGAACCGGTGAAGGCGGTCTTGCGTCGGGGTTCCGGATCGCATTGCGCCCGTAGTGGAATGCATAGGCTTCGCGAACCGCCGCCCGGATACTCGTGGGCCGGTATCCCAGTTCCTGTCGGGCCTTGTCGATGTTGGCCCGACGCCGCATCTTGAGCAGCCGGATGGCCCCGGGGGTGAAGCGCTGCGGGAAGTTCGGATGGAATCGGCTCAGGTAAAAGCTGGCCACCTCGGAAAAGGCGTACATGATCGGCGCCGGAATCCGCCGGTGCGGCCGTGGAATCCCCGTAGCCTCTTCGTAGAGATCGAGGATGTCGGATATCGTCTTGTATTCGCTGGCGAAGATGTACTTCTCGCCGCTGCGCCCGTGCCGCATGCACAGGAGATGCCCGGCGACGATATCCCGCGCGGCGACAAACGCGAAGCCCCCGTCGACGTAGGCGTGCAGCTTGCCGTTGGCGTAGTCGCAGAGCGTTCTGCCCAGCCGCGACGGCAGATAGTCCGCGCCGCCGACCACCGCGCAGCAGGTGGCGATGACCACATCCTGCCCGATTGCGGCCGCGCGCAGACACTCGTGCTCGACGAGCACCTTGCTGCGCTCGTAGGGCATCGTGCGCTCCATGGGATAGAACGGCATGGATTCGTCGCTCGGAGCCGACGGGTCGTCGAGGTCGTAGCCCACCGCACTGAAAGACCCGGTAACGACGACCCTGCCCGCCCCGGTTTCCCGCGCCGCCTGCAGCACGTTGCGGGTACCGAGCACGTTGCACTCGAACAGCTCGCGCCGGTGGGCACGATTGCCGTCGATGGTCGAGACCATGGCCGCGCAGTGGTAGACCCCCGCACAGCCCTCAAGAGCCCGCCGTGTGGCGTCAAGATCCCGAATGTCCGCGTGAGCGCGTTCGACGTCCAGGCCGTCCAGCGCCTCGTTGCCGCTCTCCCGCCTCGACAGGACCCGCACACGAACGCCATCGTCCAGCAATCTGCGCACCAGATTGGCGCCCACATGGCCGGACGAACCGGTAACCAGGACGGGGTGCCTTGGTTCTGAAATCTTTCGGTCCACATCCCGCACAATCCGACTTGCGATGCTACAAGGATTTGTGTGAATGTAGTGCCAATAGCGGCCCGTTAATCGTGCCCATTACGCGAATAAGCACGACAATACGGCGCTGGAGCCAGGATGTATCCTTGAGGTCGTCCACGGCGAAGCGATCCGCACAGGGCGCCATGCAGCAGAGGATGGACGGTTGAGTAGCGAAGACGGCCTGAAGCGCGAGATCGAGGCGTTGCGCGAACACGCTTCCCGGCTGTGCGCCGCCGTGCGGCGCATCAATGCGAACCCCGAACTCGACAGCGTATTGGACGCCGTGCTCGAAAACGCCCGCGCGATGACCGGGGCCGGCTACGGCGTGATTGTCACGGTCGATGCCGCCGGCCAGCCCGAGGACGTCGTGTATTCCGGTTTCCCGGAGGAGACGCGCCGCAAGATGGTGGATGGGGACGGCGGCCGGCGATTGTTCGATCACTTGCGCAAGCTGCCCGGCGTCCTGCGGCTCGACGACGTGCGCCCCTACGCCAGCGCGAACGGCCTCTCAGACGTGCCGCTTCCGGAAGCGGCTTTTCTGGGCACTTCGATGCGCCACGGCAGCGAGTACGTCGGGAGCATCTTCCTGGCTGCGAACGGCCGGGGCGCCGCGTTCGCCGATGCGGACGAGGAGGTGCTCGAACTGTTCGCCTCACAGGCGGCGGCCGCGGTCGCCAACGCTCACATGCACCGGGAAGAGCGGCGCGCCCGGGCCAACCTCGAGGCGCTGATCGACACCTCGCCGGTGGGCGTGGTGGTGTTCGACGCGCCGAGCGGTCAGCTCGTGTCACTCAACCGGGAGGCCACCCGTATCGTGCGCAGCCTGAGCAGCCCCGGCGGCGCGGAAGAGGAGCTTCTGCGGCTGGCCACCTGCCGGCTTCCCGACGGCCGTGAGATCGCTCTCGACGAGTTCTCGCTGGCGCAGGCCTTCGGGGATGCCGCAACGTTGCGCGCCGAGGAGATCGAGCTCTCGGTGCCGGACGGCCGCAGCGTGACGACGCTGGTCAACGTGACACCGATACGCTCGGAGCAAGACGTTGTCGAGTCGGTGGTCGTCACGCTGCAGGACCTCGAGCCGCTTCGCGAGCTCGACCGGCTGCGGGCAGACTTCCTGGGCATGGTCAGCCACGAGCTGCGCACCCCGCTGCTGGCGATCAAGGGCTCCACCGGTACGCTGCTCGGCTCTACGCGGACCCTGGATCCGGCGGAGCTGCGCGAGTTCCATCGCATTATCGACGAGCAGGCCGACCAGATGAGCAGCCTGCTCACCGACCTGCTGGATGCGGGGCGCATCGACACCGGTACGCTTTCGGTCGCCCCGGAGCCCCTGGAGGTCGGCGCGCTGCTGGAGCGGGCGCGGACCACCTTCGCCGGCGGCGGAGCCCGCCACAACGTGCTGGTGGACCTTCCATCCGACCTGCCGCGGGCAATGGCCGACCCCCAGCGTATCGTGCAGGTGCTGAACAACCTTCTCGCCAATGCCGCCAGGCACTCGGCGGAGACGGCGCCGATCCGCATCACGGCGGAACGCCACGGCGTGCACATCGCCGTCTCCGTCGCCGACGAAGGGCAGGGCGTGCCGGCGGAGCAACTTCCGCGCCTCTTCCAGAAATACCCCATCGACGGGAGGATCGGGCTGCGGGCGTCCGGACTTGGTCTGGCCATCTGCAAGGGGCTCGTGGAAGCGCACGGCGGCCGCATCCGGGCCGAGAGCGGCGGCGCGGGCAGGGGCACGCGGTTCACGTTCACGATCCCGGCCGCGGGAGAAACCGGCAAAGTCAGTGGCGGCGCACCGGGCCCGCTGCGCGAAGGGGGCGCCCAAACGACCGTTCTCGTGGTGGACGACGATCCCAACACGCTTCGCTTCGTTCGTGATGCGCTGACTGACGCGGGTTACGTCACGCTGGTGACCGGCGACCATCGCGAGCTTGCCGACATGATCCGGACCGAGCGGCCGGCACTGGTCCTGCTCGACCTGATAATGCCGGGTGCCGACGGCATCGAGTTGATGGAGAGCGTGCCGGAGCTCGGTGACCAGCCGGTGATCTTCATCTCCGGTTACGGCCGCGACGAGACCATTGCCCGGGCGCTCGATGCCGGCGCCGTCGATTATATCGTCAAGCCCTTCTCGCCGACCGAGTTGACGGCGCGAATCGCCGCGGCGCTGCGCGGGCAGGAGGAACCGGAGCCCTTCCGTCTGGAAGCCCTCGCCATCGAGTTCGACAGGCGCCGGGTGACGCTGGCGGGCCGTTCCCTGGAACTGACGCCCACCGAGTTCGAGCTGTTGCGTGCGCTCGCGCTCAACGCGGGGCGGGTCATGACCCACGATGACCTGCTGCGCCAGATCTGGAGCCGCCGGGCGGGCAGCGACCCGAAAATCCTGCGGGCGTTCGTGAAGAAGCTCCGTCAGAAGCTTGGGGACGACGCCGAACGGCCGACGTACATTTTCGGTGTGCGCGGCGTCGGTTACCGCATGGCACAACCGGGAGACGCAACACCCTGAATATTCACGCAATAGAAACGTTCAAGTGCGGACAATTAGCACTATATTCACGAAAAACCCTGTACGCTCGCAGGCTGGCTTGTGCGGGGCGGTTCGTTCGCGCGCCAGTGGCGCAACGGATTCCGCGTGAGCCCTCGTACGATGGAAGTCAGCGGGATGCGCCGGATGCCAACCATGCCTGTTGCCCGACCCGTTGCGGGTCCTTCCCGAGCCGCCACGGCGGGATCGGTTTTCGCCGCGCCCCGGGCGCGAACGCAAACGAAAGCCTTGACCGAGCGGGCATGGGCTTACCAGGCACGGGCTCTTCAAGGGGTGTCCCGGACCTTCGCTCTCACCATTCCACAGCTTCCGCGAGAGTTGCGGGAAGTGGTCGGGAATGCCTATCTTCTTTGCCGCATCGCAGACACCGTTGAGGACGAACCCGCACTCGATGCCGCAGACAAGCGGGAGTACCTGAGGCGCTTCGTCGGTGTCGTTGCGGGCCGGGTTCCGGCCGGCCCGTTCGCGACGGGGTTGCGCGCGTTGCTGTCGGGGGCCACGACAGACGCCGAGAAGGAACTGGTTGCCAATACCGCGCTGGTCGTCCATCTGACTCACGGGTTCCGAAACGCGCAACGCGAAGCGATCCTGCGGTGCGTGGACATCATGACCGCCGGCATGGCCGAGTTCGCCGACCGGGCGCCCGAGGGGCTCGGCACCGTACGGGAGCTCGACCGGTACTGCTACCACGTCGCGGGCGTGGTCGGAGAGATGATCACGGACCTCGCCTGCGAACATTCCGGCGAGATCGCGTCCCGGCGGAACCGGCTGTACCCGTTGTCTTCGGAATTCGGACGCGGTCTGCAACTCGTCAACATCCTGAAGGACGTCTGGGAAGACCGATCGCGGGGCGTGTCCTGGTTGCCGCGCGAGGCGTTCGGGGGCGGTCCGGGCCCGCCGGCCCCGGTCGCGGGCGACCCGGGTTTTGCCGAAGGCATGCTCACTCTCGTGGGTATCGCCCGCGGGCGTCTCGAGGCGGCGCTGGAGTACACCCTGACGATTCCGCGGCATGAACCGGGCATCCGGCGGTTCCTCCTGTGGACGCTGGGGATGGCGGTGCTGACGCTCCGCCGCATCGAGGCGAATCCGCATTTCGCCGCCGGCGACGAAGTCAAGATTCCGCGTCGCCAGGTTCGGGCGACCGTCGTGGCGACGAGTGTGGTGGTACGGTCGAACCACGCTCTGCGCTGGTTGTTCGACGCGGCGGCGAAGCCATCCCCGAAAGGGGCCGGCGTTGAAAGGCCGACCTGAACGGCGCTTCAACTCATCGATCTGAACGGTTGGGGCAGCGTCAATGTCCGACGCCGGCCAGGGACCGCACGAGCCGAACCAGGTCTGCCTGCCGTGTAAGCCCGTGTTTGGTGAACATGTGCTTGATGTGGGAGCGCACCGTGCCCTCTCGGCGGCCAGTCGCTGCGGCGACCTCGCGCGCGGTCATGCCTCCGGCGAGGAGCACCGCCACCTGGCTCTCCGCACGGGTGAAACGCAGCGTTTCCGCGACCGCGGTGACCTCCACGTCGGAGGCTTCAGTGGCATTGGGTATCAGCACCATTGCCGCAATCGGCCAAGCCCCGGGGTCAGTCTCCTCACCGCCCACCGGGATCACATGCAGCACCAGAGGCGGCTGGCCGGACGGGCGCCGTGCAATCATCGAACCGGCTGCTCCCCCGCTTCCGTACGGCGGCAGGGCGCGGGTCAGCAGGTCCTGCAGTTCGGTATTGGCCGTTGGCGTGCGGGCGAACAGGCTGCCGCCTGTATCGTAGAGGATGTCGCCAATGCGCAGCAGCCTCCGCGCCCGGTCGTTCGCAGCCACGATTCGGGCCCGTCCGTCGAGTTGGATTACACCCAGGCCGGTGGCATCGAGCAGGTTCGCCAGCGTCATGCCGAGGGTGCCGGCCCTGCCCAGCGCCACCTGCACCCGCACGGTCTGGCGGATGTGCGGCAGGAGGCGGCGAATCGAGTCGAGTCGCGGGGACGACCAGCCGTCTCTGTCGACGGGATCGTGGACGAACCACAGGATGCGCGAGCCGCCGGGCCCGTCCAGGCGCACGTTCACTGCGTCCCCGGCATTGCCATGGGTTCTGAAAAAACGGTAAACGGGTGAAGTCTTCAGTTCCTGCTCGGTGAAGACCTCCGTGTTGTGCAACAGGTGCCCGTCGGGCGCATGCCGCAGGCGGGGCACCCGTTCGTCCAGGGGATAGAAGGTGCCGAAGTAGAGGCGCTCCAGATCCGTGCGCCGCTGGCCGCGGATGCAGGTCCACTGAAACCCGATCCGGACGTCATCGTCGGACTCCCCGTCGCCGAACAGCAGGCTGCCGCCGTGGACGCCGAGGGCTTCATCCACGACCGCCGAGAAGCCGGGCCAGCGCGCGGGATCGAGCGCGGCCTCGTGGAGTGACGTGAGGACGCTCTGGAAGGTCGCTTCATCCTTCATGGTGTAGTGTCCGCGCAAGGGCGCACCGCCGCCCCGACGGGCAAGCGAAACGCCATTCCAGAATCACCCATGTTGGGGAGCATAGGCATGGTCGGCACTGTGCGCATCCCCAATATTGGGGAGAAATCGTCAACGTTGGAGAGTTTTCGATGTACCTGCGTGCAAACCGGAACCGGCGCGACGAGCGGTTGGCGAGCCAAAAAAAGGACAGTAGATCACCCCAATATTGGGGACGCGTAGACGAATGCCAGTACCTATAGTCGTTCTTCAGCGCGAACGGGCGCAGTTATCGAGATAAAACCAAAGAAATTCGTGAATAGGACAGGCGGCCTGGTGAAACATGCAAGCTAGAGGTCCTATGCAGACATGATCGAAATTCACCCCGTATCCGGTAAACGGTCGCTAAAACAATTCATCAAGGTGCCTTGGGCAATCTATCGAAACGACCCGAATTGGATACCGCCGCTGATCCTCGAACGGCTGCTGGCGCTCTCGCCAGGGGAACCCGTGTTCGAGCACCTCGACTGGCAGGCCTGGATCGCCTGCAGTGAGGGGAGGCCGATCGGCCGCATCAGTGCGCAGATTGACTCGCTGCACCTTGAGCATAACCACCCGGAAGAAGGGTTTTTCGGCATGATCGAAGGCGTGGACGACCGGAAGGCTTTCGAACGTCTCACCGGTACCGCCGAAGCCTGGCTGCGCGAGCGTGGAATGACCCGCGTGCTCGGGCCGTTGAGCCTGAACATGAACCAGGAGCCGGGCCTCCTGTTCCAGGGCTACGATACGCCGCCGACCTTCCTGATGGGTCATGCGCGTCCTTACTATCACCGTCATCTCGAAGCGGTGGGCTATCGTCCGTGTCAGGAACTGCTCGCCTACCGGATGTACAACGACTATCGGGAGCCCGCAACGATTCGGCGTTTGCGAAAGCGTCTGGCCGGACGCCTGGAACTGCGCAACATCAACCACGCCGACAGATTGGCGGAACTCGAAAATCTCCGTCGAATCTTCAATGACGGGTGGGCCGACAACTGGGGCTTTGTCCCATTTACCGAAGCGGAGTTCCGGGCGATCGGGAAGATGTTGCTTTTGGCGATACCGAAGGACTTCATAAAAATCGCCGAACTCGATGGTGAACCCGCGGGATTCATCGTTGTGCTGCCTGACATCAACGCCTGCATTGGTGACTTGAACGGACGACTGTTCCCGACCGGCTTCGTGAAGCTGCTTTGGCGTTTGAAAGTGCGATTTCCCGAGACGGTCAGGGTTCCCCTGATGGGAGTGCGTAAGGACTTGCAGGAAACCGTGTTCGGCCCCGGCATCGCCATGACCCTGATTCACGCCGCAAGCGCGCCGGCCATCCGGCGGGGAGTGGTGTCCGGGGAATTGTCGTGGATCCTGGAGCAGAACGCCGGCATGCGGAGCATCATCGAACGGCTGGGGGGCACCGTGACCAAGCGCTATCGCCTCTATCGGAAAGACCTCGGTGGCTCATGACTGCCGTCGCGCGCTCAGCCATTGCAGTCGCCGGCTCACAGGCTGGCTGTGTTCGTTGCAAACAGGCAAGGTGGAATTGGAATTGAGATCACTTGCGTACGCCCCGGACTGAAGGAGGGAGAGGTGCAGAAGAAACTCAGGATCGGGGTACTCGACCTCGCCGCGCGGGCGCCGACGAAGGGAATGTTCTCGCGCATCATGCGGGCCAATCTGGCGAGCATCATGCCGCAGGTGGTTGCCGTCTGGTGCGAACAGGCCGGTCACGAGGTACATTTCGACTGCTATACCGGCATCGGCGCCCCGACCGATGGGCTGCCCGAGGATCTCGATCTCCTGTTCATCAGCGCGTTCACGCGCTCGGCGCAGTTGGCATATGCAGTCAGCCACCTGTACCGGCAACGCGGCGCGATTACCGCGCTCGGAGGACCGCATGCCCGTTGCTACCCGGACGATGCACGGCTCTACTTCGACTATGTGCTCGGTGTCACGGACAGGAGCGTCGTCGACGATCTCGTCAGCGACCGTTCGGTACACAAGCCGCTCGGTCTGTGCCTCTCTGCCGCGCAACAGCCGCGCGACCTGCCCGGTGTGCGGGAACGCTGGAAATTCATCACGAAGACGCTCGATAAGGCACCCACACGCCTCAAGTTCGTACCCATGATCGGGAGTCTTGGCTGCCCCTACACCTGCAGCTTCTGCATCGACTCGCTGGTCGACTATCAACCCCTGGAATACGCCCAGATTCGTGAGGACCTGAAATTCATCGGCAGGAACATGCCCAATCCCCGGGTACTCTGGCACGACCCCAATTTCGGTATCCGCTTCAACGACTACCTGTCGGTCATCGAAGAGGCGGCGCCGAACGGCAGCATTCCCTTTCTAGCCGAAAGCACCTTGTCGCTTCTGTCCGAGAAGAACGCCATGCGACTCGGCAAGGCGGGGTGCCTGGCCATTCTGCCCGGCATCGAGTCCTGGTACGACCTGGGAAACAAGTCCGGCACCGGGCGGCGCCAGGGCGAAGAAAAGGTTCTTAGGGTGTCCGAGCAGGTCAACATGATCCTGCGCCACATTCCCTATATCCAGACGAATTTCGTGCTCGGACTCGACGATGACGAAGGCGCGGAGCCGTTCGAACTCACCAAACGGTTCATTACGCTCTCCCCCGGCGCCTTCCCCGCTTATTCGCTGCTCTCGGCATTCGGCGAGGCGGTGCCCCAGAACATCGGCCTGCAGCGCGCGGGCCGCGTTCTCGGCTTTCCCCACTACTTTCTCGACAACAACAAGGCGATGAACGTTCGGCCGAAAAACTATGCGTGGCCCGAGTTCTACGACCTCCTGATTGACCTGATGGAGCACTCTTTCTCCAGGGGCGCCGTGTACCGGCGATTTCGTGCTACCAACCGGCCCATCGCGAAACTCATGAACGCGGTGCGCGCCTATTCCTCCGAAGGCTTCTTCCGTCTCAAGTACCACCGGAAGCTACGAGGTTTCATGGACACCGACCGCCAGGTGCGAAACTACCTCGAACAGGAGACCGACGTTGTTCCGGACTTCTACCAAAACACCGTCAACCGCAGTCTCGGCGCCTTCGCGGAGTACCTGCCAACGGGCGCCATGGCGCACGACCAGAACGCGTATTCGAAGAAAGTGGACGTGCGGGCGCAGAACGCAGCTCAGGCGATACGATTGAGCTGAATCGGTCTGCGAGCCGAAAAAACCGTAAATCACCCCAATGTTGGGGACGCGAAAACGCATGCCCGTACCTATAGTCGTTTTCGTGCACTTAGGAATGACGGAAGGGAGATCCGTGTCGGATGAAGTCAACCGCCTGCGACTGGAAGTGGAAGAACTCCGGGTACGGTTGGCACAGGAACAAGGCGGCGGCAGCGGCTATTACGACTCGCCGCTTGTCAAGAAGGACTGGTTCAATCTGCGGCGCATTCCCGAAGTCGGGCTGAATCGGGACGCCGTAAAGTTGATGGTGGAGAACGCGCACGCGCTGGACTTCGACCAGCGGCTGAACACCTCGTCCTATGTGAACGTCACGCTTCACCAGGAAGAAGAGGCTATCGCCCTCATGGGATTGAGAGTGAACCTGGCCGATCAGACCGTCTATCCGCAGTCATACAAACTGCACGACACGACGGTGAACATGATCGCCGACCTGTGGCACTGCCCCAAAGGCCCGGACTTCGACGACTATGGCGTATTTGCGGGTGCGGGCACCGTCGGCTCCACGGAAGCCTGCCTGCTCGCCGGGCTGGCGCTCAAGTTCCGTTGGCGCAACTGGTATGCGAAGCGTCACGGAAGGACTGGCGGGGAGATTCCCGGCCCGCGCCCGAACCTGGTGATATCCACCTGTTTTCAAGCGGCCTGGGAGAAGCTGTTCAAGTACATGGACATCGAGCCGAGGCTGGTCCACCCGTCGGTCGGGAGCTTTGCGCTGGACCCCGAAGCGGTGCGTGAGGCAATCGATGAACGCACCATGGGCGTGGTGTGCATCATGGGCAATCACTACGGCGGTCACTACGACCCGGTGGCCGCGGTAAGCGATGTCATCGACCAGGTCAACGCGGAACGAGGATTTCAGGTAGGCATTCACGTCGATGCGGCCTCCGGCGGTTTTATCGCCCCATTCCAGGACGAGGTGGCGCCCTGGGATTTCCGCGTGGCCAACGTGTTGTCGATATCGGCCAGCGGTCACAAGTTTGGCGAGTCCATCTGCGGAACGGGTTGGATCGTCTGGCGGCAACGCCATGACCTGAGCGAGCACGTCGCCATATCCGTCAACTACCTCGGGGGCAAGGCGGAGTCCTATACGCTTAACTTTTCCAGGCCCGCCACGGGCGTCTACGCCCAGTACTACAAGCTGCTGCACTACGGCGTGTCGGGCTACCGCCAATGCTGCGAGAACATGATGGAGAACGCCCGCTACCTGCGGCACGGCTTGCAGGCCATGACCCTGGCGGGCAAACCGCGCTTCGAACTCCTCGACCACGGTGACGGAGGCTGCCTGCCGGTTGTGACGGCCAGGTTGAATCCGGATTGCCAGACGGGCTACAGCGACATCGATCTGCAGCATGTGCTGTCACAGCATCATTGGTACGTCGGCAGCTATCGAATGCAGTTCGACCATCCGCTCACCGGTGAGAAGCTGCCGCTGTTCCGGGATGCAGATCCCGATTCGAGCATGTTCCGCATCGTGGTCAAGAGCAACCTGACAAGGGGCATGGCGGGGCATCTGCTGGAGTCCATTCGGGAGACCCTCGAATTCCTGGATGCAGTTGCAGCCAAGGGCTCGCTGGAATTCGAGACGCACTGGCTGCGGCACAAGGATCAACGCCGGTTTACCAACCACTGTTGAGGTGGAGGAACCCGGCTGGGTACTCCATAGAAGAACAATCGGCGGAGGCACTGCGACGGGGGGTAGAGCGCGGTCCGACTGCGGGTCGGGAGTCTGATTCCGGCGGCGGTTTACCGGTTCCGGGAATCGATCCGCGAGCCGAAAAAAGTCCGTAAACCACCCCAATGTTGGGGACGCGAAAAAGCGTGCCTGTCCCTATAGTCGGACCCGTGCGTGAACGGGAGCAGTTGACGTCACGTGTTGTCTGGATTTCAGGCGGAGGTGGCGTCAATGGCCAGCGAACAGCTTTTGCGGCGGTCCACCCGCCGCCACCCGACCGGGGCAACGAAGGCTTGAAGTCGAATGAGCCCGCTCCGTGTCGAACCATTGAATGCGCCCTTCGGCGCCCGGGTCACCGGTCTCGACCTGACGACGGAGTTTTCTGTGGAAACGCAGGAAGCGATTCGCGAAGCCATCGACACCTGGTCGCTGCTCTGCTTCGACAAGCAACCGATGACGGACGAAGCCCACCTCGCGCTCACACGCCGGCTTGGCGAACAGGAGGTGGCGCGCGTGACGGTCGACAGTACCGGGAAGGCGGCCAGGTTTATCACCATCGGCAACGTTCATGACGCCGGCAATGTCCAGAATAGCGCACACGCCCGAATTCGCTACCAGACCGGTAACGAATTGTGGCATTCGGATTCCTCGTTCCGGCGCGTGCCCTCATTCGTGACCATCACCCATGCCTATGAGGTGCCGGGAGAGGGCGGCGAGACAAGCTTCGCAAGCATGCGCCACGCCTACGCGGGGCTGCCGCCCGATAGGCGGGAGTTGATCGATCCTCTCCATGCGATCCACGACTTCGTCTTTTCCCGTGCCCAAGCCGCGCCTGTCGACCCGATTCATGCCGCCTCCCTACCGCCCGTGGAACACAAGCTCGTGCGGACAAATCCGGGAAACGGGCTGAAGAATTATTTCGTCGGTTCGCATGCACGATCCATCGTCGGCTGGACGGGGGTCGAAAGCCGCAAGCTACTTGATGATCTCCTTGAGCGGGCGACGGTTCCCGAAGACGTCTACCAGCATCGGTGGCATGCCGGCGACACCTTGATCTGGGACAACCGGTGCCTGCTACATCGCGGCAACGGATACGATGCCGACCGCTGGCGCCGCAGACTGCGCCAGACCCGAGTTGCCGGAGCCTGTCCGACCCTCAAGGAGCCGTGAGCCGTGCGCGCAGCCGCGAATCCGTGAAGACGTACGTGGTGGGATTTTCGGAAACGCGCAGCCACACTAGCTTCGGCAGGTCGCCGAGCACCGAGACGTCGCGCAACCGGTTCCCGGCAAGATCGAGCCGCCGCAGCGACCGCACGTCCCGCAGCAGCGCCGCGTCCGCCACGCGGTTGTCTCCCAGGCCAAGGTGGGCGAGGTGCGGGAGTCCCCACAGCGGCACCAGGTCCTCGACCCGGTTGCTGTCGAGCAGCAGCACCTCGAGCCGGCGCAGCTCCGACAGCGGCCGGATGTCGGCCACGCGATTGCCAGAGAGGTCGAGGCGGCGCAGGGCCGTGAGCCCCGCCAGCGGCGAGGTGTCCGAGATCGCATTGCCCGACAGGTCGAGCACGCGCAGGTGCGGGAGACTGGCGAGTGCCGAGAGGTCGACCACGGCGTTGTCGCGCAGGTCGAGCACCTCGAGGCCCGCCATCGCCGCCAGCGGCCAGAGATCGTCGATGCGGTTGCCGCTGAGGTCGAGCACTTCCACGTCCGCCAGTTCCGCCAGTGATGACACATCGGACAGACCGCTCGCCGACAGGTCGAGAACCTCGACCTTCGCCGCGCTCAGGAATCGGGTCTCCGGCAACGGGTCGAGCGGTTCGATGTTCCCTGCAGTAACGTCGTCCCCGTTCACCCGCCGGGCCTGCCGGACCGGCTGGCCGGTCAGCGCCGGCGCCGGGTTGTAGGAGCGGTCCTGCAGCGGGTGCATCGCTGCGGGCAGGTAGCTGACGGACACGCTCTCCGACTCCTCGATGGGTCGCGATAGCGTCAGCAGCGCCTCGCCGTCGACTACCGCAACCGACTCGACGGGAATCGTCAAGGTGCCGCTGGTCAACGGACCCGCCGCGACCACGAAGTCGCGCGGCGACGGCACCGAGCCGCGGTCCAGGGTCCGGTCGTAGCGCAGCGTCAACACCGCACCGGACACGGTCGCGCGCGTGAGCGAGGTGCTCGACGCCGACCCGCACGACACGCCGACGTCCTCGGAGTGCCGGCAGTTGTGCAGGCCCCAGCCGCCGAACGGGCAGTCCGCCAGGCGCGACTCGCTGCCCGTACACTGGACATCGTCCATCCAGATCGTCCCGGTGC
>JAPPHD010000019.1 GCA_028821125.1 Gammaproteobacteria bacterium
TTTCCGTCACCAGCGGCGACCATGCGGTGACGGTGGATCCGCTCGTCGCGGACCGGGTGGAGATATTCAAGGGGTCGGCGACCCTGCTGTACGGATCCGGGGCCATCGGCGGTGTGGTGGACACGCACACGGGACGCATCCCGCGCCAGGTGCCGGATCGCATCACCGGCAGGCTCCACGCGCTGGGGGGAGACAACGGCGACAACAAGAACGGATCATTCCGCGTGGATGGCGGTTTCGGCAACTTTGCCTGGCATCTCGACGGTTTTGCCCGGGAGCGGGATGACTACGACATTCCGGGCTACGCGGAGTCGTCCCGCCTCATGGCCATGGAGGCGTTGCAGGGCCATGAGGACCAACACGACGAGGACGAACATCACGACGAGGACGAACACCACGACGAAGAGGGACACCACGACGACCACGGGGACGAAGAGGAAGAGCACGCGTACGGAACGGTGCCCGGCAGCGGTCTGGAGTCATACGGCGGCGCAGCGGGTTTCTCGTTTGTCGGCGAGCGCGGTTTTTTCGGTGTGTCGGTAAGCCAACTGGAATCGGAGTACGGCATTCCGGGGCACAGCCACGCGCACGGCCACGATGAGGACGAGCATCATGACGAAGATGAGCACCACGACGAGGATGAGCACCACGATGAGGATGAGCACCACGACGAAGATGAGCACCACGACGAGGACGGGCACGGTGACGAAGCCCTGCCGCTGCTGGAAATGAAACAGACCCGAATCGATGTGGAAGCCGCGCTGAACGAACCCCTGCCGGGTTTCACCAGCGCGAATCTGCGGCTCGGCATCAACGACTACGAGCACACGGAGGGAGACGCAACACACGCCACCACCTTTTCCAACGAAGCCTGGGAAGCGCGCCTGGAGCTGTTCCATCGGGACTGGGCGGGCTGGAACGGCGCCTTCGGTGCGCAGTACGGCGACCGTGCTTTTTCCGCAATCGGCGAAGAGGCCTTTACCCCCCCGGTGGATACCCGCTCCTTCGGCGTGTTCTGGGTCGGGGAGCGTTCGTTTTCCGGCTTTCAACTGGAAGCGGGCGCCCGCTACGACCGGGTGAAGCATAAGCCGAATGCCGGCGGCAGCGACAGCTTCGGTGGCTTGAGCGCATCGCTCGGCGCCATCGTGCCGATGGGGGACATCTTCCAGGCGCGGTTGCTCGCAGACTACTCGACGCGCGCCCCGGCCGGGGATGAGCTGTACGCCGACGGCCCGCACCCCGCCACGAGCAGCTTCGAAATCGGCGACCCCGACCTTGACGGGGAAAAGGCCATCAACCTGTCGGCGATTCTGGATGCCCGGGGCGGCCGGTGGTCGTTGCACGGATGCCTCTACCTCACCGAGTTCAGCGACTTCGTCTATCAGCAGGCCACCGGTGAGGAAGAGCGTGGGCTGGCCGTCCTGCTGTTCAGCCAGGCGGACGCCACCTTCATCGGGCTCGACCTGGAAGGCACCGCAACGGTCGCGTCCTGGACGGGCGGACATCTGAACGTCAGCGCCTTCTACGACACCGTTTCCGCAGAGCTGGATGTCTCCGGCAACGACAACCTGCCCCGGATTCCGCCGCAACGCGCCGGGTTGGGCCTGGAACTCCGCTGGCAGGGCCTTGACGCCAACATCGACTACGTGCGGGCCTTCAAGCAGAACGATGTGTCCGATTTCGAGCTGGCGACCGACGCCTACGACGATCTGCGCGCCTATCTCGGCTGGGCCGGCGAGTGGGGCAACACCTCCCTCACGGTATTCCTGCAGGGCCGGAACCTGACCGACGACGAACAGCGGCTGCATACGTCGATCGTCAAGGATCTGGTGCCCCAGCCGGGCCGCACGATCGAGGCGGGGTTTCGGGTGTCGTTCTGAGTTGCTTGCGTATGGGTGACCGGCGCCACTCGGAAAACAGCTACTCTCTGCCCATTGGGCACCACGCGTTGGAGTATGTCTGCATGATTACAGATCTGATAACATGATGGCATGAAGCGGACGCAGATACAGTTGACCGAGCAACAGGCCAGGGCGCTCAAGGCACAGGCGCGGGTGGAAGAACGTTCGGTCGCCGAACTGGTGCGGGAGAGCGTAGCGGAATACCTCGGGAAGCGGCGCAGCGTCGATACCCCGGAACTCCTTCACCGGGCGCGGGGCCTCAAGGGACGATTCCGGTCGGGGCATGGCGATCTGGCCGAGGCGCACGACCGCCATCTCGACGAGGCCTTCGACCGGTGAGCGTCTTCGTCGACACGTCCGCCCTCATCGCGTTTCTCGATGCCGACCAGCCGCGGCATGAAGAGGTGATCGATGCCTGGGAGCGCACGGCCCTCGGGGAGCAGCCAATGTTCACTTCGAACTATGTCCTGGTAGAGTCCTTCGCGCTCGTGCAGCGCCGCCTGGGGCTGGAAGCCCTGCGCGCGTTGGCCGACATACTGCTGCCCATGCTGAGGCCGCTCTGGGTCGACGAGGAACTGCATGGCGCTGCCGTAGCGGCGCTCTTTACGGCGGGCCGCCGGAGACTGTCGCTTGTCGATTGCACAAGTTTCGAACTGATGCGCCGCTACGGGCTGACGCACGCGCTTGCGCTGGACGACGACTTCTCGGAGCAGGGATTCCAACTGGTGCCGGGCTCCTGACGGCACGCTTGCTCGAAAGAACTCAACTTTCTGGTTTTTGGGATTATTCGAAAGCATGGGAGTGCGGAACAGCTCCTTCGTTCCGGGGCTCCGCGTGCCGGGAAGGACCCTCATGACTCCCGAAACAGGTCCTCCAGCGCCGACTCGAGCGGCGCTTCGGCAATGCCGCGATCAGTGATTATTCCGGTCACGAGGCGAGCGGGCGTAACATCGAAAGCGGGGTTGTAGGCGGGGACGGCTGCCGATTCGCCGCGGCGTACTTCGTCGTCGGAACGCTGCTCGATGGTCACGTCGTTGCCGGTGGCGGTGTCGGGGTCGTATGTAGACGCAGGGCACGCTACGTAGAAGGGTACGCCGAAGTGACGGGCGAGCACGGCCAGGTTGAGCGTGCCGACCTTGTTGACCACGTCGCCGTTCCTCGTGACCCGGTCCGTCCCGACGATGACCAGGTCGATCCTGCCGGCGGCCATGAGGCTGGCCGGGACACTGTCGCAGACAAGCGTCACATCGATGCCTGCCCGGTCCAGTTCCCAGGCCGTGAGGCGGGCTCCCTGCAGCAGCGGGCGGGTTTCGTCTACGTAGACGTGAAAGGGAATGCCGGCATCGTGGTTGAGATAGAGAGGGGCGGTGGCGGTGCCGAGCTCGGAGACGGCCAGGGCGCCGGCGTTGCAATGGGTGAGCACGTTGGCGTTTGGCGTGATGAGTCTCCTGCCGTGTTCTCCGATGGCCCTGCACTGGGCAGCGTCTTCCCGATGGATGGCCTCGGCTTCCGCCGCGAGCGCTGCCGGGTCGGGTTCCGCGGCGCCCCGTATGCGCAGGCGCTCGACGGCCCAGCGCAGGTTGACCGCGGTGGGGCGGGCGGCGATCAGGGCATCGCCGCCATCGCGCAGTACCCCGGCGATCCCGGCGCTGTCGCCGGCATCGCGGGCGGCGACGGCAAGTGCATAGGCAGCAGCGATTCCGATAGCGGGCGCACCGCGTACCGCGAGGCTCCCGATCGCATCGACAGCCGAGGGGATATCGGGAATGTCGAGGTAGTCTACGACCGCGGGCAGGCGGCGCTGGTCGAGCAGCGTCAATCTGCCCTCGGACCAGCGGATGGCCGGAGGAACGTTCACGCGGCGATGCTCCGCGCCAGCAGGCCGATGAGCGATGTACCCGTCTCCCGGGCCGTGCCACCGCAGGCGAAAACGCCATCCTCGTGACCCAGGGTAGCGAACACCAGCGGCCGGTCGCCGTTGGTTGCAAGCACTTCTTCGACGGCGCGGGCCATGGCGGGAGAACCGTAGGCGACATCCGCGCCGGTGGCCGGTATCTGCAGAGCCTCTGCGCTTTGCCAGATTTCGTGGCTGTGAACGTGAAACACCCACCTCACATCAGGGTCGGCGTCATAGATCATGGCGTGGCTGAGGCTTTCCGACGACGGGGCCTGCACGCCCGCCGCTGAGACCCGGAACCGGGCCAGGTCGTAATCGCGAATGCGGCACAGGCCATTTTCATCGAGATTGCGGATGCCGCCGGTCTGGCTGGCCGTTATGGCGAATTCGCGGGGCCGCTCGGGGTCGCGGACGCTCAGGTTGCCGTAACCCAGTCCGCCGTAGCGGCCGGGTGTCTGGCCAAGCAGCTCGAGCCGGTGCAGCACCATGCGCCACGCCAGAAGCGTTTGTAGAACGTGCGCCCCGACGGGCGAGCCCGTTGCTGGTTCCAGCTCGAATTCGAACTGGATGACGCCCTCGGTCTCGGGCATTGGCTCCCCATCCTCCTGCGCTGGGATGTCCATGGATTCACTCTCCCGCGCCAATCGTCAGCCATCCACGGTACCGGTCCCGGAACCGGTCTTGGCGAAGATTCCGGCGGGCTCTTGACGGTAATGGCGGGAAACACGACATTCCCCATCGTTGCGTCAGGGTTCGCATGGGGATTCTTATACCATGGTCGAGGTTCGGAAAGCGGCTGGAGCGCACGGATCGTTCGCGACCCGGGCATCGTTTGCCAAGGGCACCTTTTCGATGCGGCGAGCAGGTTGCCTGCGAGCACGAACGCCGCCCTACTCGCACCGTTGATCCTGGGCGGAGACGGGCAGTGGGCCGCTTTGACCCTCGCAAGGTTCCCGTCTTCCGCGCCTACCGGGATGAGATACCCTGGGAGCTATTGCCGGCGGACGACATCGATCCGGAATGGGTGCGGGTCGCCAAGCTCGACGGCGAGGTAATCGGCGTGTACGCGGTGCATCCGCTCTCGCCCGTGGAGTTTCGCATCGACGCCGTTGCCGTGGCGCCGCCCCATCGCAGGCAGGGCCTGGGCAGTTGGCTGCTGCGCCATGCCATTGGCGTGTGCGAGACCAAGGGAGCCCGGGAGATCGTTGCCGCGTCCGTTCCGGGAACATCGATACTTGCCAGGGCCGGCTTCAAGCCCGATGGCGGCCAACTGAGACTGTGCCTCACTCCGGAGTGGTGAGGCCGCCGCTGATGTTTCGATCTGAAATCGTGGCCGCATTCGGCACCCTCAACTGGACGATCCTTATCGTCTACATCCTCGGCAACCTGCTGCTCGGCTTCGTGCTGAGCAGGCGTGTGACGAGCGCCGAGGATTTCTACCTGGGACGGCGCGCAACGCCCTGGTGGGCGATCGGCATTTCGGTGGTGGCCACCTACGTGAGCGCGCTTTCGTTTCTTGGGGGCCCGGCCTGGTCGTACAGCGAAAACCTGGCGGTGATCGCCATTCACCTCAACTACCCGATCGTGATCTTCCTGGTCATCACGATCTTTCTTCCGTTCTTCTTCAACAGCGGCGTCGCGTCGATCTACGAGTACCAGGAAAGGCGCTTCGGGCCGGCATCGCGGTCGGTCATGTCGGGGATATTCCTGGTCTCCCAGGGGCTGACCTCGGCGGCGATCCTGTATGCGACGGCGCTGGTCATCGAGTTCATCACCGGTATCGACGTGGTGCAGGCGATCCTCGTGGTGACCGTCATCGCGCTGGTGTACACCATGCTGGGCGGTATCGCGGCGGTGATCTGGACCGACGTGATCCAGGCCGGCGTGCTGCTCATCGGTGCGGGAATCATCCTGGTGGCGCTGCTCGGGGAACTGCCGGCGCCGCTCGGGGAAGTGCTGGGCGAACTCAAGGCCCAGGGCAAGACCACCACGCTGGATTTCTCCTTCGACTTCACCCGGGAGGCCACCGTCTGGTCCGGCGTCATCGCCATGACGCTGTTTCACACGACGGTGTACGGCGCCAACCAGATGATGGTGCAGCGGACGCTGGCGGCCCGGAACATCGGCGATGCCAAGAAGGCCTACCTCATGATGGGCTTCGCGGCGTTCTTCATCTATTTCCTGTTCATGTTCCTGGGCATCCTGTTCTACGCGTACTACCAGGGGGCCGGGTTCGAGAACGGCAACACGATCATCCTGCAGTTTGCCGCGGAGTACGCCCTGCCGGGGCTGATGGGGGTCATTGCCGCCGCCGTAATCGCGGCCGCGATGTCCAGCCTCGACTCGTCCCTCAACTCCATGGCCACGGTCTCCACGGTGGATTTCTACCAGCGGTATTTCCGGCGGCATGAAGACGGTGCGCACTACCTGGCGGTGTCCCGGGGTTTCACGGTGTTCTGGGCGGCGGCCATCGTTCTGCCGGCCATTCTCTATGCCCAGAGCGAAGGCTCGATCCTGCAGACGCTGAGCCGCATCGGCTCCTATTTCGTGGGGGCAAAGCTCAGCATGTACGGGCTCGGGTTCTTCTCGAAACACGCGACCGAAAAAGGCGTCCTGGCCGGGGTGGCGGTCGGCTTTGTCGTGATCTGGGCCGTCGCCACGCAGACCGACATCGCCTGGCCCTGGTACTGCCTGATCGGTGGCACGGTCAACGTGGCCGTCTCGGTGGCGGCAAGCCGGATTCTCGACGGAAAGCAGGCCGACTGGTCCCCGTACACGGTACGGGGGCAACTGCGCCGGTTCGCCGAGGAAGGACGGCCCCTGAAGGACGGCAACTGGTATGCGGTACCGGGCAAGGTGGACCCGGTCGCCTATGCCTTGCTGGGCTTCTTCGTACTGACGTTGCTGTTTCTGTATGGGTTCGACTCGCTGATCTGAAGCGGTCGATGCGCGTTGCTGGCCCCGTCGAGCCGAAGGAGCGAGCGCGGGCGTGCGGTCAGGCGCCTGACCTCAGGGCCTCCTTGAGCGGCCCCAGGTGCCCCTCGAAACGCTTCCAGGCCGCCACCGCATCGTCGTAGATCGGTTCCCGGACCTGGCTTGCGCTCGGCGTCTTCACCAGCCGGCGGGTCTGGTGGAACGCCAGCACTTCGGGCTCGAATTCCAGGTCGAGAAAGTTGAGCATGCGCCGGCTCTGGCGCTCCACATCGGCCACCGTGTCTTCGTATCGAACATCGAGGATCCGGCCCGGAAAGAGCGATTTCCAACGCTCGAGAAGGTCTCGATGCCGCCGGTAGTACTGGCCGAGGGCCGTGAGGGAGTGGGCGTAGGTCTGCTTTTCGTCGAACGGTATCCGGTGGATGGCCCAGCAGTTGGCCATCGGGTCCCGGTGGCAGTAGATGAAGCGGGCTCGTGGCAGGGCAATGCCCAGGAGGCCGATGTACTGAAAGTTGAGCGGAGTCTTGTCGACCACGTAACGGGCAGCGAGGTTGTGGGGAGCGTGCCTTGACAGGTAGTACTCGCCCAGTTCCCTGAACTGCGCCGGGGACAGGAGATCCATGTTGTCGGGAAATTTTTGTCCGGTGATGTCACGCACACGATGCGCGGTGTCGTAGGCGAAGCTCAACTCGCCCGCACCGGCGATTGCGCTGTGGCTCGCCAGTATCTGTTCGGTGAGGCTGGTTCCGGAGCGCGGCATGCCCACCACGAAAACTGGCCGCTCGTCCGGGCATCCGGATTCGCGGCCGATGCGCGTAACGGCGGCTGCGGCGCGGTCGTGGAGTGCGTTTACGTACTCGGCGGTTTCAACGTCGTCGTAGGGGCGGGTCTCGGCCTTCACGGCATTGCCGCGGGCAACATGGGCATAGGCCTCGTCGTATTCGCCCCGCTGCTCAAGCGCCCGGGCGAGGCCGAAGGCCAGATACATCCGGTTGTTGCGGGAGAGGTCCGGCATCTCCCAGGCCGCACGCATCGCGGCGAGTTCGGTGTCCGTGCCGGCACGGCCGTTGATCTGGGCGAGCTGGTAGTGGGCGATACCCATCTCCGGCGCCGTGTCGATCGCCGCCTGGAAATGGGTCGCAGCACTTGTGCGGTCTCCCATCTGTTCGTGCAGCACGCCCAGAACGTGGTGCGCCTCGGGATTGTTGGGCTCGATGTCCAGGACTTTCCCCAGTGTCGCCAGGGCCTCCTCCGGCGCTTCCATGTCCCGCTGGACCCGGGCCATGTTGATCATGGCGGCGGCGTATCTGGGGCTCAGCCCGGTGGCCTTCTTGTAGTGTTCCAGGGCTTCGCCGTACCTGGCCTGGGCCAGCAGGATATCGCCCTTGTTGTTCCAGGCCTGGGCGAGCCCGGGGTCGAGCTGCAAAGCCCTGTCCACGGCCCGGAACGCCTTTTCGTGCCGGTCGGACTCGTTCATGGCCGCCGCCAGGTTGCTCCAGCACTCGGCAAACGTTGGCTGCAATTTGAGTGCGCGCTCGTAGCAACGGGCGGCCTCCCCGGGCTGGTCGAGAAGGCGCAGCACGTTGCCGAGATTGTTGTGCACGACCGGGTTCTCGGGATTCAGCCGGATCGATGCGCGAAAGTGCCGCACCGCCTCCCTGGGTTTGCCGGTGTCCTTGCAGGCCAGGGCCAGGTTGGCGTGGGCGTCCGGGTCGTTGTCGTCAATCTCCAGCGCACGCGAAATGTACCGGACAGCCTCCTTGGGACGATGGGCGTTCACGCAGAGCATGCCGAGCAGGTTGAGTGCGTGAACGTTCCCGGGATCCCGTTTCAGGACGCCCCGATAGCGTTTTTCCGCCGTTGCCAGGTTGCCGGCCTGTTGTGCCCGGTATCCGGCTTCCAGGGCTCGGACGATTGACTCCCGCATGCCTGCCTATGTACCCGGAATCTCGCCGTTACGCCACCTTGAAGAAAAAACCCCGCGCGAGGCGGGGCTTTTCACTACCGGGATTGAATCACCGGTGATCAGAAATCCCAGGCTACCCGGACGCCGAAGGTGCGCGGATTGTTGAAATCCGCCACCGCGCGGCCCTGGCTGTACTGGTCGCCACCGACCTGCACCGTCTTGTCGGTGGCGTTCTTGAGGTACGCCTGGACGGTCAGCGGCGTTTCCCGCGACCGCCAGGTGGCGCGCAGGTCCATGGTTACGTAGGCGTCCTGTTTGGTGAAGAAGTACTCGATGTTGGTGGTCTTGTAGTTGTCGGAATGGTAGAGGTAAACGCCCGGCTCGAGATCGCCCATGCTGCCGAGGTCGAACAGGTAGCTGACGTCGAGCGCCACGGTGTAGCTGGGCGAGAACCGCGCCTTCTTGCCGTCCAGGACATAGACCTGGGAGCAGGTGTGGTCGCAGGGATCGGTGGTGACGATCTGCTGGTCGCCACCGCTGCGGAACACCCGGTTGAGCACCGAGCGGCCGAACTCGTCCAGCTCGGAATCGTTGATGGCGAGGCCGGCGGTCACGTTCAGGCGCTCGTTGGGCGTCCAGCGGAGTTCCGCTTCCAGCCCCATGGAGGTCATGGTGCCGGCGACGGTGCCGACCGCCACGATCGTCTGGCCCTGGGCGACGAATGACGATGTCGTCAGGCCCTTGTAGTCGTTGTAGTAGGCCGCCATGTTCAGCCGCATGGTGCCGTCCAGGAGGGTGCTCTTCAGGCCCGCCTCGTAGGAGTCGACCTCGTTGGGGTCGGTGAGGTCGGTTGAGCCGCCGCCCTCGATGGACCCGGCGATGTAGCCGGTGGCCGCGGAGGCGTAGACCATGGTGCTGTCGCCGATGTCGTACTGCACGGCGGCCTTCCAGTCGGTGTGCGAGGCCTTGCCGGTGTTGCGGCCGTCGATGCTGGCCTGCGTCTCGACGAATACCGGCCAGTCGGCGAAGCGGCTGCCGGGGTCGCTGAGGTGCGCATCGGCGTAGCCCGCTGCCCAGCCGTGCACGCTCGGGCCCCAGTCGACGTACTTGTTGAAGAAATGACGCTTGTCGGTGGAACGGCGTACGCCCGCGGTGACGCGCAGCCGGTCGGTCAGCGAATACTCGGCCTGACCGTAGATGGCCGTCGACTTGGTGCCGCCGTTGCCCTGGTAGAGCCAGTGCCCCCAGGTCACGTTCTGCGGCGCCGACGCATCGGTGTAGCCCCAGACGAATTCGCTGGAGGTGTCGCCGTCGCCGGAATCGTTGTAGTAGAAATAGCCCAGGGTCCACTGCAGGGGCCCGTCGTGCACGGAAGTCAGGTTGATGTCGGTCTGCCAGGCCTTGGAGTTGACCCGCTGGCCGGCGGCCAGGCCGCAGGAGGGGCCGCCCCAGCACTGTGACCAGTAGCCGGGGCCGGTGGCCGTCGGCGGGGTCACGCCCTGGTTGCGCTCTCCCCAACCGGTGGGGTTTGGCGAGAAGTCCGAATCGGTCAGGCGGAATTCCTCGTAGTCGAAATAGCCCACGTTGGCGCGTACCGCCACCGGGCCGATGTCCCAGTTGACCAGGGCGCTGAACGAGGTTTCCTCGATGTCGCGCATGGGTGTGAAGTCGCTGCTGATGCGGTAGACGCCGGGCGTTACCGAAGCGGCCGGGTCGACGCCGAAGGTGCCTGCCTGGTTGCGCCCGCCGGTGGGTGGCCAACTGTCGTTTTCCGTACCGGGGATGCGGCCCTGGCGGGGTTGCATGACGCCGTTGACGCCGTCGGTGAGGCCGGTTTCCGGATTGACGGGAATGCCGAGGATCACGCCGGCATAGTCCGCGTTGCCGTTCGAATCGTCCTTCCAGTAAGTGGCGGAAAGGGTGATGTCGAACGTGTCCGTGGGCTCGAAGCTCAACTGCGCCCGGCCGTAGACGCTGTTGTCGTCGCGCATGCCGCCGTCGTCGTTGTAGACGTTCTTGATCATCGGGTCGCGAAAGGTGTCGCTGGCGGTGACGCGAAACGCCGCGATGTCGCTCAAGGGAACGTTCAGGAAACCCTCGATGCGGCGGTAGGAGTAGTTGCCCATGGTCACCGCCGCGCCGAAATCGAATTCCGTCGGGTCCGGCTTCCTGGCGATGATGTTGGCCAGGCCGCCGAAGGTGTTGCGGCCGAACAGCGTTCCCTGGGGGCCGCGCAGGAGTTCCACCCGCTCGACATCGAGCCAGCTCGCCAGCGCCTGCCCGTAGCGCGGCCGGTACAGGCCGTCCACATAGATCGGCACCGCCACGTCGTTGGTGCCCGCGGTGCCGGCGCCGCGCACGATGATCGAGGGGTCGGCGCCCACGTAGCGCACCTTCAGCCCGGGAACCACCTTGTCGAGGTCGAGAACGTTCACCATCTGCAGGTCGTTGATCATGTCGCCGCTGATGGCGGTGACGGCCACGGCCAGGTCCTGCACGCTGCTCTCGCGCTTGGTGGCCGTGACGATCACTTCCTCGATCATGCCGACGCCTGCAGCTTGCTCTGCCCAGGCCGGCGTTGTCAGCGCCGTCGCCACGGCGGCGGCCAGTGCGGAAATCGGTACCGGTGGTTTCGCTGCGTTGGATGGTCTCATCGTTCGAATCTCTCCATGATTCTGAAGTGTTGGGTGCCCCGCGGAAGCCGCCAATATACGCCGATTGTACTTCGAATGTAAGGTTTTGGGCCAAGTCTTTTGAACTGATCTTTTGTGCCGACTTCGTGTTATTATTCTTATAAATCAGTGATTTATTATACACTCGCAATGTGGGACCGGGCCGGGCAGGCAAGTGCTTCCATCCGTGGTGACGGGCACCGAAGCAACGGGCGCGATTCAGATATGACTTCGCAGTACGATCAAGGCTTGATCAGGGAGCGAAAAAACGCGGCATCGCGTTCTGCCGCCTCTTCGAGGGAGGCGCCGCGGAACAGGTGATCCTTCCCGGGATAGCTGTAGAACTCGTAGCGGTATGAGCGCAGGTACAGTTCCTTGGCCAGCCGCGCCGACCACTCATACGGTGCGCCCCTGTCCCCCAGTGCGTGATGCAGCATGAGCGGTGTGGTGAGGTAATGCAGGTGCCGGAGCGGTTCGCTGCCGCGCCAGTCGAATGGCCCGTCGAGGGCGGCGATGTCCCGTTTGAGCCCATCGACAACCTGCTTGGGCACTCGGCCGCTGTCCGGAGCCAGGTCGTCCTCGTAGCGCGAGTAGTAGAACGCCTGGTCCCAGATATCGCCGCCGACGCTTGACCACAGGGAGGCGCCCCTGACGCGGTCGGTGGCCAGCAACGCACGCAGGGTGACCTCCCCGCCCATGGAGTGCCCCCACATGAAGAGGTTCTCCGGGTCGGCGTCCGGGAGCTCTTCAAACCCCGCCAGAAGTGCCAGCACATCCTCCGTGTAGTAGAGGGATTCCAGCATGCCGTCCGTGAATTCCACCCCTTCGGAGTCGCCGTGGCCCCGGTAGTCGGGCATGACGACCAGGAAACCGAGACTCGCATACAGTTCCGGTATGCGGCGGTAGTAGTCCCCCGGGCGCTCATCGAGCCCTTGCGCGGTGATGCCGTACCGCGGTGGGTCGGGATGATGGCCGTGGTTGGCGACCAGAACCGGAAAGCCACTCTCCGGCCTGCCGGTGCGGGGCGTCGCGACAAGTGCATGGATCTTCAATCCGGAGGACAGATAGGAAACCAGTCGGGCATCGAAACCCGGGCCACCGTTCAGCGGACGGACCGGTTCGAGCCGGGCCACGTGTTCCCGGGCACGCATCTCTTCGATGGACAGGGGCGGCGGCCTGGCGGCGGCGCTCGAGTGCAGTAGCAGCAAAGCGAGCCAGCCGGTTCGCCAAAGGGTTTGCGACGCGTTGAGCAGGGTGCGCAGGTCCTCGATACAATTGCGAGACCAGTGTGCCACATCTGCATCGAATCGCGGTCTCCCCGCTCTCTGCTCACACTGACTTCGGGCCGTGCGTCCAGAACGCCCGCGCGCTCGATTCGGCGGCGACTCGCACAGGGTCCCGGATAGGCTCCGCAACGGGCTTGCGCCGCCGACCCGCCGACCCATCCAACTTGACCCCGTATTGCATTCGAAGTTAATTTGCGCGGCCGACAAGGACAGGACTTCATGGCTGAAACTTCCGCCGGTTCCTCGTGTTCGAGGGACGAACTCGCTCAGCGGCTGGTGCGTTACAGCGACCTCATTCCCTGCACGACGGCCTTTGTCGACACCCGCACTCCCGGCAGCGACCGGAAGGAGAATTTCACGATCATCGGCCCGGGCGTATCGGAAAGCCCCGACCAGCACGTGCACATAGACATTCCGCACGGCTTCAACATCGGCGGCGCACGCCAGCCTCCCCACTGCACCAACTCCCAGCACAGCCACGAAACCGCTGAAGTGTTCGTCGTGCATTCGGGACGCTGGGTATTCTATCTGGGAGAGAACGCGGACGGCGCCAGGGTGGTTCTTGCGCCGGGCGATACCATTTCCATACCGATAAACGTGTTTCGCGGATTCGAAAACATCGGCGACGAGGTCGGATTCCTGTTCGCCGTGCTTGGCGGCGACGACCCCGGCCAGGTGACCTGGGCGCCTTATGTTTTCGAGGCCGCGAAACGCAACGGGTTGATGCTGCTGGAGAACGGCAGGCTGGTGGATCTCGTGCGCGGTCAGACCGTACCGGACGGAGTCGCCGAAATGGCGCCAACGACCGCGGAGGATGCGGCCCGATTTCGGCAACTGGACGATGTAACGTTGCGCGGGTGCGTGGTTGCCGCGGCCGAGTGCCCGCCGGCCGCGCAATCGCTGTTGACAGCGCAAGCCATCGCCGAGACGCCGATCATTGGCACCGGCCGGGAGGACGGCATGCCGTCGGGTAAGCTCGACTGGCCCCACGGTTTCCAGTTGCGCAAGCTCATCATGCAGCCGGGAACGCAGACAGTCCTGCACTCCCGCCCCCAGGAGGAGGTGCTGATGATGCACCGGGGTTCCCTGGCCCTAGTGGTGGACGACAACGCATTTCACCTGGGCCCGGGGGATGTCATGTCCATTCCGGTGGACCAACCGCGCCGCTTCCGCAACGCGGGCGACCATCCCTGCGAGTCATACATCGTCGATGGGGGCGAATCACCCCGGGGATTTCGGCTCGCACACTGAACGTCGGTTTTGTTTGGGACAGCCGCTTCGAACCAGCGCGTGAGTCTGGTTGAGCATGGTGGTCACCCGGACCCCGTCGCGCGACTCCGGATTTCGTCGTCGACTTGCATGAGTCCGACGACGAAGGGGTCCCTCTATGCGACCGCAAGGGCTTGGCTGCCGGACGCCATGCTAATATGCCGGCCGTTGTTAATTGCCCGGTTTAACAGCATCCGAGCGGCGCTTTCAAAAGGAGACCGCAGTGCTCACGCGTATCGAAGCAGACGGCTTCAAAAACCTGGTCAACTTCTCGCTCGATTTCGGACCGTATACATGCATAGCCGGTGCTAACGGTGTAGGCAAGTCCAACATCTTCGATGTCATTCGCTTTCTCTCGCTTCTCGCGGATCGCACCATTAATGAATCAGCATTGCAGATTCGGAGCTCCGGCGAGGACACTGGAGAAATCGCCGATCTCTTTTTCTCAGCGAACGGCGAGCGCATGAGTCGAATGTCTCTTGCGGCGGAAATGATTGTGGACAAAGAAGTCGTGGACGACTTTGGCCGTCCGGGAGAATCCTCGTCCACCTTCCTGCGCTATGAAGTTGCGTTCCGGCACGAGCAGCCATCATCCACGGTGGGCCCTCTTGGAGGATTGGTGCTGGAACGGGAAAATCTTACGTATTTCCCGTCCGGAAAAGCTGCACAACACTTGAAGTTTCCACATTCGAAACAGACGTTTCGGAGTAGCGTCGTTTTCAACAAGCGCCGCGGAATGGGGTATATCTCGACGCGCAGTGAAGGCGAAAACGAACTGGCCACCATCGTCATTCATCAGGACGGCGGTTCCTCCGGACGCGCTCGTCCGGCAGCCCCCGCAGCGAGCGCACCGCGCACGATCATAGGCACGGAAAACACGGCCGTGACGCCGACGATTCTGGCGGCTCGTCGAGAAATGCAACGATGGCGGATTCTGGCTTTGGAACCCTCGGCGATGCGCAGACCGGACAAGTTTACGGATGCTCCAGGTATAACTGCTGACGGCGGCCACATTCCTGCCACGCTTCACCATTTGGCCGCCCACGCAAGTGGAGGGGGCAATGACGTGTTAAGCAGGATCGTCAGTAGACTGTCCAGCCTGGTACCCGTAAAGTCAGTCCAGGCAGTCAGCGATGACGTGCGTCAGCTATTCTCACTGGAGTTGGAGGAGCGTTTCGGAGTACGGCTCAAGGCCAATTCCATCTCCGACGGCACGCTTCGCTTCCTGGCGCTTGCCGCGATCGCAGACGCCACGGATACAGGGGGTGTGTATTGCATGGAGGAACCGGAGAACGGGATCCACCCAGGCAAACTAAACGCCATGAATCGATTGCTCCACGACATAGCGGTCGATCCCGATGAAGCGGTGGAAAACGACAATCCGCTTCGCCAGGTAATTGTGGTTACGCATTCGCCCTACTTCGTTCAAGTCCAGAAGGAAGACGAACTCATTCTCGCAAAGAACACGATGACGAGGTCATCTAACGGCAGCACGATTTCGCCATTGAAGTGTTACCCGATGCAGGGCTCCTGGCGGGATAGGGCAAGTAGACAGGGAAACGGAGGGCCCCGAGGAGTAGGCAAACTCGACCTCCAGTCCTATCTTGTCCCACCGGAGAACGGTCAATTGTTACTGCCCCTGGAGCCCCCGCGATAGAGAACCGCTTCAGAACGGCATGGAAATACGGTTTCTACTGGTCTGCGAAGGGTCTTCGGACACGTCTCTGATCGGCCACATCGAGAGATTGCTTGTCGATTGCGGTGCTTCCGAGGCCAGCGGTACGGCGTCCTATTTCGGACGCAAAGTCGGGGACAAAATCCGTAGTGGATTGCAATACTACGGCGAAGCCGACCTGCTGGTTGTGCATCGCGATGCCAACAGCGCCGGTGCCGCCGCGCGGTACGACGAAATCGCCAACGAAGTCGGGAGTTCCGGTTACTGCGGACAATGGGTCGCCATTGTCCCCGTCCGGGCGATGGAGGCTTGGCTACTGGTCGATGAAGACGCAATCCGAAGGGTTGCCGGACGGCCAAACGGTACGGAAAGCCTCGATCTTTCGAAACCGCAGCGCGTAGAAGCGATAGGCGATCCCAAGGAAGTGCTCAGGCAGGCGCTGTTCGATGCTGCTGCTCCCAGGGGCAAGCGAAGACGAAAAAAGGTTGCAGCCGAATTCAGCGAACTCCGTAGACAGCTTGCCGAACATTTGCCGATCGGGGGTGTATTGGAAAAAGTGCCTTCCTGGGAACGATTTCGTGCCGACGTAACGAAAGTCATGGAACTCAAGGCGGCGATTCAATCCGACTGAGGTTTGGAATCAAGCGGTCGGCGACCGGCATGCAGATTTGTCTGGCTGCGACTGCCGTCGCCCACAGGGTTGAACGGGACCTGGGTAGATGGCGAATGCAATCAGAGGCTGAGTTGCGGGGAGCCGCGCAGGTGATCCAGCCGCGCGAATACGTCGGTACCGAGCTGCCGCAGCACGTCGATGACATCCAGGGGCACCCAGTTTTCCGCCAGGCGGCCGTTCTCCGCGCGGTAGAAATCCATTACCCGCATCCGTACCGGCCGCCCGGTGGCGGCGAGCCCAAGCCAGCCATGGCCCTTGTGGGTGCCGACCACGCTCGGCCAGCCGCCCGTTACCGCGTAGGGCCCGTCGCCGAAGCAGACATAGTGGCCGGCGCCGGTGCGGTCGGGGAATGCGATCAGGAACGGGATCTGGTGATGCGCCTGATAGCCGCGCATGCCACGGCAGGTGCCGATGCCGGACGGGCCGTACCACATGAAGCGCTCCGACCAGTACTTCGCCTGGTCCATGGAATCCAGGTTGACGCCATCGAAGTCGAAGAGCGCCTGGTGCATTCCGAGCACCAGGTCCAGGGTCGCCGCTCCCGCATTGGCGTCCGCGTCGGACAGGCGCAGGCCGTCTGCGGTAGCCGGGCCCGGCCACATGCCTTCCGCACCGAGGCTGGGCGGCAACGGCCAGACGCCGGCCTGGCGCATGAGGTCCAGCAGGTCGATCAGTGCATGGGTGTGGGCGATCCTGCCGTCGACATAGTTGTGCACCTCGCCGTAGCGCAGGTACACCACCCCATGGGTGGCGGGCACGCCGAGCCAGTCTTGGACGAACGTGGCCTGGTAGTGTCCCAGCATGGCGACCATGTCCGCGCCCTTGTAGGAGCCACCAAGGATCATGGTGTCGCGACGTTCCATGTCGGGGAATGCCCGGCACAGGCCGCGCCAGACGTTCTCTATTGCGGCGATGCCCTCGAGTTCGTTAAGCGGGTGCGGGCCGAACCAGCGGGCGTCGTCGTGATAGATGCCCGCGAGCACCCGGCCAAGCCGCTCCTCCGGGGCAGCCGCCAGTTCCTGCAGGGAATCGCGGGCGCGCCGCTTGTTGGCCAGGTGAAAGCCCGCGTCACTCATGTCCATTCACTTCCCGGTTGCGGGCGGAAGAAGGGTTCGCCACCCGGCTCGCCAGCCGGGGATCGGCGCCCCTTGCCCAGTACTTCGGGATCATCCTTTTCCCGCCGCAGATCCGGCTCGAAAAAGCGGCGACTATGGCTTTCTTTCGCGCTCACCGTCAACAGGGCAGGACGGTACGGCGCGCCACCAACCGCTGGCGGAGTCTGCCAATGGCCGGCGCCGGGCTTTCTGGCCGACGGTAAACCGAATACAGTGAGCCGACCGCAGCGCCGGATTTCACACCGATGAGCAGCGATGGAGCACCAGCGACGGGCAGCTACGGGCCCGACTCCGATATCGTCGACTTCATACTCGGGATTACGTTCGAAATCTGGGAACGGCGCGGCGTCGAACGGATACACCGCTACTATGCGCCCGATGTGGAGGTTTTCAGCCTGGAAGGCCTGATCAGCGGCGCGCAAGCCATGGTGGACGGTACGCGGGCAACCCTGGAAGCCTTTCCGGACCGGCTGCTGATCGGTGAAAACGTCGTCTGGTCCGGAGACAGGGCGAGCGGCTTCTACTCCTCGCACCGGATCACCAGCCCCATGACCAATCTCGGGCGGAGCCCCTTCGGGCCGGCGTCGGGCCGGCGTGTACACATCACCAACATCGCCGATTGCGTGGTCGAGAACGGTGTGATCACCCGGGAGTGGCTGTTGCGGGACAACCTCTCGCTGGTGCGCCAGTTGGGCATCGACGAGGTGGAAGCGGCCCGTGGGCTCTCCGCCCGTCTGGACTCCCGCAGTCGCGACTGGTTGCAGGCGGAAGCGCTGCGGTTACGTGGGGCGGAGGCCATCGCTGCGCCGAACGACAGCACGAACCCCGGACCGGCTGAGCCGCCGAATCCGTCTGACCCGCATCCAACGGCCGCGGAGACGAATCCTGCCGGGCGCGATGGGTCATTCGATCCCGGGAGATTTGCCGGGCATCTGCTCACCAGCCTCTGGGACAGTGGGGAAGCAGGCAGGGCCAGGGGCCTGTATGCGCCTTATGCGGTACTGCACCGGTCGCCGGTGGAGCGTTATTCCGGGCGCGACAGCGTGCTTGCCCACTACGGACATCTGCAGCGGGCATTCGGCAACCCGCGGATGTGCGTGGACCACGTGGCCTGCCAACCGTTCGGCAGCGGTGGCTGGGATATCGCCGTACGCTGGGCGCTTGCGGGCCAACATGCCGATACCTTTGCCGGTTCGGTTGCCACCGGCAAGCCGGTATTCGTTCTCGGTGCGAGTCACTGGCGCATTGCGGCGGGACGTATCGTTGCCGAGTGGACGGTGTTCGACCAACTGGCCGTGCTCGGCCAGTTGCTGGACTAGTCAGGACGTCCCTCAATTTCGCGGCGCGGATGCGAGGGCAGGCTGCGCGCATTGACCGGGGATTGCCACCCGCCGGTCAACCCCAAAGGCGGTCGCTGGCGCGCCCCGCTCCCTCGACGAGGCTCGCAAGCTTCGCATAGACGATGTCCGGGTCCACCGCACCGAATCCGGCAAAGGTGGAGAACCCGCAGTCGGTTCCCGCGATGACCCGCTCCCGGCCGACGATATCCGCAAACCGGCACAGCCGTTCCGCGATCAGTTCGGGGTGCTCGACGAAATTGGTGGTGGAGTCAATGACGCCGGGCACGAGGATCCGGTCGTCCGGAATCGGCATCGCCGCCAGGTCCTTCCACTCGTGGGCGTGGCGGGGGTTGGCGGACTCGAACAACAATGCCTGGACGTTGGCGCCCAGGGCAATCGGCAGCACCATGGACAGCGGCGCATCGCAGTGATGCGGCCCCTCGTAGTTGCCCCAGCACACATGCAGCCGCACCCGGTCCGGCGGGATGCCCGCCAGGGCGTGATTGAGCGCTTCCACGTGCAGTTCCGCAAGGGCCCGGTACTGTGCGTCGGTCCTGTCCTTGAACATCATGTGCCGGCCGAGCCCCAGGTCCGGCGAGTCGAGCTGCAGCACCAGGCCCGCCTCGACGATGGCCCGGTACTCTTCCGCCATGGCATTGGCGAGGGCTTCCAGGTAGGACTCGTGATCGGGGTAGTGCCTGTTGGGCTGGAAAAGGGCGATCACGCCAGGCGAGGCTGCGTTCATGAACCCTTCCGTCGGCCGGTGCCGCTCCAGCGCGGCCCGGAAGTTGGCGATGTCCAGCCTGGCCGGCCCAAGGTCCTTGACGGCGATCTCGCCGACGCAACAGGGGCGCCGGTAGGTGGGCGTGCCGCCCGATGCCGCCTGCCGCTCAAGAAACCCGGGAAACTCCTGCAGGTCGCGCGGCGGTTCCCGGGGACTGTCGCCGTCGAAGCCGGTGATGCGATCCTTGATATAGGTGGCGTAGCTGATCTTGCTCATCTCGCCGTCGCTGACGATGTCGACACCGCTTTCGACCTGGCGCGCGACCACGGCATCCACGGCAGCGGCGATCACCTCATCCCCTTCGGCAGGCTCCTGACCGTCCTCCCGGGCAAAGACCACATCGGTCACGGCTTTCGAACGGGGCAGACTGCCCACGTGTGTGGTCAGGATTCGGTCGATGCTCAGTTGCACGGTGTGTTCCTCCTCGGCGGGGGTGGTTTTCCAGTCAATGCCAATACCCGGCCTGTCCTCATGAATAGGCTGGCTAGTGTCCTGTCCCATAAGTTTCTTACATTTCAGCGTGCCACACGGGGCCTGTGGCAAGGCGCGGCCCGCCGGGAATGGCCCGCCCCATTGCCAAGGGTCGCAACGCCGCCGCAGGCCCCGTGCGGCGCGCCCTTCGGGAGCTTGCTGTGCGCACCACTGCCGCGTTGCGGCCCTTGCCAATATGCTCGATATTACCTGCGGACCGCGCCTTGCATTGGTGCGCACAGCAAGCTCTGAAATGCAAGAAACTTATGGGACAGGACACTAGCGATCCACGGTCAGCCGGGCGGACCCTCCGCGTATGCGAATGCCCGAGAAGACACGCTTTTCAGGGGGCAGTTCCGAGTCCTCGATCCGTTCGAGCAGCATCGATACCGCAGCCTCGGTCATCCGGGCGACGGGCTGGGAGACCGTGGTCAGCAGATAGGCGGCGTAGGCGGCGGGGCCGACGCCGTCGAATCCGACCACTGAAACATCGCCGGGCACATTGAGCCCGTGAACCGCCCTCGCTTCATCGATGCAGCCGATGGCCATCATGTCATTGGCGGCGATCACGGCATCGGGCGGCTCGCCGAGTTGCCGGACGATGCTCGCGAATCCTTCCCGGCCGCTGTGATAGCCGTAGTCGCCGGTCGCCACGGCGACGTTTTCGATACCCAGTTCCCGGAGCTTGTCCATGGCGCCCAGGGCCCGCTCCGTACTGACCGGGGAATCCTCGGGGCCGGTAATGATGCTGAACCGCCGATGACCCGCTTGCACGAGCTCGCCCACCAGCCACCGTTCCCCCTCCGCGTGATCGCAGCGCACGGCGTTTACCGAGGGTTCGCCGGGGGCGCGGTTGTAGAAGACCACTGGAATGCCGGCATCGTCGAACATTTTCAGTTGCTCACCCGAAAGCATGGCGGCGGTCACTACCCCGTCCACCCGGTATTGCAGGACCTGGTCGAGCGCGGCGGCCGTGTCGCCTTCGGTTTCAAGGGCAAACAGGAGAACCCGGATGCCGCGGCTGGAAAACCGTTGCGTCAGCTCGACGAGCACCTCCGGGTAATTCAGGTTGACGAGCTTGGAGATGATGACACCCACCATGTTGGAGCGCTGGGTGATCAGGCCCCGGGCGATGGCGTTGGGGCGATATCCGACCTGCTCGGCCGCATCCATCACCCGCCGGCGCATGGCCGCGGAAGCGCTGGCGCCCGGCTTGAACACCCGGGACACCGCGGATTGCGACACCCCTGCGAGGCGCGCCACATCGTAGGAGGTGGCCCGCCGTTGGGCGCGCCCGCTGCCCGCGGACGGTCTTCCGCTGTTTTCCGGTTGCGCCAATGTCCTGCCAACCCTCCTCGGAACTTTTCCGGATGCTATAGCAAGTTTGAATTCCCATGCAATCAATCGCCGAGGGGTTGGGCCCGGCATGCCCTGGCCTCGCCTCGACAAACGCGCAGGCGTACGTTGATTTCTTTCGGAGACAGCCGCTTTCAATCTGTTTAACGTTATGAATTTCATAAATTTTTTTTGAATTCGGCAGATTTGTTGCTGACCCCTGAGGCAACTTGCATTCGCAGTACCGTTATTGTTTCATCCGGCCGGCACGTTCATCGATATCGTTGCATGTGCTGTAACGGCTTGGCCGACACGAGCACGGGGATGGGAGGCAGACACACTTGAGCGAATTCGGCGCGCTGAACTGGTCCATCGTGGTCGCCTACGTCGCCGGCAACCTGGTTCTCGGCTACTTTCTCAGCAAGCGCATCGAAACGGCCGAACACTACTACCTGGGCCGCAGGACGACGCCCTGGTGGGCGATCGGCATATCGGTGGTCGCCACCTACTTCGGAGCGCTCACCTTTCTCGGCGGGCCCGCCTGGTCGTACACGGAAGGGTTCTCCGTCATCTTCATCCACATCAATTACCCCATCGCGATCTTCGTGGTGGTGACGGTGTTCCTGCCGTTTTTCTACCGAAGCGGTGTCGCTTCCATCTTCGACTACCTCGAAAACCGTTTCGGCCTGACCTCCCGCACGGTGATGTCGGCCGTGTTCCTGTTCGGCAACATCGCCTATTCCGGAATCATGCTCTATACGACGGCGCTGGTACTGGAGTTCATCACCGGCATCGACGTGGTGGACGCCATCCTCATCGTCGCGGTGGTGGCGGTCACCTACACCATGCTTGGAGGCATCTCCGCGGTGATCTGGACCGATGTCATCCAGGCATCGATCCTGTTCTTCGGCGCCCTGCTCACCGCCGGGCTGCTGATCGGCGCCCTGCCGGAATCCCTGCCCGCCACCCTGGATGCGCTGAAGGCCGAAGGCATGACGGACCCCTTCGAGTACTCCCTGGATCCCGCCAAGGTCGGCACCATCTGGACCGGCGTGATCGCCATGTCCATCTACCACGTCGTCGTCTACGGGGTGAACCAGATGATGGTGCAGCGCACCCTGGCGGCCAGGACCCTGGGCGATGCGAAGAAGGCATACATCTCCATGGGCTATGTCGCATTCCTGGCCTATGTGCTGTTCTTCGGGCTCGGCGTGCTCTTCTACAGCTACTACGGCGGCCGGATCTTCGAGAACGAGAACCTGATCGTGCTGAATTTCGTTGCCGGTGTGGGAATTCCCGGGCTCATGGGCATCCTTACCGCCGCGGTGGTCGCCGCCGCCATGTCGAGCCTGGATTCGAGCCTGAATTCCATGGCTACGGTCACAACGCTGGATTTCTACGAGAAGTTCGCCAAGAAGGACGGCAGCCCCGAGCATTACCTGAAAGCGTCCCGGTGGTTCACGCTGTTCTGGGCGGTGCTGATGGTGGTGCCGGCCATCGCGTTCACCAAAGCGGGCGGATCCGTGCTCGAGGTGCTGAGCAAGGTCGGCTCCTTCTTCGTGGGCTCGAAGCTGGCGATGTTCGGGCTGGGTTTCTACTCCAAGCACGCCTCGGAACGGGGCCTGCTCATCGGCGTTGCCGCCGGGTTCCTGGCCCTGTGGTACGTGGAGATGTACATGGACATCGCCTGGCCCTGGTACTGCGCGCTCGGCGGCATCGTCAGCATCGTCGTGGCCTGGGTGTCGAGCGTGCTGTTCGACGGTTTTCAGGACGGCTACTCCGAATACACGGTGCAGGGGCAGAAGGAGAAGTTCCGCAGGGAGAAACTCGACGAACTGGAAGACGGCTGGTACGTACTGCCCGGAAAGGTGGACCGGGCCAGCTACTGGCTGCTCGCCTATTTCGGGTTGTGCGTGGTTGGGCTGGCGATCATGCAGGCGGCGATCTGATTCGCATGATTTTTCGGGGCGCCTTCAGGGGCGCATGGATGCACTGCGCGCCAGCACATCCACGCCCAGGCGCATCATGTAGTGCAGCAGGTCGATGAACACCCAGTTCTCGGCCAGCTTGCCGCCTTCCCGCCGGTAGATGTCCACCACGCGCATTTCGGTCTTGCGCTCCGACGCGGGCAGCCCCATGAATCCGGCGCCCTGATTCATGATCAGGTTCGGCCAGCCGAACCAGCCGCCATAGTGGCCTTCCGCGTGCTCCAGCACATGGCCGTTGAACTCGATGTTGTCGAGGCCGGCGCGGAAGGGCCCCTGGTGCTGGACCTGGTAGCGTTCGATGGTGCAGGTCGAGCCGATGCCGGCCGGCCCGAACCAGATCATGTCGTCGTGCCAGGTGTTGGCCAGCGATGAGTTCGACGACTGGAAACCGTCTTTCTCGACCAGGTCGTCGCACATTGCCATGATGAGGTCCAGGGTCTTCCGGGATTCGTGCTCGGCCTGCGCTTCGTACAGCAACCCGTCCTGGGTGCGCGGTCCCGGATTGACGATTTCCGCGCCGGTCTGCATCGGCAAGGGATTGAGCCCCGCCTGCTTCATGACACTGACGATGTCGCAGAAAAAGGCCGACTCGGCGATACGCTCCCCATCGACCCGGTGAAACTCGCAGTACGGCAGCAGGACGATCTTGCCGGTGGGCGGAATGCCGAGCCAGGGGCGATCGAACAGTCCCATGAACTTGCCCATGCTGGTTACCCACAGGCTTCCGTCCAGGCGGTTCGGGCCCGCCATGAAGATGTTCTGGCGGCGCTGCAGGGGCGCGACCGCATGCCGCAACGGGCTCCACACCCGGGATGCCGTTTCCCGCACGCCGGCGATTTCATTGAATGGATGCACGCCGCGGAACCGGTAGCCGGGGCCGGCGTGGCGGCCGAGAACGGTAGCGAGGTCGTCGGGTGAAGCGGCCTCGAATTCATCGAAAAATCGCCTTACCACCGTTTTTGCCGTTTGAATCTCGCGCATGCCCGTTCCCAAACCTGAACTACACGAGCTGCATCATCAGGTCGAGTTCGTTGAACAGCATCCACTCACGGACCACGCGCCCGGAGGCAAGCTGCTGCTGGGTGATGCCCCAGACCTGCACCTCGCGGCCGGTCGGCTCGCCGAAGATGCCGGCGCCTGTGTGGGTGCCTTCCCCGCTCCAACGCTGGGCGGTCAGATAACCCTCCGTTTCGTTTCCCATCCAGTAGACCTCGTCTACCTGCATTTCCAGGTCGGGGAAGGCCGTGAAGATGGATTCCAGCATCTCCCGGTAGGCTCGCGCCCCCTTGAACGCCCGGTCGGTGGGCCCCTGAAACGCGAATTCGGACTCATAGGCGGTGGCAAGGCCATCGAACGAGCGGCCGTTCCAGAGGCCATCGAAGGTGCTGCGCACGAACCGGTCCACATCGAATCCGTCCACCGGCTCGCTGACGGAGAGCGGCGCAGCGGGCCGTGCGGCGTTTTTCAGGTCGGCCCAGACCGCAGCGCCCCGGGGCCAGCCGGCGGGCGGGTCGGCGGCGAGCGTCGGCGCCATTGCCTGCAGGTCGAAGCCGAGTTGGCGCAGCAGGCTCGAGTTGTTGTACAGCACGTGCTCGAGGAAGATCTCGTTCTCCAGCGCCACGCAATTGGCGAACACCAGCACATCGACCTTCCTGCCCGTCGCCGGGCCGTAGCGGCTCGGCCCGTCGTTGGTGCCGCGAATGATGGTGCGGTGCGAGGTATGGAAGCCGACTTCATCGTCGCCCGCCCAGACGATCTCGTCGGCAACAAGCTCAATGTCCGAGAACGCCCCGGTGGTGTGATAGGTATCGGCCACGATCTTGGCGTCGCCGAGTTGCAGGCCGTAGTCGTCGTAGACGTGAGAGGTATCCGAATAGGTGTCGCGGATGTACTCCACCTCCCGGTCTTCCCAGATGCGGTAGGTAATGCGAACGATGTAGTCGATGATGTTGCGGTAGGTTTCCTCGAACCCGCGCAAGGATTGCCGGGGGCCATGGTCCCTGGGTATGCGCGCCTCCTCCGGCGTGCCCCGCGCGGTGTACTTCTCGAGGGAGATCGAGAAATCGGCCGGCATGTGCCGCCTGGACAACGGTACCGCGATGCGTCTGTCCCTGCTGTCGATTCTGCCTGTCATTGCACTGCTCCGCGGGTCGCGATCAAGCCGTTGGATCAACGCGGGACATTGTCGATGCGGGCCTGGCGGCCCAGGTAGCCCCCGTGATGACGCAATCCCCATTCCTCCCTCGTGACGCCCTTCGCTTCCATCAGCGCGAGCGCGATGGCGTCGCCGATTGCCAGCATGACCGCCATGCTGGCGCTGGGGGTCAGGCCGAGGGGGCAGGGCTCCTCGATCATGCCCATGTCGAGAACCACCTCGGAGAGCCCGCGCAGTTCCGAGTCCGGGTGGGAAGTCACGCCGATCACGCTTGCGACGCCCAGGTGCCGGGCCATTTCCAGGAGTTCCAGCACCTCGCGGCTCTTGCCGCTGGTGGAAAAGGCCACCACCACATCGTCGCGGCCCACCAGGCCGAGATCGCCGTGGGCGGCTTCGGCCGGATGGATGAAATCAGCGGGGGTGGCCGTTGAGCACAGGGTCGCGGCGAATTTGCGCGCGATATGCCCGGCCTTGCCGATACCGGTGGTCAGCACCTTGCCGGAACAGCCCGCCAGGCAGTCCACCGCACGGACGAAATCATCGGTGACCGCAACCGCCCTGATGGCTTCGGCTTCCGCGTCGAGCACCGCGCGCATGCGCTCGCGTACGTTCATGACCGCTTCTTCTACCGGGGATGTCGCATGGTGTCATGAGTCCCGGGGAATGCAAACCGCCCGGCTCCGCGGAGTCGCGAGGGTCCTGTGCCGCGCGCCGGGGGCAATTTGCCTGCGGACAAAGCGAATCGGTCAGTATTCGGGCGTGTCCGGGACGGCCTCACTCCGAGGCTCGCTGCCGGCATGGATTTACGCCGGCAACGCCCGCCCCTCCATGAAGTAGACCATGAGCCTCGCGAGCGTATATCCGGCGTCTTCCTGAACGAAGTGTCCGGCACCGCGGATCGTGACGTTCTGGGCAACCGGCACCCGCGAGAGGAAGGCCTGTTCCCCGCCCCGCGTGATGGGATCGGAGTCTGTGAAGGCGACCAGAAAGGGTTTGTGCCAGGTCTCGAATACGGCCCAGGCAGCCTCGTTCTCCCGCAGTTGCGACGGCACGAGATAGGGCATGATCTGCGCACCGGCCTTGTAGCTCCGGTCCGGGAACGGCGCCTCGTAGGCGGCCACGACCCCTTCGCTTCCCCCCAGGAAGGACATGAGCCGCCCGATGGGCAGATCCTCGACGTGGTAGCTGTAGGCCACCCAGCGGGGGAAGGTGAGGTCGGCCGCGAGTTCCTCCATGGTCATCGCCCCCTCCCACCAGACCGCCAGCTTGAACAGCGGATAGGCGATCCAGCCCTGCAAGCCGCCGGCAGACGGAAGCCCGGTGTTGGAGACCACGACCCGGGCGAAACGGCCTGGCTCCGCGGCGACCACGCGCAGGCCGATGAGCCCACCCCAGTCCTGTCCGAAGAAGGTGGCGCCGGTGAGATCGAGGGCGCGCACCAGTTGCAGCATGTACTCGACCTGCATGGGGTAGCTGTAGGCGTCTTCGTCGGCGAACTTGTCGGAGCGCCCGAAACCGACGAGGTCGGGCGCTATTACCCGGTATCCGGCGCCGGTGAAGACGGGGATCATCTTGCGGAACAGGTAGCTCCAGGTCGGCTCGCCGTGGATCAGCAGCAGGGTCTCGCCATCCCGCGGACCCTCGTCTATGTAGTGCAGCCGGATGTCGTCCACCTGCAGGTAGTTCGGTGCGTAGGGGAAGCCCTCAAGGTTCTCGAAGCGGGCATCGGGAGTGCGCAGAACGCCCGGCCGGACTTCCCCGGCCAGCGCGGGATACCCGAACGACAGGGCGGCCAGCCCCAGGACGGCGACGATCCTTCCGGTTATCTTGAACATGATCTACTTCTCCGGTAGCGGTGGGATGCCGAGAGCGATTACGGCGGTACTTTCCGCGGGGGTAGACAGACGCGGCGCATTATTGCCCTGCGCGTCCTCAAATCAAGCGTCACGCGTTCCCGGGGGCATCGTCAATCCTGTGGCTCTATAATTCGGGTCATCATTCGCTCTTGATCTCGACGGCTGCCAGAGTGGCGTCGGGAGGGATGCGAACTGCAATCAATGCACCGCGCAGGGGGCGGGACCGGCGACGAAACCGGCGTAGCGAGGAGGAAACGCGGCATGACTCAACCACCCGTGGACTACATCGAGCGTACGCGGGAGCAGTATTCGGCACTCGGCTATCCCGTCTACCGCTGGGTCGAGGAGACCGAGCCTCCCGCATTCACGCGGGTGGACACGCCCATGAACGAGTGGCGCGTCGGTCTCGTGGCCTCCGGCGGCATCTACGTACAGGGCCAGATCGCCTTCCATCATCGTGACGACATCAGCTATCGGGAGATCGGGGCGGAGACGCCCGTCGACCGGTTGCGGGTCACGCATTTCGCCTACGACCTGACGGATGCGCGGGCAGACCCCAACGCGGTCTTTCCGCTCGAGGCATTGCGCCACCTGCGTGACCGCGGTGAGATCGGCGCCCTGGCGCCACGCGCCTATACGTTCATGGGCGGCATCTACTCGGTGCGCAAGGTGCGCGACGTGCTGGCGCCGGCGCTCGCGGACCGGCTCTGTTCCGACGAGGTCGACGTCGCGATCCTGGTGCCGGTCTGACCCGTCTGCCATCAGTCCGTCGGGCTGATCGCACGGGAGATAGAACAGCGGGGCATTGCCACGGTGAGCCTGTCGAGCGCCTGGTCCATAACCCGGGCGGCTTTCGCCCCTCGCGCAATCTACCTGGACTTTCCGCTTGGCCGCACGGCGGGAAAACCGGGCGATGTTGCCATGCAGCGGGGCGTCGTGCGCGCGGCACTTGCGAGGCTCCGCGACGCCGAGGGGCCGGGTGAGATCGTGAAACTGCCTTACCGCTGGGCGGAAACCGAGGACTGGAAAGACCGTGCGATGCGTCCTGAAACCGGCGGCGATTCCAGCGCTCATCAGGACGACCGCAGCGCGCGTCTCGGAACACCACAGTACCAGACCGAAGAAGATGCCGCCCTGGCGGACCCGGGCTGCCCGACCTGCATCTTTCCGGACGCAGCGGGCTCTGTAGTGCAAGCCTGATTGATGCCTGGTCGGAGCCGGGAGAGGTACCCTCGGACCGCTGTCGCAGATCGATGTTCTCGGGGCGCACTCGATTTCTGACGCAATGATCGGTCCTTTCCCGACATGAACGATGACATCTGGCTGTTCGGCTACGGTTCGATCATCTGGCGTACCGGATTTCCATACCGGGAGCGGCGCGCGGCGCGTCTGCCGGGATATGTGCGGCGTCTCTGGCAAGGATCCCATGACCACCGCGGCACCCCGGACGCGCCCGGTCGGGTGGTCACGCTGATCGAGGACAGGAGCGGCTTCTGCGACGGGGCTGCCTACCTGATTGACTCGACGGACGCCGAAGAGGTGCTGGTTGCGCTCGACTATCGGGAAAAGAACGGATACGAGCGCCACTCCGTGCAGATTCTGCTGAGTGACGGACGACATCTGCCGAAACACCCCGACACGCAGTGCACGGTGGCGTCAGGGCTTACCTATCTGGCCCCGCCCGGAAACCACGCCTTTCTCGGTGAGGCGCCGCTGGAGGAGATAGTGCTTCAGGTGCGCCGCTCCGTGGGGCCTTCCGGCGCCAATATCGACTACGTAAGACGGCTGGCCGAGGCCGTCAGGAAACTTGGCGGCGAGGACCGATACCTGGACGAAGTGTACGGAGCCGTTCAGTCGAACTGATCCGGGCTCTGGTGGTTCCCATCGATTGGCGAACCGACTGTACAGCATCGAACTCCACCCTTGCTGGTGAGCTGCCGGTTCGATTTCAGCAGCCGCGAACCGTTCGGACCGGTGTGCGCGTCGAGTCCTGATCGAGCCGCAGGGCAGGGTCCCGGGCCATTGACAGCAACCGGACCCGGGCACAGGCTGTGCGTCATGTCCTACGACCATCAGCCGGAACGCGCTTTCGGCTTCCATACGCGCGCCGTCCACGCAGGTGCGCGCCCGGAACCGGGCACGGGAGCCCGGGCGTTCCCCATCTATCAGACTTCAAGCTACGTATTCGAAGATCCGGAGTCGGCCGCGGCCTATTTCAACCTGCAGGAATACGGGAACACCTACTCGCGGATCATGAACCCGACGGTGGCATCGCTCGAGGAACGGCTCGCCAACCTGGAGGGCGGCATCGGGGCGGTGGCGTTCGCGAGCGGACTCGCCGCGCAGTCGTCGGCCCTGTTTACCATGCTGGTGCCGGGCGACCACATCGTCGCCTCGGCGGCGCTCTATGGGGGAACGGTCACCCAGCTCAAGCACCTGGCGCGCAAGCTGTCCGTCGGTCTGACCTTTGTCGACCCGGACGCCACGGCCAACTGGCGGGATGCGGTCCGGGAGGAAACCAGGCTGCTCTTCGCCGAAACCATCGGCAACCCCGGCGGCAACATCCTCGACATCGAGGCGGTGGCCGCCGTCGCCCACGACGCGGGTGTGCCGCTCATGGTGGACAACACCTTCGCGACGCCTTACCTGTGCCGGCCCATGGAGTGGGGCGCGGATATCGTGGTGCACTCGCTGACCAAGTTCCTCGGCGGCCACGGCACGAGCATTGGCGGCGCCGTCGTGGACTCCGGAGAATTCGACTGGTCGAACGGCAAGTTCTCCGTCGTCGCCGATCCCTCTCCCGCCTACCACGGGCTGGCTTTTCACGAGACGTTCGGCAACTACGGCTACCTGATGAAGCTGCGCGCGGAAACCCTGCGGGATCTGGGCGGGGCTTTGGGGCCCCAGAATGCCTTCCTGTTCATGCAGGGCATTGAAACCCTGCCGCTGCGCATGGAGCGCCACGTGGGCAACGCCCTTGCCATCGGGCAATGGCTCAGTGCGCGGGAAGATGTGGAGGCCGTTCGCCATCCGGGACTGCCCGGCAGCCCGTACGCCGGTCTGGTCGCCCGGTATCTTCCCAAAGGGGCGGGCGCGGTGTTCTGTTTCGACCTCGACGGCGGCCGGGAGGCAGGTCAGGAGTTCATTCGCGGCGTGCAGTTGTTCTCGCACCTGGCCAATGTCGGCGACGCGAAGAGCCTCATCATCCATCCGGCGAGCACGACCCACCGGCAGCTCGGCGACGACGAACTCGCCGCCGCCGGCATCGGCCCGGGCACCATACGCCTGTCCATTGGCATCGAGGATGTCGAAGATCTGATCTGGGACCTCGAAGGTGGCTTCGCACGCATCGGGAGGGAAGTAGCGTGACGGATGCGGCGCGCTACCAGGACCCGGAGGTCATCCAGCGCGTGCTGCACACCTCGCGCACGGTGGCCATTGTCGGGCTGTCGTCGAACGTGCTGCGCGCCAGCCACTTCGTCGGTTTCTACGCCGCGCGCCACGGTTACCGCGTGATTCCCGTGAACCCGCGTGAGAAGGAAATACTCGGCACCCGATCCTACCCGAGCCTCGGTGATGTCGAAGAGCGGGTGGACATCGTCGACGTGTTCCGCGCCCCCGCGGCGGTGCCGGCCATCGCGCGCGAAGCGGTGGCCATCGGCGCCCGGGCGCTGTGGCTCCAGTTCGGCGTCATCAGCCCCGAAGGCGCGCTAACCGCCGCCGAAGCCGGCCTCGACGTGGTCATGGACCGCTGCCTGAAGATCGAGCATGCGCGTTACATCGGCCGCATGCACGTCCTCGGCTTCGACACCGGTGTGATCTCCGCCCGGCGCGGGACGGGGCAGGCGTAACGCGCGCGGTTCGACGCTATCCTGCGGCGTGCTGGCCGGCCTCGATCATGCGCGCTCCGTCGTGCAGGCGCTGGATCTCTTCCCACCCGAAGTAACCGGTGAACTTCTCATCGTCGAAGAAGAGCACGGGGCCGTCGGAGAGCATCAGGTAGTCGACGTCCTCGAGCGCTTCGGTGGCGTAGTGCACCATGCAGTTCGGCTCGAACAGGAAATCGCCCGCTTCCATGACGTTGTCGCGCACCTGCAGCTTGCCGCTGATGATGTACACGTACACGGCCCCGAAATGCTTGTGGGACGGCGCGGCGTAGCCTTTCTTCCAGCGGTAGATGCCGGCGTACTTGCCCGTTTCGGGCTGCGACCACAGCAGCCTCACCCAGGCCTTGCCCGGCTCGGTCTCGAGCCAGTCGTCGTCCGAGGCTGCGACTACGGTGTCTTCCAGTGACTCGACAAACGGTGTGATGTCTTGGGGTAGTGGCATTTGCCTTCCTCCTGTGTGGCATTGCCGCTCGATTGTAGCACCAGCCATCGCGCTCGTACCGCATGCCCGCTCTGCGCGTCGGGACTTCCTGAATCGGTAAGAAGCTGGTCCAGGCAAGTCATATGGACCTGCTCCCGGCGCAATCCGTACAGTAAACTGACCGTCGTAAACCAGACTTGTTGAAGAGGGTATCCATGTCCGAGGTCGTCATTGAAACCGTGGAACTCGCGCCGCAACCGGCAATGGTCGTCCGCCGCAAGGTTGCGGTGGAGGAACTGGGCGGAGTTCTGGCCGACATTCTTCCACGGGTGTACCAGCACATCGTACAGGCGGGGCAGCAACCCGCCGGCATGCCCTTCATGCGCTACTTCAGCATGGACGGCGTGTCCTGCGACATCGCCGCCGGCCTGCCGGTGGCGGAGCCGATTGACGGGGCGGGGGATATCGAAAACCACAGGCTTCCGGGCGGTGAGGCGCTCACAGCGCTGCATGTGGGGGCGTACGAAGACGTTGGTTCTGTGTGGGGCCAGGTCATGCGGCGCGCCGGTGAACTCGGTTCCGAACACAATTTCGGCGGCTGGGACGTTTACACCAACGACCCCGACGAAGTGGCGGAAGAAGAGCGGGAAACGCGCGTCTTCCTGCCTCTTTGAGATCCGGCCAGGGGCAGGCTCTTGCCGCAATCCCGCACGCGGCTGGCACATCGGAGCGACATGCAGGCCACACCCCCGCTCATGCCTTGGCCACGGCGGCTTGAGCTTTCCGGAGAATGGCTGGCCCCGGCCCGGCTGCGGGAAGGCGCCGGTGCGGACAGGCGGCTCACGAAAGCAATGGAGCGGCTGAACGCAATGCTGAATGCCTCGGGCGAGGGCACCCTGGACGTCGGGTTTCAACTTGCCCGCCACCAACCCGGTGTGCCCGGTTTGGGCGACGATGAGGCATTCAGGCTCGAAATTGCCGCCGATGGCGTCACGGTTTCCGCGCACGGCACCTGGGGAGCGTTGCACGCACTGACCACGCTTGCCCAACTGGCAGACGCCACCGGGCGGTTGCCCGTCGGAACCATCGAGGACGAACCGCGGTTTTCGTGGCGCGGGCTCATGCTCGACGTGGTTCGCCATTTCGCCAGCGCGCGCGCCCTGTACGACATCCTCGATGTCATGGCGTTCTACAAGCTGAACGTACTGCACCTGCACCTGAGCGACGACCAGGGCTTCCGTCTGCCGAGCGAAGCCTGGCCGAAACTTCCCAGCCCGGAGCACTACACCCACAAACAACTCGGCGAACTGGTGCAGCGGGCGGCCGACCGGGGAATACGGGTCGTGCCGGAACTGGACATGCCCGGACATGTGACCAGTTGGCTGGCCGCGTACCCCCAATGGGCTCCGCCACGCCAGGGCGCCGAGGAAGGTGGGCAGAGGCCGGCGCACCGGGGCGCGGAAGGGAATTCCGTGGAGGCGCCGCGAGATGTTCGCACGAGCAGGCGGTTTGGCCCGCACGAGGCGGTACTCAACGTCGCCGACGACGCGGTGTATTCGGCCATTGACGCGCTGCTCGGCGAGCTTGCCGAGTTGTTTCCGGATAGCTACGTGCACATGGGCGGCGACGAGGTAAACCCCGCATGGTGGTCGCAAAGCCCGGAAGTCGGCGCCTACATGGCGCTCAATGAACTCGATGACGCCCGCGCGTTGCAGGCACACTTCAATGAACGGGTGGCCGCTATGGCCGCCGGCCACGGCAAGCGCCTGCTGGGCTGGGACGAGGTGCTCGACGGCGGTGCGCCGCCGGGGATGGTGGTGCAGACCTGGCGGGGCGCAACCGCGCGGGACAGGGCATTGGGCGCAGGCCACGGCTGTGTGGAGTCGTCCGGTTACTATCTGGACCTCTTTTATCCGGCCGACCTGCATCATGCCTGGGACCCTGGGGCGCCGCTCGAGACGCTGCTGTCGCAGGAGGACGCCATGCTCGAGGACATGCGATTTCAGCATGTCGCCGAAGGCATGAAATGGACCCGGCAATGGCGCGCGGGCGCGAAGGAGCCGGTGTCGGGTGAATCCGGCCCGCGGCAGCGGGCAGGCGGGAGCCAGCAGGGCGTACTCGGTGGCGAAGCCTGCCTGTGGACGGAACTGGTGGACGAAAGGGTGTTGCCGGTACGATTGTGGTCCCGCATGCCGGTCATCGCGGAACGGCTATGGTCGGCAGCGCCGCCGCGCGGCGACCCGGGGCGCCGGCTGGAAGCCTCGCTCCAACGGGCCGCCGCCGCTGGCCTGGTTGACGTTCGTGGAACGAGCCGCAGGCTCCTGTTGGAATCGGGTGTGCTCGAATCGCAACTCGATGCCGTGGAATTGCTGGAGCCCGTCAAGTGGTATGCGCGCCTCCTCGGTGGGCAGGCCCTCGAAGCCCGCATCGAAGGCAACGAAATGCCGGCATCGCGCCCCTATGACGCGGATACGCCCCTGAATCGCCCGGTGGATGCCCTGCTTCCGGAGAGCTTTGCCGCAAGGCGGTTCGCGCGGCTGCTCGAAGGCGGCGCAGATTGTTTGCGCGACGAGTGCGAACGGTTGTTGGAAACATGCGAGGCCGGCGGCCTCCTTCCCGAACTCGAGGCACCGATCGGCAAGCTGGCGGGTTTGCTGAAAACCGTTCTCGATGCGCTCGACGGTGGCAGTGATCGTGCCGAGGCCGCTGCGACGGTGGCGGCTGCGGCGACGCCGTCGGGGGAGTACGTCGTCGCCGCGGCGCCGGCGGTGCGGGCCTGGCTCGAACGGCAATGAGTCCGCAGGAGGTCCTTCGGGCCGGCTGGTGTCTCGCCGCGGACATCCGGCCCGTCGGCGAGGGGCTGATCCACGACAGCTATCTTGTCCGGGGAGAGGGCGACCCCCTCGTATTGCAGAGGGTCAACGGCAGGGTGTTCCGCGATACGGACCTGCTCATGGAAAACGTCGCCCGGGTGTCCGCCCACCTTTTCGGCAAGCAGCGTGCCTGGGCGCCCTCGCTGGTCCCGTCCGCGGCGGGCGCAGACTTTGCCAGGGTCGACGGCGAAGTATGGCGCCTGTGGACCTATCTTCCGGGCGCCGGCGCCCTGACCTCCGTGGAAAACGATCGCCACGCCCACGTCGCCGGCACCGGTTTCGGCCGGACCTACCGCTGGCTGCAGGATCTCGAAGGCCCGAGGCTGGAAGACAGCATCCCGGGCTTCCTGCAACTCGGCCACTACCTGGACGAATTCGACGGCTGCCGGGGCGCGCCCGCGGACCTGGCCGCCGCCGTGGACGCACGGCGCCCGCTCGCCGAGCGGTTTCGCGAGCGCACCGGCTACATCCACGGAGACTGCAGAATCGAGCACCTGGTACTGGACGAGGCCGGCAACGCCGCCGGCGTCCTGGACCTGGACACCGTCATGTGGGGCAACTGGGCCTGGGAATTCGGCGACCTGATCCGCTCGATGTCGGGCGACCGCCCCCACCCCTCGCGGTTCGAGGCGGCGGCGCGGGGGTACGTCTACGAAGCAGGAATCTCCGCCACCGCGGAAGACCTGGTGCTGGCCCCGCGTTACACCACGTACATGCTGGGAGTGCGGTTCCTCACGGACCACCTCCGGGGCGACATCTACTTCAAGACAGCCGGCCGGGGCGAGAATCTGGAGCGCGGCGCCGCGCAGTTCCGCCTGGTCGAAGCCATGGAGTCAATGGAACGGGAAATGACGGCACGCGCACGGTCCCTGCTGGCAGAGATTCGGTAAGTCCCGCGATAGGGCCCGGTCGAGGTACCCGGTGCGGAGAGCGCTTCGCCTTGCCGCAGCAAGGCGATAAACTTCTCGGGCGTCGCAGCCTCGGTCTGGCCGTGTTAAGCCACCAGGCCGATACTCACTGCAAGTTGGAGGCCAGCGTAAAGTGATGTTCCAATGCGTCGGCTTCCATCAGGCTTGCCTGCTTGGCGATCCAGACACCGACGTTCGGGTGGGGCAACAGGCCCAGCTTGTCGGCCCGATAGTCCAGTTCGCCCAACACGCGCTCGTATGGGCCGAACCCCTGTACGCGAAAGGGAACCACGATCGGCGTCAACCCTTGTGAATTCGCCTGCGCGATGTAGTTCCGAATTTCCAGTTCCGCCGCAATCCTCCTTTCCGGCCAATCTTCACGCAAGGTGAAAACCCGGATTTCCCTCATGCCCAGTTGCTCATGAGCGCTTCTGGTTCGTTCTGTGATCTTTTCGATCCAGCGCCGGTTCTCGTCATCGTCGCCCGGGCCATGGGCGATTACGGCCACGACTTCGTTGTCCGGGTCGGAACTGAGGGCGCGAATACGGGCGGTGACCACGTCGTCCATTTCAACGGCATCGGCCAATCCTTCGCTTCCGACATGGAAGACCAGTTCGGTATCCACCTTCCAGAACCCCATGGGCATGGGCATATCCGCCATTGCCCCATGTGAATGCTGCTGCTCGGCCCGGGGCGGCGCGCCCTCCCGAATGCCGAGAATCTCGAGGGTCCGCTCATACCAGCTTTCCCCGGATACGAACACACGCACCAGGCCGACATGCTGCACGCCTTGCGATTCGAGCCTTCGAACGGCCGCTTCCATGGAACCGGCATCCGCCATGCCCAGCGCCAGTTCAACCGGAAAACGCGCCTTCAGCGGTTCTATCGCTTCCGCGACATGCGCGTTCCATTCCTCGCTGCCCCCATGCGCCATGACCATCACGCCGTAACGGAAATCATCTTCGGTACCCCGGCTGTCCCGTGACGAAGTTGACGCGCACGAGGAAAGCGCTACCGCAATCGCGCACAATGGGATCAGACGGAAGTATCGAATTGCCAATTCGTCAATTCTCATGGTGCGACTAGATATCGAGGTGCAAACTGACGCGAAAGCTGGTTCCGGGCTGGCAGGCGTTCTCGATCGCTGACGTGGAGTCGGCGTTCAGGCCGCTGATGTTGATCCACCGGGCGTAGCGTTCGTCGAACAGGTTGAACACGCCGAAACGCACGCGCGCGGACTCCGTCAGGTTGTAGTTTCCGATCACGTCTATCACGCTGTAGCTGTCGGCGGTGACGTGCTCGGGCGTTGAAACACGATTCTTCTTCCCGACTGCCGTAACCAGCAACTCGCCGCCCCAGCGTCCCGATGCCGCATCGAACCTGAGACCCGCCACCAGGGTGAGAGGGTCCACCGAATCAAGCGGTGTCGAGGCGCTCTCGTTGTCGCCGTGGGCGTAAGCAAGCGCGGTGCGCACCTGCCATTGTTCGTCGAAAAAGTACCGTGCGTTGAACTCCGCGCCGTGGATCTCCACCTTGCCGATGTTTCGATTCTGGAACAGGCTGATCGGTCCCCGGGTTCCGGCGAATGCGCTCTCGATGAAGTTCGTGTAGCGGTTCCGGTAAGCGGCGACACTGAGGAACGCGTTCTCGAAACTTGCCCTCAGCCCGAATTCCAGCCCTTTGCTCTTCTCGGCGGACAGCTCCGGATTGGGTATCGTTGCGTATTGATATCCCAGATTTACGAATGACTGATTCGCTTCCGCGAAATTCGGCGGGCGGTAGCCTTCTGCGTACTGGCCGAACAGGGACCAGGTTTCATCGATGTCGTACAGGGCGCCCAGGCTCAGGGAAAGCGCGCCTTCGTCGATCGACTCGACCGGAAAGCCGTATCCGCTGACCTGCCCGGTACCGTCCAGCGACGGATCCGGCATGGCCTTCATGCGGTACCGGTCGTATCGCGCCCCGGGGATCAGGGTAAGCCCGCGCTCCCCGAAGGCTATTTCATCCTGCAGGTATATCCCGAAGCGCGTGGTGGACGTATCGGGAATGGTCTTGTTCGGAAACACTTCCGGCGGCGCGAACGGGTACGCTGAAATACGGCAACTGATGCGGCCGCTGGCAAGATCCTCGTCGCAACGGTTGCGGGGCCGGCGCGTATCGGTTTCCTCCAGGTTGGCGCCGTACGCAAGGGAATGAGTCAACGAACCCATCGTTGTCGTCTTGCGCAGGTTCAGGTTCAGCGCCAGCGTCTCCTGGTTGAATTCAAAGGTGGATTTCCTGAGCGCGCCGGTGCCGCCATAGGTGCGGGGGTCCCGTGGATTGAGGAACGAATAGCTTGTGCGTATCTGCTCCGTGTATTGGGATGCATCGGTCTCCTGCCGGTTCAGATCGAGTTCAAGGTGGTCGAACGCGGCCAGGCCGGCCTGCCATCGATACCGCATGCCGAGGCGGAGCCGTTCGGTCCGGTCCTCGCCCAGCGAGTCCGACACCGACCGGCCAATGTCGGAATCCAGTTGCGTTGCAACGTCTTCCACGAAACCGTCGGCGCTGAATCGAAGCTCTTGGCCCGGTGCCAGGTCCCAGTACAACTGCAGCAACAGGCTGTCGGAGTTGCCGTCCTGTGGATTCAGCCTGCCGGGGCCGTTCACCTCCCGTTCCGAGAACTCCCTATGGGTGTACCGGGCCAGGAAACCCATGTCACCGAGTTGCAACGCGGCCGTGAATCCGCCGCGGTACTGTTCATCGGCGTCGGCGGCTGCCGCGCGCAGATTGAGAGCGACCCGGTCCGCCCCCAGGTAATCCCCGGGCTCCCTGCTGGTGAGGATGACCGCCCCGCCTATGGCGTCGGCGCCGTACAGGGCTGATGCGGGACCGCGAATCAGTTCCACGGTCTTGATGTGGTCGACGTCCATGCTGTCCCTGCCATAGGAAGCCGGCCCGGCGTGATAGATATCGTTGCTGCGAATGCCGTCGAGAACCGTCAGCACGCGGTTGCCCCCGATTCCTCGAATGCTGAAGCCCTCGTTGCCGCCGCGGCGGGCGGTGCTCATCGAAATACCGGGCTGGAAGCGGACCAGGTCGTCGAGGTCCTCGGCCAGTTCCCGTTCCATGTCCTCGGCGGTAATCAGCGAGACCGTCCCGGCAATCTCCTCGATGGTGCGCGGCAGCCGGGTAGCGTTGACAACCAACTCCTCGTCAGGGTATTCCCTTGCCTGCCCCATTGCGGGTCCCACCAAGGCGATTCCGAGGCTTGCAGCCAGCAACAGTCTCGAAATTGCCGGTAACGTGCCGGACAGCGGCTGCCGCGCGTTCGATTTTCCGTCGTTCATGATGTGCTCCCTCCACGCCGATTGCGGACGCCCCAGCCATCACGCGCACTGCCTGTTCCACATGGGGAACACGGCAATTGATTTCCCGCCGGGTAAGCTTTTCAGTCGAAGACGCGACCGTATCAGAATAATTTTCTTTTGCCAATATAAATACGAATAATTAGTATTTACAAAACGACGGCGCGTGCCGGGCTCGATGCAGCGTCCGCAGAACGTTCACCCAGACTCGCCCCACGAGCTTCCACCTGTTCACGAATCTTTCACGACGGCTCCGCTACGGTCGGCCGAGGATGATTCGACAGCTACGGTGGTCCCATGATCGCAACAGGGAATTTCGGCGCGGCAATCAGGCGGGGCTTGGGAATCGCGACGGTCAAGGCGTGTTTGGTGTGCCTACCGGCGCTGGTGACGGGGCCGGCGCCGCTGGCGGCGGAAGCGCCGGGGGAACTGCGCATCGCCGTGATCGACAGGGACACCCGTCGGCCCGTCGAGCAGGCGGCATTGGTTGTGACGCCACGCGGGGGGGACAGCGAACGGCGGCTAACCGACGAAGACGGCGCAGTCCTGCTGGCAGGCCTGGCGCCAGGCCTCTACGCGGTGCGCGTGGATCGCACGGGCTACATCACGGCGGTGGAAGCCAGGGTGCGGGTGTCCCCGCGGCGGACCACGTCGGTTGAGCTCGAACTGATCCCGGGCGATGCGCAACTGGAGGAAGTCGTGGTCGTGGCCAGCGCCGCGCGGGCGGACGGATCCGGCTCGGTGAGCGCGACCTATTTCGACCGCGAAACGCTGCGTAGCGCGGTCGGCAGCGGCAGCGATGTGCTGAAGGCGCTCGACGGCGCGCCCGGCCTGGTCTCGCTCGGCGAGTTCTCGGACTTCACGGTGCGCGGGCACGGGCCCCGTGACAACCTGATTCTCGTCGACGGGCTGCCCTACGACAGGGTCGTGCACTTCGACCAGACGCTCGGCGAAAAGGAGGACATCGGCGGCGGCGGGCGATTTTCCATCTTCGCGCCGAACCTCATCCGCGGCGCGGAGTTCTCGCCCGGCGGCTGGAGCGCCGCTTACGGCGGCCGGGCCGGATCGCTGCTCAAGCTCGACGTCGCCGAAGGCGGGGCGTCCCCCTCGGCCTATCTGCAGCTCGACATAGCCGGCTTCGACTTGGGGTACGAGGGGCCCAGCGGCCTGCGCGACGACACGTCGGTCCTGGTCTCGGCGCGCAGGCTCGATCACGGGGCCGTTTTCGAGTTGATCGGCGAGGAGGACATAGGCGAGCCGGTGATGACGGACATGGTGCTCAAGACCGTCACTCGGCTTGGTCCCAGGAACGTCGTCGAGTTTCTCGCACTCAGCACGCCGGAGAAGTTTGACCGGGATGTAGGACATGTACTGGAGTCTCCCGATTTCCAGGACGTTACGCTGTACGGGAGCGAGCAGGACAGCACGCTCATCGGCGTAACCTGGCGCCGTCTGGTCGGCGACACGGGCGAGTGGAGCAACGCCTTCTTCTTCAGGTCGAGCGACAAGGAGAGCCGGGAAGGGGAAGCCTATCCGGACACGGTACCCATCGGCACGCCGGCTGCCGACATCCCCGCGCGGCACGCGATCCTGACGGTCGGCGAGAACGAGACCGAGGCCGGCTGGCGGTCCGACTACACCACGATGAACCGCTGGGGGCTCGTCCGAGCGGGAGCGCGTGTGTCGTACACGGAGCTGGATTACTCGACGCGGCTGGCGAACGACTGGGTGCGGTTCGAATACGACCAGGACGATTTCCGCGCCGATCCTGAACAGCGCTACGTGGTGCTGACGCCGGCCGGAACCGACGCGAGCCTGGGCGAAGAAGAAGTCTCCTTTGCGGCGTACGCCGAGCAGGTGTTCGAATCGGGCGCCTGGGAGTTCCGCGCGGGCGCACGATACGACCACGACGGGTTTTCGGGCGAGAGCCTGGTGTCGCCGCGAATCGCGGTCAACTGGCACTTGCCGCCGAGGCTTCGACTCTCGGCGACTGCGGGCACGTACTACCAGGCGCCGCGCCGGCTCGACATGGCGGCGGACCCGGGCAACGCGGACCTTCGGAACGAACGGATCGACCACGTGGGCGCGGGCCTTGCGCTTGGGTTGAACCCGCGGTGGGACTTTGTGGCGGAGGCCTACTATCAGCGGCTGGACAAGCTGGTGGTCTTCGGAGACGACACCGACTTCGTCGCGACCAACGACGGGAAAGGTACTTCCTACGGGGTCGATCTTGTTTTGACCAGGCGCTTCTCGAACGGCTTTTCCGGCAATGCGACGTACTCGTACAATGTCTCCCGCCGAGACGACCGCGACGGGACCGGCAAGTACGATGCGGACTACCATCGCCCCCACGCATTCAGCGCAGGTGTCCAATGGCAGATCAGCGACCGGTGGAAGGTGGGCGCCCGGTGGAAGTACCTGTCCGGGCGGCCGGAGGACGCGTTCGTGATCCACGGGGACGTGTTGGGCAACGCGGGGCCGTTACGTTACTCGAAGGAGATAACAGCACAGAACGCGCAGCGCCGCGGCGCACTGTCCCTGTTCAATGTGCGCGTCGACTACCGGCGCAGTTTCGGGCCGGTCGACGTCGTCGCGTTCGCCGATCTCGTCAACGTGACCGGGGCCAATGCCAGCGAGGAAGTCGAATTCAATATCAGCCGCGGCACGGTCATCGAGGAGAGCGGCGAGTTGCAGCCATTGTTCGGGTTACGGTTGGAACGCTCCTGGTGACCCCGACCGCCCGGGCCCTGGATCGGCGATGACCAAGTTGCCAATGGAGGGCCGCATGCGCGTATTGGTGGTCGATGACAACCGCGACATTTGCCGGAATATCGGCGACTACCTCGGGTTGTTCGGCCATGTCCTTGATTTCGCGAACAACGGCCCCCACGCACTGCGTCTCGCTCTCGCCGGCGAATACGATGTCATCGTACTCGACTTGATGCTGCCGGGCATGGACGGGCTGGACGTTTGCCGGGAACTGCGTGCCGGGGCGAAGCCCGAAGTCCCGGTCCTGATGCTGACGGCTCGCGACACGCTGCCGGACAAGCTCGATGGCTTCAGGGCAGGCACTGACGACTACCTCGTCAAGCCGTTTGCGATGCAGGAATTGCTGGCGCGGCTGCGTGCCCTGCATGAACGCCGCAAGGGGCGCCGGGCGCAGCGGCTTGTGGTCGGCGATCTGACACTGGACAAGGGCACCCGGGAGGTCTCGAGGGGCGGGCGGCGCGTACCACTGAACCCGGTGGGATTCAGGATCCTGGAGAGAATGATGGAAGCGTCCCCGACAGTCGTGACCCGCGTTGAACTGGAGACGCTGCTGTGGGGCGACGAGTGCCCGGCGAGCGACGCGTTGCGCTCGCACCTGTACCAGCTTCGCCGGGCCATCGAGGCGCCCACCGGTGAGCGGGTGCTGCACACCGTGCACGGCGTCGGATACCAATTGTCGGTTTGCGATGATTGACCTTCGCGGCAGCCTACGAACGCGCATCGTGTTCGCTTTCACGGTGTCGTCGCTGGTGTTGAGCACGGCCTGGAGCCTGGGGGCGATCAGTGCGCTTCGGCTCACGGAAGACCGGGTGCTCGAACGGCAGCTCGAGTTGATCGCCGAAGACTATCGCAGGCGGGTTGAAGCGGACGGTGCAGCGGCCCGGCCAGACTCCGCGTTCGTCACGAGCTACCGGGATCCCCTCGAACTGCCGCCAGATCTCGTGCCGTGGGCGCTCGCATCGCCGGCAGCGGGGTTCCACGAATTCACCGAGGAGGAACTCCATGTGGCGGTGCTGGACTCGGACGTTGCCGGTGCGGCGCGGTTTCTGGTTTTCGACGTATCGGGCATTGAGGCGCCATCCTCGGAGGATGTGAAGTGGTTCGCCGGACTTGCCGCCCTGGCGTTGCTGATCGGGCTGGGCGCTTTGGCGATCGGGCTCCTGATCGGCCGGCTCAGCGTGGAGCCGATGGTGCGTCTGGCCGGGATCGTCGCGGAGGTCGATCCCGAGCGCGTCGGCGAATCGGATCGGGAGCGGATCGCGGCGCATCGCTTCGGCCGGAACGAAGCCGGGCTGCTGGCCAACGCGATTGAAAGGATGGTGGCACGGATCTGCGCGTTCATCGAACGGGAGCGGAGCTTTACGGCCGCCGCCAGCCATGAATTGAGAACCCCCGTCACGGTGATTCGCGGCGCCCTCGAGTTGCTGGAGCGGGAGGAACAGACTGAACGGGTGCGGGGCGTGCTCGAGCGGATTCGCGGCGCCAATGCGGACATGCAATCGACCATCGAGATGTTCCTGGCTCTCGCCCGCGAATCGAATGGCCGGCTGGTGGACGATGAGGAAATCCGGGTCCTGGCGGTGATTGAGAAGGCGGTCGAGGACTGCGAATCCCTCTTGCGGGCGAAGCATGGCTTGGTAGAGGTGCAGGCTGACGCGAACCCGGTGTTCAAGGGTCACGCGTTGGCATTGGCGACGGTGGTCGGCAACCTCGTGCGCAACGCCGTCGATCACGGACCACAGGACGGGCGTCCGAAGATTGTGATCCGCCTTGGCGCGGGCGAACTGGTGGTCTGCAATCGAAACGAAAGTGCGTCCGCGAGCAACCGGACGTCGTCGGCCAGTCCTGCGAGGGGCCTTGGTCTGGAGATTGTGCATCGGCTCTGCGAACTCAACGGGTGGTCGTTCGGTCTGAAGGACAACGCAGGGGAAACAACGGCGCGCTTTTCGTGGGTGCGTTGACGCAGGCCCGGGTGTGCTAGCCGAATCCCCTTGTACCGAGAACCACCTCGACCCCTAGCCAGAGGGTCAATAGCAGGGTGATCGCGAAAGCGATCCAGGAGGCGACGAACTTCCAGCCTCCCGGCCGTTGTAGTGCCGGCGTGTCCGGCTGTTCCCCCGGGTCCGATTCGGCCGAAGGATTGCCGGCGAGCGCGCCCGGCCTTCCGTCGGGGGTTGCCATCGATACCGGCCCGTGACCGTTACCACTGGTCCCAGTGCGTGATGTTCGCCACCGGCGGGCGCTTGGCGGGCTTGAAGTCGGTGCCCTTCGTGTAGGCCACGGGCAGCAGGGCGATCTGCATGACGTCGTCCGGGATGCCGAGCAGTTCGGCGGCCGCCTGCTCTTCCATGAGGTGCAGGGTGGTGAGCGTCGAGCCCAGCCCCCGGGCGCGCAGTGCAAGTTGAAAGCTCCACACCGCCGGAAAGATGGAGCCGAACAGGCCGCCCAGCATCGCGACGGGCGTGTTGGCCTCCGGGCGGCCTGCGATGCAGGGGATGACGTGCACCGGCACGTCCTGCAGCCGGTCCATCAGGTACATGGCGGACTCGAATACCCGTTGTGTCTGCGCATCGCCCGCCAATTTGGCGGCGCCGGTCAGATAGGGTTCCGCCGCCTTGCGGTAAAGGTCGGCCAGGGCCTGGCGCTTGCCGGCATCTTCAACGACTACCCAGCGCCAGGTCTGGGAATTCGAGCCGGTGGGCGCCTGCACGGCGAGTTCCAGGCATTCGTCGATGATCGCCCGCGGCACGGGCCGTTCCAGGTCCAGGCGTTTGCGTACTGCACGGGTGGTGCTGAGCAGCGCGTCGGTCATGGCGATATCGAATTCCATCGGACTTCCTCGGGTTGACGTGCAGGGCCGGCATTATGGGCGCGCGGTGTACGCGGGGCAATGGAACGCCGTGCGCGCGGTCGCGGAGCAATGAACAGCCATGGGGCGCGAGGTTGCGTTACCATGCGGCGACCCATGGCTTACGTGAGGACGATAATGAAAGATCGGACCTGCACCCGTGCGCCCATCTCTCGCCCGTTGACCGCACGCGAAACGACAGCCGCGCTGATAGCGCTCGTTTGTGGCCTGGCTTTGGCGAACAAGGTATACGCCGGCGAGTTTCACGACGCAATCGACGAAGCCTCGGCTGCCGTGGAAGCGCAGGTCGTCGCCTGGCGCAGGGATGTGCACGAGCACCCCGAACTGTCGAACCGTGAATACCGCACGGCCAAACTGGTCGCCGCGCACCTGAACGACCTTGGCCTGGAAGTCACCACCGGCATATCAAATACCGGCGTGCTCGGTGTTCTGCGCGGCGGCAAGCCCGGCCCGGTGGTAGCGCTCCGGGCCGACATGGACGCCCTGCCGGTGGTGGAACAGACTGGCCTGCCCTACGCCTCAAAGGTGACCGCCGACTATCTCGGCAAGGAGGTCGGCGTCATGCATGCCTGCGGGCACGACAACCACGTCGCCATCCTGATGGGCGTCGCGAGCGTACTCACCGGATTGCGGGACGAATTGCCCGGTACCGTGAAGTTCATCTTCCAGCCCGCCGAGGAGGGCGCGCCCCCGGGCGAGGCCAGCGGCGCAGAGGTGATGGTGCAGGAGGGCGTCCTGGAAAACCCGGATGTCGATGCCATCTTCGCCCTGCACGTCTTCCAGGCGGGAACGGTCGGCACTGCCAGTTACCGCTCCGGTGGCGCCATGGCCAGCGCCCAGAGCTACGAGATCGAAATCGTCGGGCGCCAGACCCACGGCGCCCGTCCCTGGGAGGGCGTGGACCCCATAGTCGCCGGGGCGCAGATCATCTCGGCCCTGCAGACCATCGTCAGCCGGCAGGTGGACATCACCGTCTCGCCCGCCGTGGTGACGGTGGGCACTTTCGAGAGCGGTACGCGTTTCAACATCGTGCCCGACCGGGCGAAGCTCACCGGAACCATCAGGAGCTACGATGTGGAAACCCGCGAACTGGTTCACCGCCAGGTGCGTGAGATCGCCACCAGCGTCGGCAGTGCGCTCGGCGCCGAAGTGACCGTCACCATCGACCGCGGCGTACCGGTTACCTACAACGATCCGGCCCTCACCGCAGCTATGGTGCCAACGCTGGAGCGCGTATACGGGAAAGAGAACGTGACCACCGCGCCGCGCCAGACCGGCGCCGAGGACTTCTCGTTCTTTCAGGAAAAGGTTCCCGGCTTCTATTTCTTCATCGGGGTGCGCCCGGTGGACGTTCCGGCCGAGGACACCATCCCCAACCATTCGCCCTTCTTCTATGCGGACGAAACCGCCCTGGTGCCGGGGGTCAGGGCGATGGCGAACGTGGCTTTTGACTACCTGAAAGCGAATGCAGGACGATAGTACCGACGACCCGGAATCGGGACCCTGAAGCTCTCCCCGCACCACCGCGAACTGGAAACCGGGTCCACGCAAGTCGGCAACTCGGCGCACCGGGACGAGGACGTGGAAGGAACAGCGCCGAATCTGGGGAAAGAGTTCGCATGCGGGGCTTCCCTTTCGGCGCGTTAAGC
>JAPPHD010000043.1 GCA_028821125.1 Gammaproteobacteria bacterium
AAAACGGGACGTTCAGACCGGTGGAATCAGTACACTTTCACATCGGTGGTGGCAACGGACGCAAGATGACGGGAATGACCCGGGCCTCGCCCCGTTCGTGGCGCTCCATTGCGCAGCTCATTTCGGTGTCGTAGCAGTAGTCGGAACTAAGAAAGTCAGCGCTGATGAGAAGTAGGATGATGTCGGCTGATTGGAGTTCCGCAGCGATTTGCTGGTGTAGTTCCTCGCCGGGCTCAATGCGATGGTCATGCCAAATGCTAATCACACCTTGCCGGCGAAGCGCTTCGAGATGCTTTTCGAGTTCATTCCGCAATGCCTCGTCGGCGAGGGAATAGGACATGAAGACTCCGGCCATAAACACGTCCTCGGAAATAACCGGATTTGGCTAGAATTGGCCAGGATCAATCGAAATCGGCGAGCGAGTTGATTCTACAACGATTTCAATTTTGGACCTTATCCGGTCGGCTCAATTTCACCGTTGGCCTTGAGGATGGCAAGATCCTCCCGCACTCGGCGCGCTGGTATCGTGTTCTAAATGCGCGAGGCCTCTGGATGAGCGAGTACTTGGCGGGAGTGGGGATCTAATGCGAGGATCGAAGCTTGCTCGTCCTAGTCCCGGCGCGCGGGGTTCCAGACTTGCATGGATAAGCATTTGAAGTAGTATGGTCTGCGTTTCTCTGCAACGGTCTGCGCCTGCGATCGTCGATACTTTTCATTATTTATCAATTATATTAGTCCGTTTCAGAGTGTGCAAGGACGTGGCGTTCGGTGCCATTCGAAGCCAACGGATGCCACCAGTTTTTGTGGGACGCATTGTAAGCCAATTCCGATTGCTGTAGACTCCTTTTCGCCGCTGAAGTCGAGTCTGCCCCATGCCCAAGCTCAATCGCAATGCCCTGTCCGCCCAGATGGTACGCCACGCCGGCCCCGGCAGCTACGTTGACGGCAACGGCCTCATGCTGCGGGTGCGCGATTCCGGGTCCCGCGCCTGGGTCCAGCGCATCATGGTGCACGGTCGCCGGGTGGACATCGGCCTCGGCAACGCGGAGCTGGTCAGCCTCGCCGAAGCGAGGCGCATCGCGGCCGACAACCGCGCCGTGGCGCGCACCGGCGGCGATCCCCGAAAGGCCAAGACGATCTCGTTCGCCGAAGCCGAACCCCGGGCGATGGCGGAGAAGGCGGAGACCTGGCGTCGCGGCACGGCCTCGAAGTCGCTGCGCGACTGGCGCTCGACCATGGACACCTACGTGCTGCCGCAACTCGGGAAGATGCACGTCGGCGCGGTCGCAACCAGCGACGTCAAGCGTGTGCTTCGTCCCCTGGCGCTTGCGGGCAAGCACGCCACGATGCGCATGGTGGCTGGGCGGATTGTCGCCGTGCTCGAATGGGCCGAGGTCGAGAACCTGCGCGAGCCGGCCGGCAGCGGCCGGGCGATCGTGGAGACGGTGACGCGCTCGCAGCCCAAGGCCGCGGCGGTCCGGCACCATCGGGCGCTGCACTTCTCCGATGTGGCCGAGGCGCTGAAGAAGGTTGACGCGCACCCGCGCGTCGCCCGTTCCGTGCAACTCGCCATCCGCTTTGGGGTGCTGACGGCGGCCCGGCAGGCGGAGGTGCGCCGGGCGACTTGGGACGAGTTCGATTTGGACGAGGCTGTGTGGACCGTGCCGGAGGCGCACATGAAGCGCTACCGCCCTCACCGGGTTCCTCTGTCAACCGGCGCGCTGGCGGCGCTGGAGGAGTCGCGCAACATGAACGGCCACGGGGAGTTCGCGTTCCGCGGCACGCAGGGCGGAAAGCTCGGCCGGGCGGCGGTCGCGGACGCCTTGAGGAAGGCGAAGATCAACGCCACCGGCCACGGCTTCCGTTCGAGCTTCAAGGACTGGGCGCGCCACGAGGGCGTGGACGAGATTCTCTCGGAGTTCGCCCTGGCGCACGTCGAGGGCTCGAAGACGGTGGCGGCTTGTGCCCGCGACGATCTCCTCGAAAAGCGGCGCCCCGTGATGCAGGCGTGGTGCGACTACCTCACCGCGGCGCCCGGCGCCTGACCGGCGCCGCGCCGGTTGCAACGCGGCACGTTGCGGGCGACGATAAGCCATGCGGGTCAGGCACAAGGGGCTGCGTGCCCTGGCCGAACAGAACCAGGCGAGACAGTTGCCGCAGGATCTGGTGCCAAAGCTGAAGCGGGTTCTGACTCTGCTCGACGAGGCGCGGCACCCCGGCGATCTGGCCGAACAGCCGGGCTACCGGCTGCATCCGCTGAAGGGCGACATGGCCGGGCTGTGGAGCATCCGCGTGTCGGGCAACTGGCGCGTGGTGTTCGGGTTCGAGGACAGCGAGGCGGTGGATGTGGACCTGGTGGACTATCACTGAGAGGACAAGGAGGAAAGCGATGGCGATGCTGAACCCCTGCCACCCGAGAGAGATACTGCGCGACAACCTGGAGGCGGTGGAGTGGACGGTGACCGAGGCCGCGGCGCGGCTGGGCTGCACCCGCCAGGCGCTGTCGCGGCTCTTGAACGGCAAGGCCGGGATCTCACCGGCGATGGCGCTGGCGCTGGAGCGGATCGGCTGGAGCAACGCAAGCTTCTGGATGCGCCTGCAGGCGGCCTACGAACTGGCCCAGGAGCGGAGGCGGCAGCAGGCGGCGTGAGCACCGGACGGTAAGCGCGCCGCGGAGGACGCGGCACAGTCTGCATCGCCGAGCGACGGCAAAGGGGGGGTGAATGACGGCCGACGACTTCAGGGGTGAACTGGCCGCCCTTTTCGAGGCCGCGTCGAAGGCGGGGTGCGGCACGATCGTGGTGCGGTCGGGCGACCTGCACCGGGCCGTCGGCGGTTACCCCGGCACCAACCACTGGATGTCGATGTGCTGAAACGTGACGAACGCGGAGATGGTCGAGGGGGTCGACGAGGTTCTTGCGGCGCTGGCACCTGGCTGAATCAGTGGGCCGACAACTCCGACAAACCGCATCCGTGCACAACGGTAGAGCCGCTTTCGGATAGACCGGGCACGTGAGCGACCTGGTCCCACAACCCTCTGGCCTGCCCGCCCTCGAAGACACCGCAGCCGCCCTTGCCGCCGCTTCGCTTTCCCCCAACACCCGCACGGTCTATACGAGCGTCCTGCGCTCGCTCGACAAGCACCTGGCTGGCGCACACCTTGACGACAGGGCGCTCGCCGAATACCTCGCGCATTTGTTCGACGGGGGCAAGTCTGCGGCATCGGCCGCCCTGGTCGTCGCCGCAGCGAAACTCCGTGCCCGGCTCCTCGGCGACCCGGTTCCGGCCGGACTGGCTACCAACCGGGTGCTGGCCGGATTCCGGCGCGAGGCGCGCGGCCGCGGCCGCGGCCAGGTCGTCGGCATCCGCTGGGAACAGGCCGACGCTGCCGCTGCCCTCGCTGCGAGTTCGGGCGACCCGGCCGGCTTGCGCGATGCCGCGATTCTCGCGATCGCAAGCGATGCGCTGCTGCGCGTCTCCGAGATCGTCGCCCTCGACGTCAAAGATCTTGCTATCGAGGACGACGGTAGCGGCCGTCTGACGGTCCGGCACTCCAAGACGGACCTGAGGGGCGCCGTGCAGTACATCGGCGCATCGACCGTCCGCCGGGTGCGCGTCTGGCTCGACGCCGCCGTGCACTCGGCCGGACCGCTTTTTTTGCGCCTGCGCCGTGGTGGCTATGTCGACGCCTCCCGGCTCAACGCGGCAAGCATCCGCCGGATCATCGCCAATCGAGCCGCGGCCGCCGGCATCGAGGGCCGAATATCCGGGCACTCGCTACGCGTCGGCGCGGCCCAGAGTCTCGCCGCGGCCGGTGCGTCAATGGTCGAAATGCAAACGGCCGGTCGCTGGGCGTCGCCGGTGATGCCCGGGCACTACGCGCGCGGCCAGCTTGCCGGCCGCGGCGCTGTGGCCCGGTTCCGCTACGGCGGACAAGGCGGGCAGGCGGACGAGGGAGGCGCGCACACACGGTAACGGAGGAACCATGTACAACGATTCGGTATGGGCCGGATCGACCGTATGGTGCGGTCCGGCGAACCCAACACGCGGACCGTTCAGTGCGCAACCGACGCGGACCGGGAGGCGCTGCTGGCCGAACTGGCTCGCCGCATTGAAGCGGCAGGCCGTTTCATGATGACGGTCGTCCCGCCAGCGGGTGACGAAAAAGAGCCGGCGCGTCGATTGGACGAAGAGATCAGGCTGGCGGGCGCCGAGCGGCATGTGCTGCCGGTTATTGACCGGGCGCGCGAGACCCGCCCGGCATGTGGGACGCTCGCACGGATCTACTTGTTCGAATGGGATGTACAGCGCGACTTGCCTGTCGTCCTGCTGATGGTCGGACTGGATCTGGCGATGGCGGACGCCGACCTTAACCGAACCGTTGCACCGACACGTAACCGTTCGGTCGTCCCGGTATCCCCGCAGGTGGTTCTGACCGCCGTAGAGCCGGACAACGCGGTTGAGAGCAGCGGCCACACCGTGGGTCTTCGGGAACGCGATTACGCGGCATGGCTAGGCGTCGTGCTCGGTCAGTGCGCTTCGTCCGCCAGTCCCACTTTGTAGGCATCCAGTTCGCTCGCCAGCACCCTGTCGATCAGCGCCGCCGACCCGGCGAGGTAGTTCGAACTCCCGCTGTAAAGCGTAGCCAGGAACCACCGGTGGTCGGCTGGCCAGACGACGTGAGGAACGTGCAGGTCCCGTTCGAACGAGTCCCCCTGTTGCAGGTAGCGTACGACATCGCCGAAGCGCGCGCGCCAGATGAAATAGTTCCAGCCCCGGGTGACAAGCAGCACATCGGTGTCCCACCCACTGCTGCCACCCTCCCACTGCCCGCACAGGCACCAGTCGTTCGCCCTCGTCTCGTTCGCGAGCAGCTGGAACAGCCGCTGCGCCGTCACCGGGTCGAGGTCGCACTCGTTCGGCGCCCAACTCCACGCCTGGTCCGGACTGGCCGCCAAGTGAGCGTCGTGCGGCCCGCAGATGT
>JAPPHD010000137.1 GCA_028821125.1 Gammaproteobacteria bacterium
GGGCCCCCACCCCGGGTTCTATCTGGCCCCCCCCCCCCCCCCCCCCGAAAACCGAAGATGACCAATGAACGATCGTTGGCGCCGTCGTTGCTCATTGTGTCCGCTGGCCGTCCCTTACCGGCGAGCCGGGTTGGCGATGCCGCGTTAGCCGCTCGATTCCGATGGTTACATCTCAATCCTGGCATTGGGCTGGCAAGGTAACGCCACCGCAACGCACCCCGTTTCATCTCGAACGCAAGAACCTGCTGGAGGAGGCAGAGAAAAACCACTGGAGCGTCGTGGCGGTGACGGCGCCGAGTGGATTCGGCAAAACCACGTTGCTTGCCGAACTGTGCCGGCGCGCAAGGCGGCGAAACGAAATCGCGGGCTGGTTGACGGTCGACGAGGACGACAACGTCGAGAGCATCGCGTCATACATCGAATTGGCGCTCGAGCAGGCGGGGTTCGCCATTGCGGGGTCACGGTCGGGCCACGCAGGCCACCTGTTGCGAATCGCCGATTCCATCGAAAGCGACGGGCGGCCGTGCCTGTTGGCGATCGATGAACTGGAGAATCTTCACGGCGCCGCCGTCGTATCACTGAACGAGGTGCTGCAACGCGCTCCCTCGAACCTCCGGTTCATGTTCGGCATGCGGCAGAATCCCGGGCTCGATCTGTCGAGGGCCGTCTTGAACGGCCGGGCGCTCGAGTACGATGAGGAGCAGTTGCGCTTTTCCGGGGCTGAAGTCTCGGCCTACTTCAACGATGCGTTGTCGCGCCGCGAACACGCCAATCTGGTCGAGAGCACGCAAGGCTGGGCGGTTGCCTTGAGCCTCAGCCGGTTCGAGCAATCCAAGCAACTCAACCGATTCCCCGCCGAGGACCACGCACGCGTACACGAGATTGCTACGGATTGGATCACCCACCGTCTGTTACGCAGTATCTCCAGGCAGGATTACGAGTTCCTTCTCGAATTGGCGCAGTTCGACTGGATCGAGCCGAGCATCGTCAACGAAGCGCTCGACCGAACCGACACCGCCAATAGGCTGGGCAACCTGCAATGGCTGAACGGGCTCTCGCAGCCGATGGATTCGCCTGTCGAAACGATGCGCTTGAATCCGCTGATCAAGGCGCATGGCGAGCAGGAACTGAAGCGCACCGATCTCGACCGGTACCGGGAACTGCACCGTGCAATCGGAACGGCCATGTCCTCGCGTGGACACGTCGCAGCCGCGCTGCGTCACGCCAACATAGCCGAAGACGAGGCGTTGCTGGCCCACGTCCTGCTCGGCGCCGGCGGGCTCGGTTGGCTTCTGCAGGAAGGCATGGTTCGATTAGGCAACACGCTGGACTTGCTGAGCGACAGCGTGACGGACCGGTATCCGAGGCTGGCGATGCTGAAATGCCGGGCGCTTGTCTATCGATCGAAGCTGACAGAAGCGCTCGTGCTGTTCGAGCGCACCCGACTGCAGACCGCAAACTTCTCCCAAGATGAGCCGGCGAGCGGCGACGAAGGCCTGCTTCGCTATGAGAGCACTTACATCCACGGCATTCTCGTGGGCTTCGGCGCCCTGCCGTTGAACAGCGAATTCGTCGATGAACTGGTCACCTCGCATGTCTTGATCCGGGGGGACGACCGGGTTCCTTCAGCACTCGTCGCCGGCCACGCGGTGCTGTCGTTCGGCTTCTACCAGTCGATGGGTATGTTCGAGCAGGCCCGGGAATTCGCAGAAGAGGGCGAGGCGATCTTCAAGCGGATCGATTCGCATCACGGGGAGTTTCACATCCAATTGAATCTCGGGATGGTCGACTTGGCGCGCGGTGATCCCGCGGAAGCGGAACGGCGCTACGGGTCGGCAGCCGACATTCTGGAACGGCATCTCGACGGCGACCGCAGACTGCGCCAGCTTGTCGACACGCTCGTGGGCGAATGTCATCTGGAATGCAACCGCCTCGGGTCGTTGCAGCAACTGGTGCCCCGGATTCCCGTGCCGTTCCGCAACGGCGCGGCCTGGTTCAGCATTTTGGCCGCGGCCAATGAGGTGATCGTCGAGTGGAAGTATGAAAGCGGTGGTGCGGAAGCGGCGCTCGGGGTTCTGGACGTGTTGCAGGAATCGACCCGCTCCGGAAACCTCGCCGCCGCTTCCCGCCACCTGGCGGCGTTGCGGGTCGGCCATCTCGCCATGGACGGGCGCGTGGACGACGCACAACGGCGTTGGGTGGAAGATCGTTTGCCGGAACGGACGGAGAATCTCCTGCGGTCCCGGGAGATGAACTGGCGGGAGACGGAGGCACTGGTCTGCGCCCGGCTGCGGTTGTTGACGGCATCGGGGCAGATCCGCACCGCGCAACGTCTCTCGCGCACGACTCTGGCCTTGGCCCAACAGCAAGGATTGGTACGATTCCGGATGCGATGCCTCGCACTGTCGATCGTGCTGGAACACATGGCCGGCGACTCGAGCGCCGCCAGGATGCACCTGTTCGACTATCTGCGCGGGATGTCGGCCACGGGTTTCGCCCGGCCGATGGTTCGCGAGGCGGCGGCGGGACGGGTTCTCCGGGACGTGCTGGACGGAGCGAGGATCGATGCGGAAACGCGCGAAGCCATCGAGGCGCTCAAGCGGCAGATCGCCGAAAGGACCGAACCGTCGACGCCGGACTTCAACCGCCGCGAACGGGAGATCCTCGAATTGCTCGTGCAAGGCCTGCGCGACAAGCAAATCGCCCGCGAGCTTTCCCTGTCGGTGCACGGGGTGCGCTACCATCTGAAGAACATCTATCGAAAGACGGGAGCGGCGGGCCGGGCGGAAGCGGTGAATTGGGCGGTTTCCCGCGGCGTGCTCCGGTAGCGGCGACGCCCTGGGCCCAAACCGCCGCCGCGCGGTCATGCGGCGGGGGCTGTCGGTCAGCCGCCGAAGTTCCCGAGATTCTCCGTCAGCTGCATGAGTGCCGGGCCGCCGACGATCACCAGGATGCCCGGCAGGATGCAGGCGCTGGAGGGAATCACCAGCAAGGTCGGCAGGCGCGCCATCTTCTCCTGCATTTTCGCGATCGCCTCGACCCGGGCCGAACTCGCCAGTTTGCGCAGCGTTTCCGCGAGCGGCGTGCCCTGGCGGCCGCTCTGCACCACGGTCGTGGCCAGGTCGCGGAACTTCTGGCTGGCGACCCGGTTCGCCAGCCGCCCGAGCGCGTCTTCCCGGGTGCGGCCGTGCACGCTCATGTCGAGCACCGCCCGGCCGAATTCCAGGGCCAGCTCGGGCTGGATGGATTTCAGGTTGTCGACCGTGCGTTTCAGCGCCCGCTCGAACGTCAGCCCCGACTCCAGGCAGACCACCAGCAGATCGAAGGTCTCTGGCAGGGCCGCCTCGATGCGCCGCAGCCGGTTGCTGGCGAGTCGGCCGAGCGCCATCTCGGGAAAGACGTTCAATACCACCCCGGCCACCAGTCCGCCGACAAGCGTGAGCAGCATCCCCATCGCGCCGGGCAACGTTCCGTACAGCGCAAAGCCGCCCACCCCGAGCCCCCCCAGCAGACAGGTGAACTTGATGCCCAGCATGGTGGTGAGCGCGTTGGACGACCGGTAGCCGGCGCGCTGCAGGCTGACGACGATCTTCTGCCGGTCTTTCTCCCCGAGCGGCATCATGCGCCCGAGCGCAGCGAAGCCGGTGCCCATCGTGGACTTGAGGGCGGCGCCGCCCTTGGCCATGCGGCGCTCGCCCGAACCCGGGGGCCGGCCCAGCGCCAGATGCACGCGGCGCGCCACCGCGGCGCGGCCCTGCAGCCAGCGGATCAGCAGGTACACGCCGAGTCCCACCAGCAGGAACGCCAGCGCCCCGGCGAACAGCAGGCGCATGTCCCCCTCGGCCGCCATCAGCGTTGCGCGCCCCGAATCATCATCCAGGAAATCACCAGCCCCGCCACGATCAGCGCGACGCCGATGCCGAACAGATGGCGCGCGTCGCCGAGCAGGACATCGACCAGTTCCGGCTGCGTGAGCGCCTGCAGGCCGATGGCGGCGAAGGGTACAAAGGCGAGAATGACGATCGTGATGCGCGACTCGGCCGTAGACGCCTTCATGCGCGAGCGGTTGTCGAGCCGTTCCCGCAGCATCCTTGCCAGATTGTCCACGGACTCGGACAGGCTGCCGCCGGTGGCCGATTGCGTGGACACCACTGCGGCGAGCATCGACAGTTCCGCAACGCGCACGCGGCGCGCCTCCCGGTCCATGGCCAAGCCCAGCGGCGTCCCGAACTCGGTTTCCAGCAGGATGTTTCGCAGCGACGTACTGACGGGTTCGTCGGCCGCCGAGGCCGCCGACTTGAGCGCCTGCTGGGTCGGGATGCCGTAGCGCACCATGCGCTGCATGTCCTCCAGCACCACAAGAAAACGGTTGCTGAACTCGTTGCGCCGGGCCGCCTCCAGCATCGACGCGAGGTTCCAGGCAAAGGCGCCGCCCAGGCTCCCGGCGGCGACGACGGCGAAGGCGTACGAGAGCCCGAAGAAGCCGAGGACGGGCACGAGCACGGCGAAGACGACCGCACCGCCGACGAGCCCGACCAGCGCCGTGCGACCGCCGCGGGCCAAGGGATAACGGGCGTCCAGCCAAGCGATCAGCGAATTGCGGCCCTCGCCGCGTTGCTTGCGCGCGGAGACGGCCGCGGTTGCCGGCGTCTCCACCGCCAGGAGTCCCATCACCGGGGCCATGCGCCGGCGAATCCTGGCGCGCCGGCGCATGCCCTGGGCGGCCATCAGGGCAATCGAAGCGAGCAGCGCCACGAACACCACGACCGCCATCCCCATCATGCGGGCGTCCTGCCGGGCCAAGGCGCTGCCAAGGCGCGATGGTAACGTGGATGGAGCACTAGTTCAGAAACCGCAGGTTGCGGCGAACGGTGAACAGGTCGACGAACGCGGTCTT
>JAPPHD010000127.1 GCA_028821125.1 Gammaproteobacteria bacterium
TCCAGGCACTGGCGGATGATGCGCAGGCTCTGGCGGATTTCCTCCACGCGCACCACGCAGCGGTCGTAGCAGTCGCCGTTGGCCGCGGTGGGCACCTCGAAATCGAACTGGTCGTAACCGCCGTAGGGGCGTTTCTTGCGCAGGTCCCAGTCGGAGCCGGTGGCCCGCAGGCCTGGCCCGGTAATGCCCCACTCCACGGCCTCCGCCGTGTTGTACCGGCCCACATCCACCGTGCGCCGCTTCAGGATGTTGTTTTTGGTGGCCATCCGGTCGTAGTGGTCGAGCCGGGCGGGCATGTAGTCGAGGAAATCCCGGAGCATGGTGTCCCAGCCGTCGGGAAGGTCCTGGGTCACGCCGCCGATGCGGAACCAGGCCGGGTGCATGCGCCCGCCGGTGATCGCCTCGACGATGCTGAACAGCCGCTCCCGGTCGGCGAACATGTAGAACACCGGGGACATCTGGCCCACGTCCTGGGCGAAGGTGCCGAAGAACACCAGGTGGCTGGAGATACGGAACAGTTCCGAAACCAGAATGCGGATGACCTTGGCCCGGTCCGGCACCTCGATGCCGGCCATCTTCTCCACGGCCATGACATAGGGCAGGTTGTTCATCACGCCGCCCAGGTAGTCGACCCGGTCGGTATACGGAATGTAGGTGTGCCAGGACTGGCGCTCCCCCATCTTCTCGGCGCCGCGATGGTGGTAGCCGATGTCCGGCACCGCATCGACGATGACCTCGCCGTCGAGCTGCAGCGCAATGCGGAACACCCCGTGCACGCTCGGGTGATTCGGGCCCAGGTTCAGGAACATGAAGTCGGTGTGCTTGGCCGTCTTCGTCATGCCCCACTCTTCCGGTACGAAGCGCAGGCTTTCCTGCTGTTCGTCGAGGATTTCATCGGACATCCGGAACGGGTCCATCTCCGTGGCCCGGGCGGGATGGTCCTTCCGCAGCGGGTGCCCTTCCCAGAGCGGCGGGGTGAGTATCCGATAGAGGTTGGGATGGCCCTCGAAGTCCACCCCGAACATGTCGAAACCCTCGCGTTCGTACCAGTTTGCGGCAGGCCAGAGCCCGGTGAGGGTGGGCGCCCTGGCGTCATCTTCCGGCAGGGCGACCTTGACGCGGAGGTCCTCGTTCTTTTCCAGCGAAATCAGGTGATAGAAAACGGTGAATGCTGACTCCGGCTGCCCCTCCCGGTGCATCCTCACCCGCTCGTCGATCACCGACAGGTCGAAAAGCATCGGGTAATCGCCTTTCAGCGCTTGCATGACATCGACGAGGCGCTCTCGCGGCACCCAGAGGTTGGGAATGCCGTCCGCCGTCTCCTGGTAGTCCAGGCCGGGGCCAAACCTGCCGAGCAGGTCCCCCACCGGCCCGCTGGCCGGCGCGTGCCGGCGGGTATCCGCCGGTGCCTGTGCAACTTCCGCTGTCATTGCTTTCGAGCTTTGCCGAGCAGGTCCTTGGAGAGGGGGGCATCGCCCACCGTGGTGGGTTCCGCGAGGTTCGTGGTGCGCATCCGTTCCGGGGTCAGGGCGTCCCGCTGACTGGGCTCGTACTTGCTGACCGCACCGTCCTCGCCCACCAGCCAGCTATAGGGCCGCGGCCGGCCCTTCACCGCTTCCTGCAGGAGCGTCAAGCCCTGCATGAAGGCTTCCGGGCGCGGCGGGCAGCCCGGCACGTAGACATCGACAGGCAGGAACTTGTCGACACCCTGCACGACGCTGTAGATGTCGAACATCCCGCCCGAATTGGCGCACGAACCCATGGAGATCACCCACCTGGGTTCGAGAAGCTGATCGTAGAGGTGCTGCAGCACCGGGGCCATCTTGCGGAACACGGTGCCGGAGATGACGATGAGATCCGCCTGGCGGGGCGTCGCCCGAATGACCTCGGCCCCGAAACGGGAGATGTCGTGCCGGGAGGTGAGCGCGGTGGCCATCTCCACGTAGCAGCAGGACAGCCCGAAGTTGAACGGCCAGAGCGAGTTGGCCCGGCCCCAGGCCACCAGGTCGTCCAGCCTGGCGGTGAGGAAGCCCTTGGCGCTCTGCTCCTCGTAGACCCGGTCGGGCCCGGCCATGGGCGCCCCCGGTTCCGTCTTTACCAACCGCCACTGCATCAGGCGCCGCCCTCCGGCTCCGTGGCTGGAACGGTCGCATAGCGCCGGCGCCGGAAGCGTTCCTTGATGCCCCAGTCCAGGGCGCCGGTACGCAATTCGTAGACGAGCGCCACCAGCAGGATGACGATGAATATTCCCGCGCCGATATAGCCCCGCCAGCCCAGCTCGAAGAACGCCACGGCCCAGGCGAATATGAAGATCGTTTCGAGATCGAAAATCACGAAAAACATGGCGATGAGATAGAATTCGACGGACAGGCGCGTCTGTTCGGCCTCGCCCACCGGGACGATGCCGGACTCGAATGGCATGTCGGTCGCCTTCCGGTGCCGGGTGCGGGAACCGAGCAGCCAGGAACCCACGAAGACGACACCCAGCACCCCGGCGACCAGCGCCGTGTAAATCAGCAACGGCCAGAGGTCCTGGCCGCCCGTAGCCGCATCCAAGGCTGTCTCCGGTCCCACCGAATCTCCTGACGAAAATCGACGCTGGAAGTGGATCGATCGGGCGCGCCCGTGTGCCGGCAGGACAGCGCCCCACGAATCGGGGTGCGACAATAATGGCCGACTTGCCCCGGCGCAAGGGGCGGGACGAAATTCAGCCCGATTAGTTCGCTAATCGCCCATCGCCGGTCGCACGCAACGGGACTTCTCGAAGGCCCCGCACAACCCGAAGGGAACTTCGCTGGCACCGGGCAGCGAGTTCGCATGCGGCGCTTCCCTTTCGGCGCACGGCCACATCATCCTGCGTAACGCAAGGCTTTCGGACGAGCTTAACGCGCCGAAAGGGAAGCGCCGCATGCGAACTCTTTCCCCAAGACCCCGCGTTGTTCCTTCCACAGCAGCGTTCCGCCCGGACGAGAACAGCTAAGCGTCGTGCACCAGTTGCGTTCCGAAGTTGTCGCCCCGGAAAAGCCGCATCAGCGCCTCCGGCAGGTTCTCCACGCCTTCGAGTATGTCTTCCCGGTACTGCAGCTTGCCCTCGGCGATCAGCGCGGCGAGCCTGGAGTGGGCTTCCTCGAAGCGGTCCCGGAAATTGAAGACGTAGAAGCCCGTCATCTCCGCCTGCTTGTAGACGAGGTTGAAGTAGTTCTTGGGGCCGTACCAGTCGAGGTCGTTGTTATATTGAGACGTGCCACCGCACAGCACCACCCGGGCGCCCTGGGCGATGCGGGCCAGGGCCGCGTCGAGGATTGCGCCGCCGACGTGGTCGAAGTAGATGTCGATCCCGTTCGGGCAGGTCTCGTCGAGACGGGCGGGTACGTCTTCGGACTTGTAGTCAATGGCGGCATCGCAACCGAGTTCGCTCACCAGCCAGCCGCACTTCCTGGCGCCGCCGGCAATGCCCACCACCCGGCACCCCTGCATTTTCGCCAATTGGCAGACGAGTGCGCCCACGTTGCCCGCCGCGGTGGATACGACCAGGGTATCGCCCACGCGCGGCCGGGCGTATTCCGTCATGCCGAAATAGGCCGTGGCGCCGCTGCCGCCGAGGACATGCAGCAGCGTGCTTGCGGGGAACCCTTCCCTGGGCTGCACCTTGTTCACCACCCGGCGGCGAACACCGTCTGATATGACGTAGCGCTGCCAGCCGAGATCGCCCATCACCAGGTCGCCCGGTTCGAAATCCGGGTTCCTGGACTCAACCACCTCGGCCAGTCCGCTGCCGCGCATCGTCGCGCCGATGGGGATGGGCCGGCGCGCGATGCCGCCGGAGACCAGGGCCATGCGGGCCGGCGGATTCACCGTGAAGTACCGCGCCTTCAGCAGCATGCAGCCCGGCCCCAGGGGAGCGACGGGTTCCCGTTTCATCTCGAAATTCGACGCCTGCACTTCGGCCTCGGGCCGCGATGCGACCACCCACTTCACGTTTTCCAGTCCGCTCATCGATTCAACTCTTTCCAACAGTTTCGGGATGTTCCGCGCGGCTCGGTGCACGATGCCGCAGCGCACACCGGCCCGGCGCCGAGTCACCGATACTATGCTAAACGCAACTTCAATTGTCGTTCTGAATCGGCGGGCTCGGATTCGCTCACTGCGATTTTCCGACCCGGCGTGCCCGATGCCCGTACCGCCTACCCGCTCTCGGAGCCCCGGATCGAAGGAAATGTCCCGGCCAGGCAGGTCGCCGGGCTGATGACATACCGCTTGACTATAATGAACATGATTCCGGCGACAGGTGAGGTGTATCCGGTCCGTGTCCGAGCTCAAGACAAGGCAGCACGACGGCGATGTCGACGCGTACCTCGATTCGGTCGAGAACCCCAGGCGCCGGGAAGATGCGCGGCGGGTGCTCAACCTGATGCGGGAGGTCACCGGCGAACGGCCGAAGATGTGGGGGTCGAGCATTGTTGGATTCGGAAGCTATCACTACACCTACGCCAGCGGCCGCGAGGGGGACTGGCCGGTCGTCGGCTTTGCCCCGCGCAAGCAGAACCTCGTCCTCTACATCATGCCCGGTTTCGCCCGTTACGAATCTCTGCTCGCCAGGCTCGGCAAGCACCGCACCGGGAAATCCTGCCTGTACGTCAACAAGCTCGATGACATCGACCCGGAGGTGCTCGAAGAGCTGGTTCGGGAGTCCGTTGACGAGATGAAGCGGCGGTACGGATGAAACTCCCCGCCCGGAGCTACTGCGGCGATCGCGAGCAGCCCCTGTAAACGTCCGGCGGCAGCCGCACGGATACACTGAACGGAACGACATGGTTGCGGAGGACACTGCACCCCATGGAAGCGAATATCACCTGGAAGGAGGCGGTCACCTTCACCGCCCGGTCCGGAAGCGGGCATGAAATCACCATCGACGGTCCGCCCGAGTCCGGGGGCCGCAACGCGGGGATGCGGCCCATGGAGTTGATGCTGCTGGGCCTCGGCGGCTGTGCCGCGTTCGATGTCGTTCACATCCTGCGCAAGGGGCGCGCGGCAGTGTCCAGTTGCGAAGCCAGGGTCACGGCGCGCCGCGCCGAATCGGACCCGAAGGTGTTTACCGACATACACCTGCACTTCACGGTCGCGGGCGAAAACCTCACCGCGAAAAAGGTCGCGCGCGCCGTCGGGTTGTCAGCGGACAAGTACTGTTCCGCCTCCATCATGTTGCGCCGCGCGGGCGCGGCGGTCACCCACGGATTCGAACTGGCGTGACCGGGCACGTGTTGACAGGGCCGAGCGATCGGCGAGTAGTTCCTATCGAGACGCGGGAGGTAAGTCATGCCCTCGTTCCGAGGCCCGCGCCCAGGTGCGGGCTTTCGTGTATCTGGGGCGGGTTGATCAACATCGCCTAGCCGCGCGGGAGCGCTGGCCGGAGAAACCCCTGCCGGCTTGGTCGAGCAAAGCGCGGCGCAGGTCATTTGCCCGGGCTACCAACCGGTCAATGTGGGAAACAAATCCCATCCGCCTTTTGGCGCATTGCACTCGGGTAGCCGGTCGCAGCCTCGCCAACGTCACGAAGCATTAGTCCGTACTGCTCATACGTCGAACGATATTGCTGCCGCAATGCAAGATCAGAGAGCCAGCATCCGCAACAAGCGGATTTTCTCTGACCGCGTCTCGGAGCGCGCACCGACCAAGGGACTCATGTGACTAACGTGCATCCACCCAACTTGGGCGTCATCGCGTTGTGGACAAATTGGTGAGGTGGCCCGTGGGGCTTTGCAGGAGATTCATCACCCGTATGGGTCGGTCAGTGGCGATGGTCAAGCGCCATTTCCCCGTACCGTCGCCCAATCCGCCGACCAATCCCTCACCAGACCATTCAAGTTCCTGCGCACTTAACGTGCGTACAGCGTTGCCCGCAACAGACAGGGTCACGGGATTGCCCGGCGATTCACCGCCGTCGTCGACACCGTTGACTACTACCTCAGCGGCGTTTTCGCCCGGATTGATCAGTCGAAGATAACTCACTTGGTTGGTGTTGCCGCCGGGGTTGAATATCGAAACCTCGTGATTTCGGCCTGCTCGGCGTACCAGGTCGTGCATTGAGGTGAGAAATCCGCTTGCCGTCCGGATGTACGCCAACACCTCCATGTCGAGACTCGAACTCAATGTCAGCCGCCAGTCACCGCTACCTGACCCGACCCCGGCAGGCAGATTCTTTGACGGGTTTCCAAGTTCCAGATCTGTCGAATTGAACTGTACCGCCGAATTCGCATCGAGCGTCAGGAAAACGGGTTCGTAGTCCCAACCACTGTCATCCACCGCCTCGATGCGCACGGCGCCTGACTCCGTAGTGTGGTTAACTACACGCACAAATCCCTCCCACCCATTCGGATTAGCCATGGACGGAAACAGCAGCACCTCATTGGCCGCTTCCATGGAGTTCCGGGGCGTGGTCGACAAATTCGTGAAATGCCCTTCCGCGCTCTCCAACAAGCTCATGATCCGAACGGGCTGGTCGGCATCGACGACCAGGCGCCACTTGCCCGTCCCTGTTCCCAGTGCTCCATCCAACTCACCTTCGCCCGATTCCAGCTCTTGTGAGGTAATCGTGCGCACCGTTCGAGGGCTGAGCACCAGTTTTACGTCTTCTCCGGGTGATTCGCCGGCGTCGTCAACGCCTTTGATCGATATTTTCGCTGTCTCCGCGCTCGCATTGATGATCCGAAGGCTGCTGACCTGGTTCAGGTTGACTCCCGGGTTGAAGGTGGGTACCCAAAACCCGCCTGAAACACGAGGCACGGCATCGTGCATGGCGGTCACAAACCCGTCCGCCGTTCTCGCATAGGCCAACACTTCCACATCCGCATCGGAATGCAGTTCAAGTCTCCAGTCGCCCCGTGGCGTACCCAGTCGCTCCCACACCCACTGCGGATCCGGGCTTTGCCCTAACTCCAAGTGTCCGGTATTGAAATGCATGGCGTGCCCCGGCTCGATGTCCACCCACCGCAGGGGGTATTGCGTGCCCCCGTCGTCGACGGCGTTGATGTTCACTCTACGCTTGGTAGCTCCCCGATTGATCAAACGCACGAATCCCTCGCGGACAGGATTCGCGCTCGATGGCAACAACGGGACCTGTAATGTGCTGCTTGCGAACTCCGTCGCAATGACGGAATACGGTGTTTCGTGGAACCGGTGACTACGATCCTCCACTTCCAGGAAATACGTTCCTGAATCGAGGCGGCTATTGGTCACGAAGTCGTGATCGCGAGTGAACGAACGATTGCTGTCGACTTCGACTCCGTTCTCGGTCCGCAGCCGGGCGCCAATGCCGTCGCCGCTCACGACAATTCGCAGGTCAGTGGTCTCCTGGAGGACCAGCCGAAAATAGTCCAGGTCCCTCCTGTCAACCGTACCGGATTGGACGACACCCAGCCGCAGCGCGGTAGCGGCATCGAAGGCGTCGCCATGATCGTCCTGAAGATACTGAATCGTCGCATCTGCACTCAAAGCTTCCTGCAGGGCAGGAATGTGTGTATTGATCGATTCGTCGCTCAGCGGGTTGTCACGGAAGTTGACGGCATACAGATAGTGGCTCCTGGAGGATGCTGGAAGGAGAGGAGATACGTCCCGAATCTGATTTCCCTGGAGGAGCAAGGTCTGCAGTTTTTTCAATGCGGACAGAGGTGAAATGTTGGAGATTGAATTGGATGCCAAATTCAGCGTCTTGAGTTCTGTCAGTTCGCTCAATGGCGAGATGTCCGAGACGGCATTTCCCTCAAGATTCAGATACGTCAACCCGGAAAGCGAGGCTAGCGGCGAAACATCCGAAACCAGATTGTTCTGAAGAAACAGAAGTTCCAGCCAGAACATCTCCGAAAGCGCGCCAATATCCGATATCGAATTCGACTGCAGGTACAGAATGTTCATGGCGTAGTGGCTGGCAAGGGCGGATACATCGGATATCCGATTGTTGTGCAGCAGTAGCACACGCAGGTCCGTCAACCGTGACAACGGTGACACGTCCGCGATCGAGTTCGACTGCAGGTGAAGCGACTGCAGGTGCACAAGGCCGGCCAACGGCGTTAAATCCTCGATTCGGTTTCCGTCCAGGCGAAGCTCCAGGAGGTTTGTGGCGAATTCCAATCCGCTCAGGTTCGAGATGCCAAGGGTTCCAGCCCGCAGATGAGTCAGCTTCATCATCTCTACGGAGGTTATGGCCGTGCCGGGTTTCTTGTTCAGCGCGGTTTCAAGAATCGCCTGAAGGTTGGGGTCCGGGATGTCGACGATCTCCTCACGGGGGTCGATCAAATTGAGGAGGTACGGGACCGAAAGCGGTCCCCCGGCGCTATGAATCCCGATATGGTAGACACCCGCTTCGAGGCGCCGCACGAATTCGGAGTGTTCGCGGCCTCGGCTGCGGTCGCCGGCCACCAAAATTCCCCCGCTGTTGTCATGAAGCTGAATGACCGCGGAGGATTCAAGCTGAACCTGTTTTTCTGCGTTCTCGGCATCGTAGGAGTCGGTACCCGCGACTCGCACGCTGACCAGTAACGCGCCGCTCGTTGTAAAAAAACGCACGTCAGTCGGCTGGTCGATTTCGAGCCTGAACATGTCAATGTCGTAGTAAGGCGACAGAACGCCCCGTACGACGCTGCCAAAAGCGACGCTTGAGGCCACCTCCAGCCGATCGCCATGATCGTCGTAGTAGATGACTGTTGCACCCCGTCTCTCGATGGTGGGAACGTGACTGTCGGTGGATGTATCGCTAAGTGGATTGTTCCGCAAATCAACGAAGCTGAATACCGGATATCCCTTGATATGTTCATTGTCAGCCAGCGGCTTAATGTTCGAGATTGAGTTGTTGCTGAGAACCAAAAAATCCAGGTGGAAGTTTTCCAGAATCGAAATGTCTGATATGAAGTTGAAATCGAGTCCGAGGATTCGTATCCCCGTCAAATCGGCCAACGGTGAAATGTTCTCGATGCGGTTGTCGCCGAGAACCAGATAGCCAAGTTCGTAGAGGGCCCGCAGCGGCGAGAGATCGGCAATTTTGTTGGTATTCAGAAACAATATACGTAAATCGTTCAACGCCTCTAGCGACGAGATATCGGATATCGAATTGACGGCGAGATTCAATTCCTGAAGCCCGGTCAGAGCTTTCAGGGGAGACAGATCGGATATCGCGTTTCTTTGCAGGTCCAGTGCGATCACGTTTGTCAGTTCCGACAACGCCGACAGGTCGTTGATGTTGTTGAATCCCAGGAGCAGCCAGACCAAACGGCCATGCGCAGCGAGTGGCGACAGGTCGGCAATCGCGTTCGCGCGCAAATGAAGGAGTTCAAGGCCGGATAGATTCTCAAGCGGGGCAAGGTCGGAAATTTGGTTGATATCCAGTTGCAGTTCCACCAGACGCTCAAGACTGGCTAACGGCGAGAGTTCGGCGATTGAATTGTTGTTCAGTTCCAGAACTTCCAGCCTGGTCAGATTGGACAGTGGCGACAGATCGGATACGAAGTTCTCATCAAGATTCAACACCCTCAGATTCGACAGTTGAGCCAGAAGCGAAATGTCCGAAACATTGTTGTCCGGAAGCCCCAGTTCTTCGAGGGTCACGAGGTCGGCAAGGGGCGCGAGGTTTGAAACGAGATTCGATTCTACGATCAGCATCTTCAGTACCTTGAGCCCGGACAGCGGGGAGAGATCGGAGACCAAGCCCTCGCCCATATTGAGCAACTCGAGATTCGTTGCAAACTCCAGGCCGGTCAGATCGGTGATGCCCGGTGATGCAAGCGTTAGAGCGGTCAGGGATTGCAGGTCTGCTTTGGTAATTGACTCTTTTTCATGCGTTTTCCGAAGATTTACTCTGAGCTCCTCGCGCAGGACCGGATCAGGAATCTCTATTTCCTGACTGTCGTCGTCCGTCGGCCGGCTCAGAACGATCCCGCTCTGAACCGGAGGGTGCGACTCCGACAGCGATTCGCGACGCTCGATCCGCAGCCGGATTCGTTCACGATATGCTGCTCGGTCGAATTCCAGGGAAAAGTCGCGCACTCCGTCGAGATGCCGGGCAACGAATGTCGGTTTGCCCGTCTCGCCGGCCGGGCTCTCGGCAGCCAACAGGCTATCCGTGGTTGCAATCGGCGCCGTTAGGAAAACGATCGTCGTCAGGTAAAATGTGGCCTTAGCTGACATCGTCGTCGTGACTAGTATGCGCTCACCGCGCAGAAAGTCCGGCTTCTGGCCCTGGAAGATGTCTCGGAGGGACCTGAGCCAATAATTCAGAAGTTCCTACCATGACCTGGCAGCAATATTGTGCAAAGACAGTTAAAGGCGTTAATCCACCCGCGTCGATCGTTCTGATTGCCGACTCCCCAATCGAGCCAGTAAGCGTATCTTCGACCGGACAGGACACTAGGACAGAGCATAACGGTAGTACAGCGTTATGCCGGGTCGGATAGCCTCATTATCCTTTTTTGGGGCGCTTGACAAAATTGTGCGTGTCCACAAAATTCGAGAGTTCGTCATGGCGCCCCGCGACACTCCTCCGGTAGCACGCGGTTGCCTTTTCAAGGGTTTTTCTCAACAGAGTCGATGATCTGCAAAACGTGATCACGATAGTTCGGAAAGTAATGTTGCCGAGCACCAGTATAAAGAATGAGGTAGAGCTTCGCCTCGTATATGGTACCTGCGGCGATGCCTTCCATCTCCAGCCCCTCCTCGGTGAGAAAAGTGAGATCGAACCTGAATCCGGGAAACGATCCGAAATCGATGGGTTCGAGATTGGATCCTTCAACATTGACGGCACCAATGTTGCTCAACGTGTCGACAACCAATTCCTGCACCTCGGTAGCGGTCATGCCGCTGTCGAATAGTGGCACGTCGTCTTCCTTGAGGTCCATCAGGTTCTGGCCATTTTCGACGCCGTCGACAAAACGTAGCGAATGCAGCCTGTATCCATCGATGCTCCACGTCTCAATTCGGCCAATTCGATAGCGGCTCCAAGTGATCTGGGGGTCAACGGAGAATGCCTCGGAGACCCGATAGGGGCCCGCATTAATGACCGTATAGGCGGAACAAGCTCCAACCAGGAGCACCGCAAGTGCCAGTGCCGGTATCTTTTTCATGAGGTTTTTCTTCCTAGATGTCGTTCAGATACGTTTCAACCATGTCGCGGTCATCGGCTTCGGTCGCCACGGTCAGATAGTTCTGGAAACTGCGGCGCGCCATCTCAGCCTCCCCCAATTTCCGGTACACGAGCCCCAGAGAACGATGGGTTTCCGCCGGGGCTTTCCCGGTGTCAATGGCAACAAGGTACGAATCCACGGCCTTGCGCCGGTTTGCTTCCTCTCCGCTCAGTCTGTAGACCTCTCCCAAGAAGTAACTCAACTCCGCGGGAGAATCGCCTCTGGCAAGCAATCGCTTGAGCAGAACTTCGGTAGCGTCGAAGCGCCGCAGCCGGACTTCGTCACGCAGCCACTTGAACCTGTTCGATGCGGTGAGCGCAAGAAACTCGCTGTCATTGCGGAGCGGCGGACGAATCCGGTCGGGCCCCGCGCTGGCGCGCTCGCGCAGCAGAGCCACTCTCTCCTTTGTGCTCGGGTGCGTCGCGAAGAAAATCGACGGTTCGTCTTCGTCCTCCGCTTCACGCTCCACTTCCAGTGACTGCCATATCCTTACCGCCTCGTGGGGATCGTAGCCGGCCGCAACCATCATGTTCAGACCCAGGTCATCAGCTTCTCGCTCCTGGTCTCGAGAGAACGCGAAAACCGAACTCAATGCGAGCAATTGCGCCAGGTTTGCTGAATAACCGCCACCGCCAAGTGCGGTAACAAGCGTAAAGTAAGCCATCACGCTGCTTTTGTTGCGATAGTCCCGCCAGATGGTTACGGAATGGCGACGAACAAAATGACTGACTTCATGACCGAGTATGTAGGCAAGCTGAGCTTCGTTGTCCGCGCGCAGTATAAGACCGGTCCACACCTGCATGAATCCGTTCGGCGACATCGTTGCGTTGAAATGGGGAGTGTCGACGATATAGGTGCGTATGTCGGAACACATCAAAGGCGCGATTCTGCACACAATGTCGGTGACGTACTCGTTCAGATCCGGATCGTTCACAAGGCGGCCGGACGAGATCACGCTCTGCTCGTACTTGTCAGAAAGCATCCAAAGGCCAGCTTCGTCGGTATGGATCGCCGGCCGCTCGCCCGGAGCGAGGTCCTGCGGTTCATCCGTCGTCGCGCAACCGGCGGCCAGTACCACGGCGATCGCGAGCAACTGAAGTAAAGGCGTGTTCACAAAATCGGCAGTTCGGACATCAGTGTCTCTACCGCACGACTAGCCGGCTCGGCTTCGCGCAGCGTGCCGCCCGTGGGAGTTCGAAGCCAATTGAACCAGACAACGTCGCCACTTCGCAGATCTACCAGTGACGAAAACGCCACTTGGCGGCGGGTCGGGACGCCAACACCGAAAAAGGCTCCAATCAACATGACACCAACCCGACCGCTGGTTGCATAGCTGTCATGGAGATAAACGAAAAGAGCGTAGTCCGCGCCGGATTGTTCTCGTATTTCACGCACCGATTCCGCTCCAAGCGTCCAGTCGAACCGGTTGGATTTCGAGGGTAGGGTCTGCGGAACGAGAAACTTGTACTCGACAATAGATGTGCCGACCAGTTCGTAGAGCTTGTTGACTTGATCCAAGGAATGAGCGATCTCGGATTCCTGCCTGACGGAGTCGTACCGGATCACTTCGGCGCCTGTTTGTTCAAGGAGCTCAGTCAACGCGCTGTTTACATGCCCGAAGCCTTTTTCTGTCCACTCGGCGTCCGGCTCATGCAACCCGCCGGCGGTCAGTCTGGACAACTGCACGTCTGGCTTCATCAAAAGTACTTTCGTCGCCGGGATGCGATCCGGAATGTCAGGGCGCATCAACACGTTGGTCGCACAACCCCCTGCGATCAGGGCGACGCAAAGCAACACGGCGAATGCGGGCCCCTGTCGCAGGACACTCGACCTTTGTTCTCGTCTAACAGCGAGTACGCGCACTTCTCGCATATTGAATTTTCCCTCCCGCTTGATTCCCGGATCGCGAACCAGGATTTAAACGCGACCGCCTCGGCGCGCGGCTCGACGATTAGCATCCTTCGAAAAAGGATGGACGCTAGGCAATCGCATTTCAAGTGCAGGCCGCTGCGGCGGTACGGGGCTTCGACGCGGTCGTTGCTGACATGCGCTAGGGCGAGTTCCCAGACCTCGCGCGACGCCTCGGTGCATTCGGTGGCCCAGTCCCGGAAGCTGGAGCGGAACCCGTGCGGCACGGCGTCGATGCCGACCTTGCGCAGGACTTTCGACATTCCGGACTGGCTGGGCATCCGCCCTGTGGCGCTGGAGGCGAACCGGTGCGCCGGCGCGCCGGGGGGAAACTGCTAGAGCAAACCCCGCACGTGCAGTGCCGCCGAGCGGGCCAGGGCATCCAGGTTGTAGCCGCCCTCCAGCGTCGACACGATACGCCCCGCGGCGAAGCGTTCGGCGGCATCGACGATGAAACGGGTGATCCAGAGATAATCGTCGTCCTGCAGTTCGAGCCCGGCCAGCGGATCTTCCGCATGGGCGTCGAAACCGGCCGAGACCAGGATCAGTTCCGGGCGGTGCGATTCGAGGGCCGGCAGCCAGTCCCGTTCCACCGCCATGCGGTAGGCGGCGCTGCCCGTCCCGGCCGGCAGCGGCGTGTTCACGATGTTGGGGCGATCCACCTGCTGGCGAATTCCGGGATAGTACGGATACTGAAAGCTGGAACAGACCAGCGCTTCCGGCCGGTCGGCGAACATCTCCACCGTGCCGTTGCCGTGATGCACATCGAAATCAAGAATCGCGACCCGGTCGAGGTCGTCCAGGGCCCGGTCGGCGCCCACCGCGACGCTGTTGAAGAAACAGAATCCCATGGCGGTTGCGGATTCCGCGTGATGACCGGGTGGGCGCACGGCGCAGAATGCCCGCTTCGAGGTGCCGTCGAGCGCGTGCTCCACAGCCTGGACCACTGCCCCCGCGGCGAGTCGCGCGGCCCGCTCGGAGCCCGGGCTCAACACTGTGTCCGCATCCACGCGGACATGTCCTTCCCTGGGGCTCGTCGCGGCGACCGCTTCGATGTAGAAAGGGTCGTGCACGCGGGCCAGGGCGTCGTTTCCCGCAACCGCCGGCTCCACGACCGACAGTTCATCCATGAGGCCCTCGACCTGCAGACGGTCGAGAACGGCCGTCAACCGGTCGGGGCGTTCCGGGTGCCCGGGCGGGGTATCGTGCAGACGGCACTCGGGGTGCGTGAACAGTTCCATCTGCAAACGATACCTCTACCCGGCGAATTGCACCAATCCGCTTATTGAGTTCACGACTTTCATCGGCTTTCGACTTGCGTCCTGTCCCACAAGTTTCTTGCACTTCAGCGCGCCGCACGGGGCCTGCGGCGGCGTTGCGACCCTTGGTAATGGGGCGGGCCAGGCCGGCAACCTCCGGAATGCGGTCTACGCAACAAGCCCCGCGTTCGCGCGGGAGGCGTTCGCGGTCACGTGCTCGCCAGCAACTCGCCGACCCGGTCCATCATCTCGTCCTTGTCGTAGAGGTCGTAGTAGATGGACGCCATGACGTTCTGCGGCCCGAAAAAGAACCGCTCGTAGAGCACCTGCCGGTTGCCGAACCCGGAAACGGCCACGTCGTGGGCGAGGCGGAACAGGGCCACCCGGTCCCGGCTGTCGAGGTTGACCTGCTGGAAGTAGCGCTCCACGTCGCCGGCGATGTCGTTGCCGAAATCCGATTCGCAGGGCGTTGCCACCAGCGAGCTCGACCCGATCATGTGCACGGTTTCGATGAGTTTGGGATACAGGCGGGGAAACAGGTTCCGGGACGTATCGAGCGGCCGCCGTTGCGGAATGTACAGCCCCCACTTGTCCTGTTCCGGCTGTTGTTCCGCACTGAACAGCAGCGCGCGCACGGTCTCCGCGATCCACATGGCTTGGGCGATCTGCCCCTTGACGTTCATGTCGCGGTCCTTGCCCGATGCCCTGGCCATGGCGCACAGCAGGCCGACGACGAACTCCGCCTTGGCCAGCTTGCCGCAGGCCACCTGGTGCATCATGTGCACCACGGCGTTGGTTTCGGCGAACGCCCGGTTGCAGAGCAGCGGGTCTCCGTACATGAACACGCGCTCCCAGGGAATTAGAACGTTGTCGAAGACCACCACCGCGTCCATCTCCTCGAAGCGGGAGGCCAGCGGTGCATCGAAGGTGGACTTGCCCGAGTCGTAGGTGTCGCGGCAGATCATGCGCAGGCCCGGCGTGTCGATGGGCAGCGTGAACGCGAAGGCGAAGGGAACGTTCTCTTCGGAAGCCTTGAGCAGCGTGGAGGGAAACACCTCGATCTCATTCGCAAGGGGCCCAAGGGTCGCCAGGAGCCGCGCCCCGTTGACGACGATGCCGGCATCGGTTTCCTTGACCGCCTTCAGAGCCACCTCGGGGCTCGACCGCCCCTGCCGCGCCAGTTCGGCGTTGAACTGGGGGTTGACCAGCGTGTGGGTCAGCACGTAGTCGCGGCCCCGCGCCTCTTCGTAGTACGCGCGCATGTTGGCCGCGAAGTCCACCGCTCCGCCGTTCTCGTTGAGGAATTCGGCCGCGCCCGCGAAGGCGGTGACCGATGCGTTCTTGTAATCGGGGGTGCGCCCGAGCATGCCGTTGGACCACCTGGCCCACTCGTAACAGGCCGCGCCCCGGCGCCGTACATCCTCGGCGCTCCTCGGCAGCAGGAAAGACATCGGGTAACGCTCGCCGTTCTCGACGAAGGTCATCCTGTCGAGCAGCCCCGCTTCCTGTTGCCGGTCGATAAAGTCAGCGAGGGTCCCGGCACCGCGGGCGAGGCCGGGCTCCCGGGTCACGTCTTCTACCCGCTTGCCGTGCATCCACACATCGCGCCCGTCGCGCAACGACTCCAGGTACTGCGAACCGCTCTTGATTGCCATCTGCCTGCTCCTTGGGTTGCTCGTCCGATTCCGGCGCGGCCGCGGACTACCAAACGGCCCCGACCTCGCCCTCCGCCGCCCGGGCGTGCCCGGCTATCTTGTGCAGCGTGGCCTTGAGCGCCGCCCACTCGCTCTCGCTGACCGTGCTTTCGAGGCGGGAGTACGCCGCGTCCACCAGGGGCGTGACCCTGGATTTCAGCGCCTTGCCCCGGGCGGTGAGGCATATCCTGACCACCCGCCTGTCGGTCCGGGAGCGCCGCCGCTCGACCAGCCCGTCACGTTGCAGCCGGTCGACCACGCCCACCAGGCTGGGCGCCTGGATGAGGGTCTTTTCCGACAGCGCCAGCAACGGCCTGGCGTCCCGTTCCCACAACACGCGCAGCACGCGCCATTGCTGTTCGGTGAGGCCGAAGCTCGCGAAGATGCCCCTGAACGGCGGCATGACGGCGTCGAGAGTGTGATAGAGAACCATGGGAAGAGAGGATTCGAACGGCTTCATCGAGCGGAGACGGCTATTTAATTAATATCTTAATAGTTTCTATATTAATTAAAAAGAGCGGATTGTCAACCGGGTAAACGTGTAACCTTTACCGAATGTTCGAGGCTCCCGACCGCCGCCGCATCTTCCTGCTCCGCCACGCCGAAGCGGCCTACGTGCATGCCGACGGCACGGTGACGGAGGATCCGCGCAGCGTTCCCCTGACGGAACTGGGGCGGCAGCAGGCGCGCAAGCAGGCAGCCGTGCTGGCCAGCATTCGATTCGACCGGGCGGTCTGCTCGGGCCTGCGCCGCACCGTCGAGACGGCGGGGCTGATTCTCGCGGGGCGCGGGTCGCCCGCACTGGAAACGGAACCCGCTCTCGAGGAGATTCGCGGCGGGGGACGGGCGTACGGCAGGGAGGGCGGCGGTGCCCGGCTTCAGGAAGTGGCGAATCCCTGGGCGGCCGCGGAACAACCCGGCGCCCGGTTCCTGGGCGGCGAGAAGTTCGACGATTTCGGCGCCCGGGTAACGCCCGCCTTCGACGGCATCGTTACCGCCCGCGACTGGACGAACCTGTTGCTGGTGCTGCATGGCGCCGTCAACCGCATGATCCTGAACCACGTTCTGGGCCTTCGCTGGCAGAAACGGGTGACCATCGAACAGGACAACTGCTGCATCAACATCATCGATGTCGACACCGACGAGAACGGCGAGGTGAACCGATACCTGGTTCGCGCCGTCAACCTGACGGGTTACAACCTGAACAAGTCGGGCGTGGTGCTTACCACCATGGAACAGTCGGCGTTAAGGGTGAGCCAGGCACTTGGCCAGGGCGGCGAGGGCTGAAGGAATGCGAAGCCGGCAGAGCCCCTTCCGAAGGGGCCCCAACCGGCGAAGGAGCGCGTCAGACGCCGCGCTCCTCAATAAATAGATACACCGATCACCTCCTTACTGTTGCCCGACACGCGGCGGATGGTGCGTCAACTCGTCCGCGATTGCAATCGCCCGCGGCCGGGACAGCGCATCATCCGAAGGAGTACACTACGGGCGACTCGGACCGGTCCCGAACGGAGAGCGCATGTTCCTTGAAGGTATCCATCACGTGTCCATCAACGTGCAGGACGTGGCGGCAGCGGAAAAGTTCTACGTGGAGGTGCTGGAGATGGAATCGCTCGACCGTCCGGACTTCGGGTTCCCGGGCGCCTGGCTTCGCGCCGGGGATCAGGAAGTGCACCTGATGGAAATGGACTCCGGCCCGCCGCTCAAGGAACAGCATTTCGCGTTCAGGGTTTCCGACATCGACGCCCTGCGGGAACGGCTGGCGGACGCGGGATTCACCTGTTCACAACCCCGGGAGATCGCGGGAATTTGCCGCCAGGCGTTCACCCACGATCCGAGCGGCAACCTGGTGGAGTTCAATCAGCGCCTCTGAGCGGCGGCTTGAGATCCCAGCTACGATCCTGGGGAATAACCGAAGGACCGTCGGACCTCACCGCATTCCGGGGCGCAACCGGTTGCGCAACGCCGCAGAAAGTGCGGCGACCGGCAAGTCGAGTACTTGACTTGGGGCAACGTGCCCCGAACCGGGCGATTCCGCGTTCGGGGCAGGTCTGGTATCAGCCGTCTGCGGCTTCCTCGCCGCCTTCCTCGGCTGCCGCTTCACCGGCTTCGCCGGCGTCGTCTGCGGCTTCCTCGCCAGACTCCATGCCGGCGTCGTCCGTGGCTTCCATGCCGCCTTCCGCACCGGCTTCGGCTGCTTCGCCCTCCGCGGCAGCGTCACCTTCGTCGGCGGCTTCTTCCATGCCGGCATCGGCAGCCTCTTCCATGCCCGCGTCAGCGGCTTCTTCCATGGCCTCGGGTGCTTCCATCGGCGCTTCCGTGGCAGGAGCCTCCGCCGCTTCGCCGCCGCTGTCGGCGGGCTGGCCGCAGGCGGCGAGCCACGCCACGGCCAGGGCCGCGGCCAGAAATCGAGCGATACGCATAAACGCCTCCCAAACGTGTGACTGACGACATCGGAGCATACCGCAATTCGGCGAGGCTTGATACGCGGCGCCCGACATCCGTACATGGCTGAGTCGCCGCCGGGCCCGGTGTTGCGAAGGGCTGCCGCGAGCGCCGGGGCGGCGCGGCGCGGCCACGCAGGACGGCGCCTCGACGCCCTCGCGACGGAAGTTGGTGCCGAATGCGGGCTAACACAATCAAACGCAGATGTCAGGGGGCTCTTCGCCGGCAAAGAACCGGTCAAGGTTTTCCACGACCCGCATGCCCATAGCGTCCCGCGTCTCGGCCGTGCTGCTGCCCATGTGAGGCAGCAGAACGACGTTGTCGAGGCCCGGCAGGACATCGCAGACCTCCGGCTCCCGCTCGTAGACATCGAGACCCGCCCCGGCCAGCCGGCCGCTCGCCAGGGCATCGGCCAGCGCCTGTTCGTCCACAAGCGGCCCGCGGGAGCCGTTGATGAGATAAGCCGTCCGACGCATCAGCGCCAGCCGTCTTGCGTCGATCAGGTGATGGGTTTGGGGAGTGACCGGACAGTGCAGGGAGAGGAAGTCGACGTGCGCCGCGAGTTCATCGAGTTCAGAAACCTGTTTCGCCTGCAGTTCATCGAGTACCGCCCGGGGCACCGGGCTCCTGCTGTAGCAGGCGATACGCATGCCGAAACCGTGCCGCGCCCGCCGGGCGGTGGCCTGCCCGATCCGGCCCATGCCGACGATACCGAGGGTTTTCCCGGTCACCCGCGACCCGACCATGTGGCTCGGCCGCCAACCGGTCCATTCGCCGGCGCGGAGTTCCCGCTCCCCCTCCCCGGCGCGGCGGGCGCACATGAGGATCAGTGTCATGGCGAGGTCGGCGGTGCAGTCCGTCAGTACGCCCGGGGTGTTGGTGACGACGATGCCCTGCCGGCGCGCCGCGGCGACGTCGATGTGGTTATAACCCACTCCGTAGTTACCGACGATGCGCACGCGCATCCCCGGGCGGAACAGGTTCGCGCCGAGCGAATCCGTCACCGTGGGGCAAAGTGCATCCGCGCTCCGCAGAGCCTCTGCCATTTCTTCCCCGGTGAACGGGTGATCGTCCGCGTTCAACCGCGTGTCGAAACGGGCCGCCAGCGCCTCTTCCACCGCCGCCGGCCAACGCCGGGTAACGATTACTCGGGGCCTACCCATTACCGCGTTGCGATCGGCTGTCCGGGTTCAGTTCCGCGAGGCGTCGCCCGGGAATCGACCGGCGCCTTCAGGCCGCCCGCAGCAGCGTTCCGGTTCCCAGCCCACCGCCGCAACACATGCTGACCAGCCCGTAGACACCGCCGCTTCGCCGCAACTCGTGCACGGCCTTGGTAATCAGGAAACAACCGGTCGCGCCCAGCGGATGGCCGAGCGCTATGGCGCCGCCATTGGGATTTACCCGTTCGAGATCGGCGCCGACCGTCTTGGCCCAGGACAGCACCACGGAGGCGAACGCCTCGTTGACCTCGAAGACATCGATGTCCTGCACGGAGAGCCCGGCGCCCGCAAGCAGTTTTTCGGTGGCGGGAATCGGGCCTTCCAGCATCAGGACGGGGTCGCAGCCGACAAGGGCCGTGTCCACGATATGGGCGAGCGGTTCCAGGCCCAGCGCGGCAGCCTTTGCCGCGCTCATCAAGAGAACCGCCGCGGCGCCGTCGGCGATCTGCGACGAGGTGCCGGCCGTATGGATGCCGTCCGCCCGCGCCACCGGTTTCAGGCCCGCCAGCGCCTCCAGGCTCGTATCGCGCGGAACTTCGTCGCGGTCGAATACCCGGCTCGCGTCCGTGCGCTTGCCGTTCTCGTCGAACACCGGAATTTCGAGCGCTACGATCTGGGTATCGAAGCGGCCTTCCTCCACCGCGCGGGCGGCCCGCTCCTGCGACGCGAGTCCGAAACCGTCGGCGTCCTGCCGGGTCACCTGGTATTTCTCGGCCATCCGCTCGGCGCCCTCGAACTGGGTGGCGAACTCGTAGTGCTGGAAGTAGCTGCGCGCCATCGGTTTGCCGTAGCTGTCCGGCAGGCCGATGGAATCCGACCCGATGCGCAGCCGCGTCATGTTCTCCACGCCGCAGGCAACGACGACGTCAGCCATGCCGGACCGGATGAGGCTGTGCCCGAGCATGGCCGCCTCCTGGGAAGAGCCGCACTGGGCATCGACCGTAATGCATGGTGTCGTCTGGGCGCCGCCGTGGGCGAGCCAAGCCGTGCGGATCACGTTCATCCCCTGGGCGCCGAGCTTGTTGATGCAGCCGCCGACCACCTGGTCTACCTGGCTGGATGCCAGGCCATTGCGTTCCAGCACCGCCATGATGACCGGCCCGAGGCTGTCCGTGGGATGCACGTACCCGAGCGCCCCTTCCTTTCTGCCCACCGCGGACCGCGCCGCATCGACCACAACCACTTCGTTCAACGGATAACTCCCATCTGCCGGAAAGGCCGGTATCTTAACCGCGCCTTTTACCCGGTGCATGGCGAACCGGTCTGGAAACGCTCAGTATGAGGCCCCTGATCCTCCAATTCTCTTGAATCAGCCTATCCGCCGAACCTGCTCCCATGTCCGCCAGTCGTCTCCGGGCGCGGTGCATTGCCCCGAGGCGTAGTGCGCGGATATCGCCCGGCGCGGCGAATCGCTGGCGTTCCTGCCGGAACCGTGAATCAGCAGCGGATGGAACAACAGGGTGTCACCGCGCCGCATTTCAATGTGCTCTCGGGCGGGTAGCTGTTCCTCCAGGTTATCTTCCCCGGCAATGCCGAAGAACGCGTGGTTGACGTACTCCCAATCCGGGTCCCCGTGCCGCAACAGTGCTCCCTTGTGGCTGTCGGGTACTACCGCCAGGCAGCCGTTTTCCCGGGTGACGGCGGTCAACGCCGTCCAGGTGGCGATGATTCTTTCGGCGGGCCTGAGGGTGAAATACAAGAGGTCCTGGTGCAGCGGATGCCTACCGTCGACACGGGGCGGCTTGTTGAACAGGTTCGTCGTGATGCTGTAGACGTCCTCACCGATCAGGCTGCGCACTGCCGATACAATGCCCGGCTCGAGACAGTAGGCGAACATGCCCGGGTCGTCATGGAACCCGAACGCCTTGTTGATTCCGTCTTCCGCTCTCTCGGGCTCCGCCGCGCCCCTGACGACCATGACATCGCGCATGATCTTCATTCCCGGTGGAAGCTTGAGCGTTCCCCGTGCGAAATCCAGGAACCGCCGCTCGTAGAAGGCGAGTCTCTTTTCAGGAACGAGCCCCTTGACGAGCAGGTAGCCCCGCTCTCCATAGTTCTCGACCTGTTCCCGGGTCAGCGACATTCGGCAGACGTCCGTTACAGCCGGCCAGCCGGGGAATCGAGGGGCATTCGCTCGGAATCCGCGCCCTCCCCCGGAATGCCGGAAACTTTGCGGACCGTCCTGTCAGCCGTCTCCCATCAGGAAGAAACACAGTTTGTTTCCATCGAGGTCACGCACATAGCCGCCGTAGAACCCCGGCATTCGTTCGCCGGGCGCTCCCTCATCGGTAGCGCCGAGTTCCAGCGCCTTGGAATGAAGCCCGTCGACGCCATTACGCGACCCTCCCGCAATGGCGACCATGTTGCCGTTGCCTGGGTTGTGCGGCTCTTCGTTGTGCGGAATACACACGGCCAGCATCGAGGCATCCGGGCCCGTTCCGTACATCTTGATGCGATCCGTTCCCATGAGCTGCCGGGCGCCGAGCTGGCCGAGCAATTCATCGTAAAAAGCCAGGGCGCGGTCCATGTCACTCACGCCGATGGTGCAGTATCCGATCATTGGTAAACCTCCTGTGTGAACAACGGGGAAATCGCGGTCGGGCCATTCAACGCGGTTTGCGCCCGCAAATCAACGACACCGGTCCATGAATCCGCGGCACCGTGATCGCGCGATGCGTGTCGCAACAGGCGCGTGGTAAATTAGCCCGCTTCCAGCAGACTCGAGGAACCGGTGTGAGCGGACCCCTGGACGATGTAACCGTGGTCGAGGTCGACAGCTTCATGGCGGCGCCGAGCGCCGCCGCCCTGCTTGCCGACATGGGCGCCCGGGTGGTGAAGGTCGAGCCGCTCCAGGGCGACCCCATGCGGGGTTTGAGCCGGCCGCTCAAGATTGAATCGGCCTTTGAGGGTTACGACTTCCAGTTCGATGTCGACAACCGCGGCAAGCGCTCCATCGCCGTAAACCTCAACGACAGCGAGGGAATCGAGGTGGTGCACCGCCTCATCGGCGGAGCCCAGGTGTTCCTTTGCAACCTGTTGCCGAAACGTCAGCGGCGCTTCGGGCTGGATGCCGGCACGCTGTTCGAACTGCGTCCCGGGCTCGTCCACGCCACCCTCACCGGCTACGGCACGTCCGGCCCCGATGCCTGGCGGCCCGGCTACGACGTGACGGCCTTCTTCGGGCGCTCCGGCCTCTACGATGCCATGCGTGAAGGCGAAGACGGCGTGGTGCCCATGGCGCGCCCGGCCCAGGGCGACCACACCGCGGGGCTCGCCCTTGCCATGGCCATTCTCGCCGCGCTGCGCCTCGCCGAGCGCAGCGGCGAAGGCCAGGTGGTCGAGACTTCGCTCTACGAGACCGCCGTGTGGACCCAGGCGTCCGATTTCTGCGTGACCGCCATGGACAGGGCGCCGGTTCGCCGCCGCGCGCGCAGGGAACAGCTCACGCCCATGACGAACCGCTATCCGTGCAAGGACGGCCACTGGGTGGTTCTCAACATGCTCGATGCGGGTGCCTGGGAGCGCCTCTGCGGGGCGCTCGGCCGCGACGACTGGCTGGACGACGAACGCTACGACACCCCCAAAAACCGCTACCGCCGCATGCCCGAACTGGTGGAAGCCATCGACGATGTGCTTTCGGCAAGGACCCGGGACGAATGGGGCAGGATCTTCGACGACCACGGCGTGATCTGGGGGCCGGTGCTCTCACTGGACGAGGTGCCGGACGATCCCCAGGCGCAGGCGCTCGGGCTGTTTCCGCCCGTCGAACACCCGGAACTCGGCACCTACCGCACGGTGAACGCTCCCATCCGCTCGGCCACCGCCGAAGTGAAACCTCGCGGCCCGTCGCCGGCGCCGGGCGAACACACCCGGGAGATACTGTCCGGGCTGGGGTACGGAAACGTCGACATTCAGCGCCTGTACGACCGTTCGATCGTGGCCTGAATCCGTGCCGCCCCTGCGGCCGCGCTGCCGCAGCGCGGGTTTCTTACAGGCGGTGCACCCGAACCGGAAGTTCCGTATAGCCCTTCACGAACGACGACAGGGTCCGCACCGGCTCGCCGACCACCTCGATGAAGCGGAAGCGCTGCATGATCTCTTCCCAGAGCACGCGAAGCTGCATTTCAGCCAGGCGGTTGCCCATGCAGCGATGAATGCCGAAGCCGAACGACAGGTGACGCCGTGCGTTCCTGCGGTCGATGAGAAACGCATCCGGATTTTCGATCACCTCGTCGTCTCGATTGCCCGACACGTACCACATCAGCACGGCATCGCCGGCATCGATGCGCTTGCCGCGGAGTTCCGTATCCGCAAGCGCCGTGCGGCGCATGTAGGCCAGCGGCGTCTGCCAGCGGATGATCTCGGAAACCATGTTGGGAATCAGCCCCGTGTTGCCGCGCAGCTTGTCGTATTCCTCCGGGAACAGGTTGAGCGCCAGCACCCCGCCCGAGATGGAGTTGCGGGTGGTGTCGTTGCCGCCGACGATCAGGAGTATCAGGTTGCCCAGAAACTCCATCGGATCCATTTCGCGCGTATTCTCCCCGTGCGCGAGCATGGAGATGAGATCGTACGCCGGCGGTTCGTTGACCCGCTCGTTCCACAGCCGCGTGAAGTAGGCCAGGCACTCGTAGAGTTCCTGTTGCCGCTGTTCGTACGATTCCACAATGCCGGTTTCCGGCCCGGCCGTCGCCACGTCGGACCAGCGGGTGAGCTTGCGCCTCTCCCCGAAGGGAAAATCGAACAGCGTGGCGAGCATCTGCGTGGTGAGTTCGATGGAGACGAGGTCGACCCAGTTGAACGTCTCGTTCTCGGGCAGCGCATCGAGGATGCGTCCTGCCCGTTCACGGATGGTGCCTTCCATGGCCTTGAGATTGCGGGGCTCCACCACCGGCTGCACGGTCGCCCGCTGCACATCGTGTTTGGGCGGGTCCATGGCGATGAACATGGGCGTGTTCATCACCTTCTCCTCAGGGACGGTGACCGGCGCCCCGAGCGTTATGCCGCCCTCGGAGGAGTAAACCTGGTGATTCCGTTCCACCTGCATGATGTCGTTGTACTTCGTGACCGACCAGAAGGGCCCGAACTGGCTGTCCCTGCAATAGTGCACCGGGTCTTCGGCCCGCAGGCGCTCGAAATAGGCCCAGTGGGCGTCCTGCTGGAAGATGTGCGGGTCGGAGAGGTCGATGTCCTCGAGGGGAATCGTGTGGGGGTCGGGGACGAATTGGGGGTTTGCTACGTTCATGCGCAGAAGGATAAGCGAATTCCAAGTGCGTAGGAACAACAGGAAACCGCGTTCCGGCATTCAGTTTCCTGGACGGCGGATGATCGCGTCGGTACCCACACTTGTTGCACAATCCGGGTCGGGAACGCCAGCGTAATCCACCGGACCGCCGATGAAGAAATTGCTTATCGCCAATCGTGGCGAAATCGCCGTACGCATCGCCCGCACCGCTGCCGAGTTGGGGCTGGGTACCGTCGCGGTTTACAGCGAAGACGACGCAGCCTCGCCGCACACCGCCGGGGCCGACGAGGTGGCGGCGCTGTCCGGCCGGGGCGTGGGGGCTTACCTTGATATCGCACAGATCGTGGAGATCGCCGAGCGATGCCAATGCGACGCCGTGCACCCCGGCTACGGATTCCTTAGCGAAAACCCCGAATTCGCCGCCGCTGTCGAGGACGCGGGGCTGACATTCGTCGGCCCGACGCCTGAAACGCTCTGTCTGCTGGGGGACAAGACACGGGCTCGCGCCCTCGCCCGGGAGTGCGGGATACCGCTGATTGCCGGCAGTGACGGGGCGGTTTCCCTGGATGACGCCCGCTCGTTTCTTGCGTCCTGTCCCGACGGGGCGGCAATGGTGATCAAGGCCGTGGCGGGGGGTGGCGGGCGCGGCATGCGGGTGGTGTCGGACGCCTCGGATGTGGAGCAGGCCTACCGGCGCTGCCGTTCGGAGGCCCGGGGTGCGTTCGGCAATCCCGAGGTGTATGTGGAGGAGTACCTGGCGAATGCCCGCCACATCGAGGTGCAGATCGTCGCCGACGGCAGCGGCGCGGTGAGCCATGTCTGGGAACGGGAATGCAGTGTGCAGCGGCGCCACCAGAAACTTGTCGAGGTGGCGCCGAGCCCGGGACTCGCGCCGGAAATCCGCGATGCACTCACCGATGCGGCAGTGCGGCTTGGCGAAGCCTCCGGCTACCGGGGCGCCGGTACGGTGGAGTTCATGGTCTCGGGCGAACGGTTCGCCTTCATCGAAGCCAATGCGCGCCTGCAGGTGGAGCACACGGTCACGGAGGAAATCACGGGCATCGACATCGTTCGGGCGCAGTTGCAGGTGGCCGCGGGCAGGCGCCTTGACGAAATCGGCCTGGGGCAGGCGGACATCCCCTCCCCCCGCGGCTTTGCAATCCAGGCGCGTATCAACATGGAAACGATGCAGAGGGACGGCAGTGCCAGGCCCGGCGGCGGTATGTTGAGCCTGTTCGAGGTTCCGAGCGGGCCGGGCCTGCGAACCGACACTTATGGTTGCCAGGGTTATACCACCAATCCCGCCTTCGATTCCCTCTTGGCCAAGCTGATCGTCCACTCTCCGTTTGACGACTACGATGCAGCCGTTCGCAAGGCCGGCCGGGCGCTCAGGGAGACACGCATCGAGGGTGTGCCGACCAACCTCGATTTCCTCGCAAACCTGATCGCCCATCCACGCTTTCAGGCCAACGATGTGCACACCGGGTTTGTCGATGAGGAAATCGGCAAATTGCTGCCGGGTGGCCGGCAACACGGTTTTTCCGAAGCCGATGGCCGGAGCGGCTCAAGGGCCGCCCGTTCGCTTGCCGGGGCCCGGGTGGACGAGATCGACCCGCTCGCCGTTCTGGATCACGGCAAGTCGGGAGCCGCCGGCGGTTTCAGGGCGCCTGCCGCCCTCGAGCCCGTTTCCGAAGCGTTGCCCGCCGGCATCGCTGCCATCGAGGCTCCGATGCAGGGCACCGTAGTCAGCTTCGAGGTGGCGCCGGGCGATGCCATCCATGTGGGGCGGCAGGTGGCGATCATGGAAGCCATGAAGATGGAACACGTGGTGACCGCGGCCGTCAGCGGCATCGTCCAACGGCTGGGCGTGAAAGAAGGCGACACGGTGTACGAAGGTCACCCGCTCATCTACCTGGAAGCGGGAGAAATCGCAGCACCGGAAGCGGCGGATGACGCAACGCTTGACCTGGACCGAATCCGGCCCGATCTCCAGGAGGTGTACGACCGCAAGGCGAAGGGGCTGGACCAGAACCGCCCCCGCGCAGTGGCGAAGCGTCGCGGGACGGGGCATCGCACGGCCCGCGAAAACATAACCGACCTGTGTGACGAGGGCTCGTTCGTCGAATACGGCTCGCTCGTCATCGCCGGTCAGCGCCGCCGCCGCAGCCTGGAAGACCTGATCGAGAACACGCCGGGCGACGGCATGGTGTGCGGCATAGGCACGATCAACGGCGACCTGTTCGGCGCCGAACGGGCGCGCGCCATGGTCATGTCCTACGACTACATGGTGCTGGCCGGCACCCAGGGCATCAAGAACCACGCCAAGAAAGACCGCATGTTCGAGATTGCGGAGCAGCAGCGGCTGCCCACCGTGCTGTTCGCAGAAGGCGGTGGGGGCCGTCCCGGCGATACCGATGGGGCGACCTTCGCCGGGCTCGACTGCTGGGCATTCACGTACTTCGCCCGCCTCTCGGGACTCGTGCCCATCGTCGGCATCACCACCGGGCGCTGTTTCGCGGGCAACGCCGTGTTGCTGGCCTGTTGTGACGTGATCATCGCCACCGAGGGCTCCAACATCGGCATCGGCGGGCCGGCCATGATCGAGGGCGGCGGCCTGGGTGTTTTCCGGCCCGAGGAAGTGGGGCCCATGGACGTTCAGGTGCCCAACGGCGTCGTGGACATCGCCGTCGCCGACGAGGCCGAGGCCGTCGCGGTCGCCAAGCAATACCTCTCTTACTTCCAGGGCCCCGTGGACTCCTGGGAGGCGCCGGACGAACGCAAGCTCCGCTTCGTGGTACCGGAAAACCGGCTGCGCTACTACGACATGCGCGATGTCATCCACGGTATTGCCGATGTCGGCTCGGTGCTGGAGATCCGCAAGGACTGGGGGCCCGGCATCTACACGGCCCTGATCCGGGTGGAAGGCATGCCAATGGGCGTGATCGCAAACAACCCCGGCCACCTCTCGGGCGCCATCGACGCCGACGGCGCCGACAAGGGCGCGCGTTTCATGCAGTTGTGCGACGCGTTCGACCTGCCGATTCTGAGCCTGTGCGACTGCCCGGGCATCATGGTGGGCCCGGAAAGCGAGAAAACCGCCCTGGTTCGCCATGCCGGGCGCATGTTCGTGGTGGGCGCCAACATCGACGTGCCGCTCATGACCATCGTCATCCGCAAGGCCTACGGGCTCGGCGCCCAGGCCATGGCGGGCGGCAGCTTCAAGGCGCCGCTGTTCACGGTAACCTGGCCGACCGGCGAGTTCGGGGGCATGGGCCTGGAAGGCGCCGCCAAGCTCGGCTATCGCAAGGAACTGCAGGCTATCGACGACCCGCAGGAACGCAAGGCCGCCTATGAAAAGATCGTTGAGAGCCTGTATGAAAGGGGCAAGGCGGTGAACACCGCGTCGGTCTTCGAACTCGACGACACGATCGATCCCGCCGACTCCCGCAAGTGGATCACGGCCGCCTTGCGCTCCGTGGCGCCGCGCTCACCGCGCACGCACAAGAAACGGCCCAACGTCGATACCTGGTAACGCCGGCAGGACGGCCTTCAGGGTGGATAGAGCGTCTCGAAATTGCGGTGGAAGAACAGTTCCCGCTCCGCGGGTGACAGGCGTTCCGTCGATCGTTCGAATCGGCCGATCGGATCCCGCCCGCCTTCCGCGTGGGGATAGTCCGACGAGAACAGGTACAGCTCCGGGAACGATTCGCTGACCATCTGCCCGACATCCTCGAACGGATAGGGGGTGAAGCGGAGCTGTTCGCGGACCTGCTCGCCCGGCGTGCGGGTCATTTCCGCCAGGTGCGGTTCGGAACGGGCCCAGATGGCAGCCGCGTGGTCGAGGCGCCGAATCATGTCCGGCACCCAGCCGGCGCCGAGTTCGATGACGCCGCCGCGCAGTTGCAGGTGGCGTTCCAGCACGCCGTCGAGCACCAGCACGGAAATGAAGCGGTGCGCGGAATGGTGAATGACTGTGAGATCCTTGGAGCCGATCACTTCGGCGCCGCCCCGTGCGCTCTTGCGCTCCGGGCGGCCATCGTTGATCCAGGGATCGGGGATCGACAGATCGTCGCTGCCGACATGCAGGAGAAAGGGTACCCCCCGCTCCGCGAGCAGGGCCCAGACCGGGTCGTGCAGAGGATGGCCCGGAGACCGCCCGCCCGGCGGATCCGCGGGTATCCAGACCGCGCCCAGCCCGAGGTCGAGCGCCGCATCGATCTCGGCCAGCGCCAACTCCGGTTCGTCCAGTGTGACCATGGCCACCCCGATCAGCCGGCGATCGGCTGCACAGAATTCCGCCATGGACCGGTTGTGGGCACGCGCCGCGGCATACCGTAACGGCACACTGTCAGCGCTGAATATGGGGCGCGCGCAGAATGAGGAGAAGATCACCTGCCGCTCGAACCCGAGGAGGTCCAGTGCTCCTCCGCGCTCCGAACCGTTGAAGGCGCCCAGCGCATCGTGCCATTTCGGGCCCCTGGTGAGGTTTTCCCCCAGTGCGGCCAGTTCGGTACGCCGCTCCGGTGTGTGGCTCCCCTGCCCCGCGTAGGCATCGAGTTCGAAGAAACCCATGTCCCGGTCGAGCAGGCCGCCAATCGCCTGCCGGTGCTCGGGGTCTGCATTGCGGGTCAGGAAATCGGGCAGTTCCATCAGGTGACTGTCCGCATCGTTGATTCGTCGGTTGCCGGCGTAGGTCATGGCTTTTACGCGACTTCGGCGAGCACCGTTGCGAGTCGCTCGAACATGGCTTCGAGGTCTGAGGCTTCGGCGACGAACGGCGGGCCGAACTGCAGCGTATCGCCGCCCCAGCGCACGTAGAAACCCGCTTCCCACATTTTCAGCCCGGCCTCGTAGGGCCTGATCATGACGTCGCCATCGCGCGGCTGTAACTGCACCGCGCCGGCGAGCCCGTAGTTGCGGATATCGACGACATGGGGCGCGTCCCGGAGTTCGTGCAGGTAGGTCTCGAACCGCACCGCCAGTTTTCGGACACGCTCGATCAGCCCTTCCGTGACCAGGAGATCGAGCGCGGCAAGCGCCGCCGCGCAGGCGACCGGATGTGCCGAGTAGGTATAGCCGTGGGGCAATTCGATGGCGTGCGGCGGCTTTGGCGCATCCATGAAGGCCCGGTAGATCGTCTCGCTCGTCACCACGGCGCCCATGGGAACGGTGCCGTTGGTCAGTTGCTTGGCCAGGTTCAGAATGTCCGGCACCACGCCGAATTCCTCGGCTCCGGTCAATGAACCCGCCCGCCCGAAGCCGGTAATCACCTCATCGAAGATGAGCAGGATGTCGTGGCGGTCGCAGATCTCCCGGAGGCGCTGCAGGTATCCCGCGGGCGGGACAACAACACCGCCGGAGCCGGACATCGGCTCGACAATTACCGCCGCGATGTTCGATGCATCGTGCAGCGCCACGATTTCCTCGAGCTGGTCCGCGAGATGGCTGCCGTATTGGGGCATGCCCCGGCTGAAGGCATTCTCGGGGAGCAGTGTGGCAGAGAGGTGGTCGGTATCGAGCAGCGGCCCGTACATCTGGCGGTTGGGGCCGATGCCGCCCAGGCTGGTGCCGCCGAAATTGACGCCGTGATACCCCCGGACACGGCCGATCAACTTCGTTTTGCCCGGGCGCCCCGCCTCCCGCCAATAGGCGCGGGCGATCTTGAGGGAGGTATCGGTGCTCTCCGATCCGGAATTGGTGAAGAAGACGTGGGAGAGGCCCTCCGGCATCAACTCGACGATGCGGTTGGCCAACTCGAAACTCGACGCGTGGCCGAACTGGAAGGCCGGGGCGTAGTCCATGCGGCGAAGCTGATTCGAGACCGCCTCGGCGATGCTTCGGTTGCCGTGCCCGGCGCCGCAGCACCACATCCCGGACAGGCTGTCGAAGATCCTGCGGCCGTCCGGGGTGTAGTAGTGGCAGCCTTCCGCGCTTTCAACGATCCGCGGGTCCCGCTTGAACGCCCGGTTGGACGTATACGGCATCCAGTGTGCGTCGTAGAAGGAAGGATTCGAGTCGTTCAAGCGCTGGTCTCCCGATAGTGGCCAGGATCGATGCTGTCGGCCAGAGTATGCGCCCTCGCGCGATACTGCAAAGACCGGTTCCGGATCACCGGGGTGCGGAGAACCGATTTGCATGCCGCCGTTTTTGCGGAGAAGATGGCCGGATTCTCAATCAGGGGAAAACCGGGATGGGCCAATTGACCATGTCGCGTACGGAACGGGAGGCGTTCCTGGCCGGCCTGCACGTGGGCGTGCTCGCCGTACCGGGCGAAGGCGCCCCGGTCTGCTCCCCGATCTGGTACGACTATGAACCCGGGGGCGACATCCATGTGATTCTCGATCCGAGGTCGCGCAAGGGCAGGCTGCTCGAGGACGGTTTGCCCGTCACCTTTGTCGTTCAGGACGAGTCGCCGCCGTACAAGTACGTGACCGTCGAAGGCACGGCCAGCCTTGCAGGCGCGAAAACCGAGGAGCACCTGCGGCCGCTGGCACGGCGCTACCTCGGCGAGGCCGAGGGAGATGCCTACGCCGACTCCAGTCCGGTGGAAGGGGCTTGTCGCGTCTCGATACATCCCACCCGCTGGATGACGTCGGATTTCGCCAAGGGGCAGTAGACAAGGAAACGCAGCCGGGAATCCTCCACCGAGGCGCCTGTTCGCCGGGAGCGCCATGCAACACCCCGGGCCGGCCACATGAGCGCCGCGACAGAAACGGTTCCGGCAGTTGCCGCGCGTACGACCGGAGCCGTATCCTTGGGTGACCGCAACCGGAGAGGAGTACCCCATGCTGGAATTCGCCGGACTCAACTGGTTGGCCATCCTGACCGCCACCGTGGCAGCCTTCGTTCTCGGCTGGCTCTGGTACGGGCCACTGTTCGGCCAGGCCTGGCTGAAGGCGATCGGCAAGTCCGCGGACGAGATCGAACCGTCCCCCTGGCCATTCGCAATCACCTTCGTCACGACACTGCTGACCTGCATCGTGCTGGCCGCGCTGATGAACAGCCTGGGCATGATGAGTCTGACCGGCGGCATTGTTCTGGGCGCCGTCACCGGCATCGGCTTCGCCGCGGCGTCCCTGGCGTCGGACTCCGCGTTCTGCGGATGGGGAACGCCTTTGTTCCTGATCCTGTCCGGGTATCGGGTCGTGAACATCATTGTCATGGGCGCGATTCTGGGGGTCTGGGTTTGAATTCACACCGGGTTTCCGCTTGCCGCGAGGAGTCTCGCAGCTAGAGGTATCGAACCTGTGGGCAAGCGCGGCATGGCAAGAGAGGAGTTCGCGAAGCGATTCGCCGAGCGGGTGCTCTCGGCGCGGTGGCCGGTCATTCTCGGCACGCTGGTCTGGGTTGCGATCGCCTCGGCCGGCATTGCGCGGCTCGACTTTTCGGCCAACTACCGAATCTTTTTCGACGAGGACAACCCGCAGCTCCTGGCACTGGAAGCGCTGGAGAACACCTACGGGAAAAACGAGAACGTCGTCTTCCTGATCGTTCCCGACGACGGAAACGCCACTTCGCAAACCGCGCTCTCCGCTGCCGTCTGGCTGACGGAGGAAGCCTGGCAGACGCCCCATTCCAGGCGCGTCGACTCGCTTGCCAACTTCCAGCACACTACCGCCGACGGCGACGACCTGGTCGTTAAGGACCTGATCGATCCGCAGGTGCTGGGCGATGCCGAGGCGCGCGCACGAATCCGCGCAATCGCCCTGTCCGACCCGCGGCTGGCCGGCAGCATCATGGGCGTGCACGGCGACGTCAGCGTCGTCAACGTCACCATTGAACTGCCGGAGGGGGACCAGGTGACGACAGTGGCCGAAGTCGCCGAATTCGCCAGATCCCTTGCCTCACAGGCGGAAGAACGGTTCGAAGGCATAGACCTGCGCGTGGTCGGCACGGTGATGATCAACCAGACCTTCGTGGAAGCCTCCATCGACAGTCAGATGATCTTCCTGCCGGCAAGCCTTCTGCTCATGGCTCTGGTCCTTGGCGTCCTTACCCGGGGATTGTCGGGGGTGGCCGCGACCGGTGCAGTCATGGTTTTTTCCATTCTCGCGTCCATTGGCCTGGGCGGCTGGGCCGGAATGCCGTTTTCCCCGCCTATCGCTCCGGCGCCGACCATCGTGCTGATGATCGTCGTGGCAAATTGCGTTCACATTCTTGTAAGCCTGCAACAGCGACTGCGCGCCGGGGATTCCAGAAACGATGCCATCGTCGAATGCTTGAGGCTCAACCTGCACCCCGTATTCCTGGCCAGCCTGACCACGGCGCTCGGATTCCTGAGCATGAATTTCTCGGAAGTGCCGCCCTACCGTCACCTCGGCATCTTCATCGCATTCGGGATCGGAGCCTCCTTCGTTCTCTCCGTCACCTTTCTGCCGGCCCTGCTTTCGCTCATGCCCATCCGGGCCGGTTCCGACCGGCGGCTCGGCGGGCACCTGTTGAGCGCCATGGCGGATTTTGCCCTGCGCTACAGAAAGCCGCTGATTTTCGGATGGGCAGCCGTGGTGGTCGCGATGGTGCTCGCCATACCACGCAATGAACTCAACGACGTGCTGGTGCATTTCTTCGATGAGAGCGTGGAGTTCCGGCGCGATACCGATTTCATGGATGAGCGGCTCAGCGGCAATACCGTGCTCGACTACTCTCTCGAAGCGCCTACCTCGGGGGGCGTCACCGATCCCCTATTCCTCACCGACGTTTCGAACTTCGCCGAATGGTTCCGTGAGCAGCCCTCGGTACGCAACGTATCGGTCATCACCGACACATTCCGGCAACTCAACCAGAGCATGCACGGCGACGCCGAGGATGCGTACCGGATTCCCGAGACCCGGGGGCTGGCGGCCCAATACCTGCTGCTCTACGAACTCTCTCTGCCGCTGGGCCTGGACCTCAACAACCAGATCGACACCACGAGGTCGGCTACGCGCATGACGGTATCCGCAGAGACGCTCTATTCCCGGGACCTGCTCGATCTGAATGCCCGTGCCGAGGCCTGGCACCAGGAGAACGCAACGCATATCGCCGGGATCAACAGTACCGGCCCGTCGGCGCTGTTCGCCTACATCGGGCAGCGAAACATCCAGGCCATGCTGATCGGGACGCTGGTCGTGCTGCTGGCCATTTCGGCGATTCTTCTTTTCGCCCTGCGCTCCCCGCGGCTCGGACTGGTGAGCATCGTCCCCAACCTGCTTCCCGCCGTGATGGGCTTCGGCATCTGGGGGCTGACGGTGGGGCAGGTGGGGCTCTCGCTTTCCGTGGTGGCGGCCATGACGATCGGCATCGTCGTCGACGACACGGTGCATTTTCTGGCCAAGTACCGGCGCGCACGCAACGAATACGGCCACGGCCCCGAGCAGGCGGTGCACTATGCTTTCGAGACGGCCGGCCGGGCGTTGTTCACCACGACGCTGGTGCTGGTAATCGGTTTCCTGATATTCGCATTTTCCCCGTTCATTCCCACCGCGCAGGTCGGGGTGCTGGTCTCCATGATCATCGGATTCGCACTCATTGCCGACCTGTCGCTACTGCCGGCGCTATTGACGACGGTGGACCGAAGTTCCGAGGAGGCTGCAAAGAGTCATGTTCAACAATCCGTTTAACTCGTTTCACGATACGGTTGCCGAAGCAAAGGAAGAGCGCGAACAACTCGACCGGCTGTTGACGATTTCCACACCGCGGGAGCGTCTGCTCGTAGCCGCCATCGCGCTGATGCTATCGGTGGTACTTGGCTGGCTCTTTCTCGGTAACGTGAGCCGGAGCCTCGCATTCGAAGGCGTTCTGGTCGAGCCGGAAGAAATCCCGGTCGACGGCAACCGGTCTGTCCAGGCGCTGGTGTGGATCAGGAGCGATGTCGGGCAGCAGATCGTCCCCGGCATGCCGGCGGCACTCGAGTTGGCCATGGCTGACGGCGAACGTGGCAAACTTGACGGAGAGATCGCGACGATAACGGCCCTGCCCCTGTCGGAGGAAGTCGCGGCGCTAGGGCCCGCGCCGCCGGTATCCGCGCACCGCCTGGCCATCTTGCTTGATCCAGACACGGATCGCGCTTCCCTTGCCGGCAGCAAGGCCCGGATCGTCATCGGGCTCGGCAGGCAGCCTCCAGCTACGATTTTCGGGATGAGGCGATAGCAGGATGCCGCCGCGCGCCTCCAAGGGAGGAAGCAAACGAAGGGCGTCAGAGCCCTCGAAGCAAAGGGTAACCACACCGATCCTGTTGCAGATGCACGCCACGGAATGCGGCGCCGCCAGTCTGGGCAGCGTATTGGGCCATTTCGGGCGTTTCGTGCCGCTTACGGAACTGCGCGACAAGTGCGAGGTCAGCCGGGACGGCAGCAGCGCCGCGAGCATCGCGCGCGCCGCCAGGCATTACGGTCTTGAGTGCAAGGGGCTCAGCGTGCGCGCCGACCAACTGAAGATGCTGCCGTTGCCCCTGATCCTGTTCTGGCAATTCAGCCATTTCCTCGTACTCGAAGGGATCGACGACCGCAACTTCCATCTCAATGACCCCGCAACCGGACGACGCACGATCTCCGCGGAAGAGTTCGTCAAGGGTTTCAGCGGAATCGCGCTGCGATTCAAACGCGGAGACGACTTCGAACCCGGCGGCGACCGGCCCGGTCTGCTCACCCAACTGGGCACCCTGGTCGCCGGGTCATGGAGCGTACTCGCGGGGGTGATTGCCTGCGCAATCATGCTCACGTTGCTGGCACTGATCGTTCCCGCATCGCTCGGTGTTTTCGTGGACGATGTCCTGGCGAATCATGGACCCTGGGGCAGCCTGGTTGCGGCCCTGCTTCTCGGCGGTGTTCTTGTATACGTCCTGTCCCTGCTCAAGCACAGATTCCTGAAGCGGTTCGCCGTCCGGATTTCCGTGACCGGCTACAACCGTGGCTTGTCCAGGCTGCTGCGGTTGCCCGTGCAGTTCTTTCACCACCGGCTGGTCGGCGACCTGACCGACCGGGTTTCCTCCATCGACCGAGTCGCGAAAAACCTGACGGACCAGTTTCTCGTGCTCATCGTCGACATGGCGATGAGCGCGGTCCTGCTGGCGGTCATGCTGACCTACGACGTCCTGCTAACGTTGATCGTGGTGTTATTGGCGGTCTTGCACGGCGTGCTGGCGCATTTCCTCAACGCGCGGCGTGCCGTTCGCAGCCAGGCGATGAGGCGCGAACAGGGATTGCTGATCGGTGTCGGCATGCAGATGCTGAGCCATGCGGACAACCTGCGCATGACCGGATCGGATGACAGGTTCTTCTCCCGCTGGAGCGGTCAGCAGGCCCGCGAACTGCACGCGCGCCAGCTCCATTGTGAACTGGGCTCCGTCAATACCGCTCTTCCGGGCCTGATCGCCATGCTGCGCGCCGCGGCGATCCTGGGTGTCGGGGGAGGTCTGGTCATGACAGGACAAATGAGCCTGGGCACGCTTGTCGGGTTCTATATCCTCGCGGAGCTGTTTCTGACCCCGGTCGGGCGATTTCTGGAGTTCGCCGACAAACGCCAGGCGCTGGAGACCGACCTGCAGCGCCTGGAAGACATCTCGAGCACGGCGGAAGACCCCGTATTCAGCCGCCGGAGTCCGGAATCGGATTCGATCCCCACGTTCAACGGCCGGCTCCAGCTCGCAGGCCAACTCGAACTGCGGGACATTACCTTCGGTTACAACAAGAGCCGGCCACCCTTGATCAAGGATTTCAATCTCGAGATCAAGCCCGGGCAGCGCGTTGCCGTGGTCGGCCCGAGCGGTTCCGGAAAGTCGACCCTGGCGCGCCTGGTTTCAGGCATCTATCAGCCGTGGTCGGGCGAAATCCTGTTCGACGGCCATCCCCGGGACGAAATTCCCGAGGAAGTGCTGCGCCGGTCCGTTTCCATGGTCGATCAGGAGGTCGTGCTGTTTTCCGCCTCAGTGCGCGACAACATTACCTTGTGGAACCCGGCGGTACCTGACGAGGTCATCGTCGGCGCCACTCGGGATGCCTGCATTCATGACGAGATCCTGGTCAGGCCGCAGGGATATGCGACCCTGGTCGAGGAGGGCGGCGCAAATTTCAGCGGGGGCCAGCGGCAACGGCTGGAAATCGCCCGTGCGCTGGTGGGCAATCCGACCGTGCTCATCCTGGACGAGGCGACCAGCGCTCTCGATGCCGCGACGGAAGAAACCGTTGACGATGCCCTGCGGCGGCGTGGCGTCACCTGCCTGATCGTGGCGCACCGGCTGAGCACCGTGCGCGATTGCGACGAGATCATCGTGCTCGAGGCGGGCGTCGAAGTGCAGCGCGGCACCCATGACGAGTTGATCGCGGACGAAAACGGCGCCTATCACAAGCTGGTGAAGTCAGGCTGATGGGCGAATCCGGCCCGGAATTCCTATCGCTCGCCGAGCTCGCGGCGCGCACCGGCACATCCGTGCCCTGCGCCGGCAACCTGCCGGTGAAACTCGACGACGATGAGAGCGTCTGGTTCATCGATCAGGGCGTTGTCGATCTGTTCCTGGTGGAATTCAGGGACGGGGTGGAGCAGGCGGCGCCGCAGCACCTGCTGCGCCGCGAAGCGGGCAGCCTGCTTCCGGGTGTCGCACCGGACGAACAGGACGGCAACGAGAAGGACACGACGCTCAGCCTGATCGCCAAGGGATTGCCGGGCACCCTTCTGAAACGCCTGCCGGCAGCCAGGCTGTCCGGGATCTACCCGTCGGAACTTGCAGAACAGACCGATACCTGGCTGAGCGACATCACCGACACGTTGTCACGTTTCGTAAGCCGCCTTCCGCGTCCGACCGCCCTTGCCGAGCCCGGCCTGACCCAGAACCTGGAACCCTGCACGCTATCTGCACGGCGAGGCGTGGTCTGGGTTTCCGAACCGTCACGCGGCGCCAGCCTCTTCATGGACATGGTCGACCAGGCGGAACTCGCCGAGGCAAGTAGCCCGCGCGAAGCGGTGCTGCCGTTGACGCGGACGAGCTGGCTTACCCTGTTCGGCGAGGCGACGGTTTCGGGCCGGTCCACCCAAACGCTGGCGCAGCAGGGAAAGCTGCTGCCGGCGTTGGCCACGTTTCACGCGGTTGCATTCAACCTGGAACGCCTCAACCGCCGGCTGGCCGTGGTCGATGACGCGAACCTCGAACGAGAACGGACCACCAGCCGCCGCACGGCCGAACGAGCTGCCAGAGCGCGGCTTTTCAATATCTATGACCTGCCGGTCGACCGGGATGCCCAGGTCGAGGATACGGCGCTGGCGGACGCCCTGCAAAGCATCGGCCGCCACCAGGGAATCGAATTCAGGGTTCCCTCGCGCTCGGGACCGTCCGATTCCCCTGTCGGCCTCGTTGACATTCTCGACACATCAGGCGTGCGCGCCCGGCGTTTGCGGCTCAACGCCAGGCGCAACTGGTGGCGCGGTGACAGCGGCGCGATGCTGGCCTTCCGCGCCGAAGACGGACAACCCGTGGCGCTCCTGCCCGGATCACTGGGCGGATATCGTGAGGTCGACCCGGTCACCAGGCGCAGCGTGCGGGTCACGGCAGCTCGCGCCGGGGCCCTTGCGCCGGAAGCCTGGATGTTCTATCGGCCTCTGCCGGAAGGGAACGTCGAAGCGGCCGACCTGATGAACATGGCCTTTCGTGGATCGGGCGGAGACCTGGTGCGGCTGGTCCTGGCCGGGCTTCCGGGCGGCCTGATCAAGCTGTTGCCCGCACTCGCACTTGGGTTCGTTGCGAGTCATGTTGCCGCGGGAGGAAGCGCCGGGGCACTCTATGCCCTTGCGGTGGCTCTGGCCGGGTTCGGCCTGCTCGGAGCATTGCTGCACCTGCTGCAAAGTACGGCGATGATGCGGCTCGAAGGGCGCTCGGCCTCCAGGGTCGAAGCAGCATTCTGGGATCGCCTGATGCGCCTTCCGCCAAGCGTTCTGAACCGGCATTCCGCGGGAGACCTGGCCATGTCGGGCATGACGTTTCAGAATCTTCGCGATGGTTTGCAGGGCGTCGTCGCCGACAGCCTGCTGTCGGTCGTTTTTCTGCTGCCGGTTTTCGCTGTCATCTTCTTCTACGATGCCACCCTCGGCCTCATCGCCCTGGCATTCAGCCTGGCTTCTCTCCTGGTTGCGCTAGCCCTTGGATTGCGCCAGATTTCACCGCACGGGCGGATGATCAGCGCGGCGCGGCGCGTGGCCGGCCGTCTTTTCCAGATCGTGGACGGCATCGCCAAGCTGCGGGTGGAAAACGCGGAAGGATCCGCTTTCGCCATCTGGGCCCGCGACTACCGCGAGCAGAAACGGGCGGAACTCGAACTCGACGCGCTCGAAGGGCATTCGCGCGCATTCGCTGCCGCTCTACCCTTTCTTGCCGGTGGGGTATTGCTTTTCGCGGTGGTGGCGGTGGGAGACCGGAACGTGCCGGTCGGCGACTTTCTCGTGGTCTACATCGTCTTCATCGCTTTTCAGTCGGCCATTGCCCGCCTCGGCGAGTCCTTCGGCACCGTCGCCGCCATGCTGCCGGCGTTCGATCAGATGCGCCCACTGCTTGCTGCAAATCCCGAATCCGAGGTGGAAGGAGAGCCGGTCGACCGCCTGGGCGGCGAGATTCTGTTCGACCGCATTTCCTTCCGCTACGATCCCGACGGCCCGCTGGTTCTCGACGATGTCACCATTCACGCGCGCCCCGGCGAATTCGTGGCGATCGCCGGCGAGTCCGGTGCCGGCAAGAGCACCCTGTTCCGGCTCGCACTCGGCATCGACCGGCCTTCCGCCGGCGCGGTGTACTACGACGGACGGGATCTCCGGCACCTGAACCTGAAACAGGTGCGCCGCAGGATCGGCGCGGTGCCCCAGTCGGTGCGGCTCCATCCCCAGGATCTCTGGGACAATATCGTTGCGCACCACGAGGGAACGACCACCGCAGAAGTGTGGGAAACGGCCCGGACCGCCGTAATCGAACGCGAGATCAAGGCCATGCCCATGGGCATGATGACCATGGTCGGCGCCAGTGGGGGTGTGCTGTCCGGCGGCGAGAGTCAGCGGGTCACCATCGCCCGGTCACTGATCGGCAATCTGCGAATCATGCTGCTTGACGAGGCGACCAACTGGCTCGACAACGAGAGTCAGGCCGAGGTCATGCGCAACCTGGCAAAGCTGAGCTCCACCCGGGTCGTCATCGCCCATCGCCTGTCCACGCTGGAACAGGCCGACCGCATCTACGTTCTGCAGGCCGGCAGAGTCGTGCAAAGCGGCTCTTTCGAGGAACTCATGGAAGTAGAGGGCATTTTCAGGGAATTGGTCAGCAGGCAGATCGCCTGAGCAGGATCGGTCGATGAGGGAGCGAATCGACGCAACCGAACGCCTGCTGTCAAGAGCGGTGCAAGACAGCGAGTTTCGTGCGCGCCTGCTCGCGGACCCGAAAGACGCTATTGAGCGGGAGTTCGGGGTGACGCTGGCCGACGGCCGGGAAATCCAGGTTCACGAAGAATCGGATGCCGTGACGCACCTGGTGCTTCCGCCGCAAGGCAGGTTCAGCGACGAAGAACGGGAGGAGGCGAGAACCGGCGCAACCTCGCTCGAGTTCCTGAAGAAGACCATGTACGATCCCGCGCCTCCCATGCGTCCCGCCGCCCCGAAACCGGCGGCTGAACGGGGCGATTTCCATACGTCCGAGGCGCTGGCGCAGGCGGGCAGGGAGAGCATCCGCCGCGGTCTCGCCTTCCTGGCCTCAACGATCAACGAAAACGGGGCCTGGCACTGCATCCGGTTCAATGTGGCGGACCGGAAAATCCCGCGCCATTTCGAAAGACCGCCTTTTATCTCAGCGTTCTGCGTACTTGCCCTGGAAAGCAGCGAAGAAGCCGAGGCCAAGGCCATCTGCGCCGCGACCAGGAAGTACCTGGTCGACACCATGGAGTATCCGGGGTTGTGGCGCTACTACCGCCATCTGCCCCAGGATCTCGACAGCAGCGCGCTCTGTTCGCTCGTTCTTGCAGACCCGCCGTCCCACCCCTGGATACTGCTCGGAAGAAACGTATCTCAAATGAAGGCGAATCGCGACGAGGACGGTCTTTTCATGACCTGGGTGCTGGCTGAGGGCGAGCCCGACGTAGTATCCAGATTTCGAATCGAAGCCGACCCCGTCGTCAATGCGAACGTCATCGCCTACCTGGGCGACTGTCCGGAAACCAGGAGTGCGCAGGCGTGGCTGGAAGCCTCGATTACCGAAGGCAACCTCGAGGGCTCCTCCAAATGGTACCCGGACATGGTGTCGCTCTACTATGCAGCCTCCCGCGCCATGATCCGTACGCAACCCGCCCTCGATGGACTGCGCCCCGTGCTTGCCGACCGAATCCTGGATTTGCGGGACGAGCGGGAAGGCTTCGGCAACGTCTTTCAGACCGCCCAGGCAGTCTCCGCGCTCTTCAATATCGGATGCCTTGGATGCCTTGAAAGCACCGATGCGAAACGTGAACTGGAGACATTCATCGGTTCGCAACGGGAGGACGGCAGTTGGCCGGAGCTTCTCGCGTTCGGTGACCGGTCGCTGAAGTGGGGCAGCATCGGGCAGATCGGCCATGGTTCCGAATCCGTTACCTCCGCGTTCTGCATCGAAGCCATGGAGAGGCTCGTCGAGACCCTGAGTGCCTGAACGGTCGGCGGATTACCTGGTCCGGTGGTACCATAAACCCCGATATAAGGGAGCAATCGTCCACCAGAGAAGCTGCCATGCCGCAGGATACAGCCGCAGGAGGTGCCTTGGGCGCAGACGGGGCTGACATCGCGCAGCACATCGAGCCGTCGATCCGTAACGCCCTGCCGCACTATCTGCCTCTGGGCATTTTTCCGTTGATTTTTCTCGCCGCGCTCCATGGCGGCTGGTGGCTGTTGCCCGCATTCCTGTTCATGAGTGTCGCGGGGCCGCTGGACCGGGTGCTCGGTCGCGACGGGCGCAACATGGACCCGGCGAATACGCCGCAACGCCGGCTTCTGTGGCACAACCTGCCCGTATGGGGATGGGCACTCCTGTGGCCACCGACACTCATCTTCGGCCTGTGGCAGATCCTTGTCGCGAATCCGTTCGCAATCTGGGAGGACGTGGTCCTGGCGATCATCCTGACCATGGAAGCCCAGGCCGTATTCGTGGTCGGCCACGAACTGGTTCATCGGCGCTCCACCTGGGAACGGCGGCTCGGCGAATTCCTGCTCGCTTCCGCTTCCTATCCGCAATACGCCACGGAACATGTCTATATCCACCATGCCAAGGTCGGCACACCGCATGACGTGGGTTCCGCGCCGAAAGGGGAGAGCTTCTGGAGGTATTTTCCGAGGGAAATCATCAGCAACCTCACCAATTCCTGGAAAGTCTCTGGCGAGCGCCTGGCGCGGCGGCGCCTGTCCCGGTGGCACTACAGCAACCCGTTCTGGCGCTACGGCATGGGCCTGGCGTTCTGGTATGGGCTGGTGTTCTGGATGAGCGGGATCTGGGCGGTTCTGGTCTTTGCCTTCCTGGGCTATTCCTGCGTCTTCTCGATGAAAATCAGCAACTACTTCCAGCACTACGGCCTGCGCCGCGTCCGCCTGCCGAACGGCCGGTGGGAAAAGGTGATGCCACGCCATTCCTGGAGCGCCGACTGGAAATTCAGCAACTGGATGTTCTTCAACATGCAGCGCCATGCGGACCATCATGCGATGGCGACCCGCCACTACCCGCTGCTGCAGGTTCACGATCCCGGTGAATCGCCGGAGTTGCCGGGGACCTACGGCGACATGATGAACATCGTGCTGCGGCCGAAGCGCTGGTTCGAGAAGATGGATCCGCTGGTGGATCAATGGCGCAAGCATTTCTATCCGGAGATCGATGACTGGAGCGCCTACGACAGCCCGATCGCCGCGGCGCGACCCGAAGCCTTCGAAGCGATCGTCGAGATCTTCGGCGCCGCTCCGCGACTGGCCGGTTGGATCGAGCGCAACCCCGAGCTTCTTGAAAACCTGCAGGACCGGGAATTCACCGATCTCGATCTGCCGAAGGGTTTCATGCCGGATCAGGACTACGAGGCGATTGCGCGGCGCGGGCTCGCGAGACTCTATTGGACGCTGGAGATGGGCGTTCAGGAAATGAAGGAGCTGATAGCCGAACTGCCCATGGCCGATGCCAGGGATTCCGCTGAAATCGTGCGCAACTGGACCAACGACAAGGCATTTCAGATCGGCATGCACGTGGTGCGCGGCAACCTCACGCCACAGGAGGCTCGGATTGCACTGTCCAATCTCGCTGAAGCGTCGATATCGTCCGTACTGGCTGCCGTGGTTGCTGACTTTGAGGACCGGCGTGGTTCACTGGGCGCAGGCGGCGTCGCTGCCATTGCCGTGGGTGATCTCGCCAGCCGGGAAGCCTATCCCGGCTTGGTGATCGAAGTGTTGTTTGTCCATGACGAATCGGGAACCGACGAAATCGAACGCCTGTGCGAACAGTTCCGGATAACCCTATCCGGGCTGGGCCAGGACAACCTGTTGTTTTCTGCCGGCCCTGGTGATGCGGGTTCCCAACCTGCGCTGGCGCTGTCCGAGCTGGCCGGGCGGTTCGCAGATCCCGCTTCCGGTGCCATCCCTGTCCTGACCAGGGCGCGCTGCCTGTTCGAGTGCGGCGATTCCGAAATCGGCAAGCGTTTCAGCGAAGTCCGGCGCGGACTCCTCGCCGAGTGCGGCGACAACGAGCGCCTGATCGACCGGCTGCGCGAACCGCCGAAGGATCCCGGCGAGACAGCCGCGCTCAGCTACACCCACATGCGCGGCGGGCTTGACGACATCGAGAAGGCGGCTCGATTCCTGCAATTGACAGAATTGGCAGAATTGACAGAATTGACAAACAGCACAAAAAGCGCGGATGGCACGGACGGCGAAGGCGATCTCGAGGCTTCTGCCCCTACGGCGACGGAGGTGTTCAACCAGGCCGGGATAGAACCGCTTGCCCGGGCCGCGGCCATGTGGCGCGACCTGCAGGGAATCACGCACCTCATCGGCAACGAAGGCTTCGAGTTGAGCGCGGCAGGGCCCAAGGTCAGGTCTCTCGTTGCGAACGCTTGCGGTCACCCGGATTTCGATTCGCTGAATGCGGTGCTCGCAGCTACCGCATCGAGTGCTGGCACCGAAATCGACGCGCTGCTTTCACGCGCGTGAAAGCGACGGCCGTTCCGGCGCGGAAACTCCGGATGCAAGTCGGCAACCCGGCGCGCCGGCGCGCTGACGTACAGGGAACACCCGCCGTTCGCAGGGAGAGAGTGGGTGTGCGGTGCGGACATCCGGCACCTTTAA